>NZ_JADMJK010000208.1 GCF_018780625.1 Polaromonas sp. | reverse complement strand
ACACGTCGCGCACCATGCCCTTGGCCTTGTGCATGTAGAACTTGCGCCCCTGCTGGGTGACGATGCCGGCGGCATCCTGGCCACGGTGCTGCAGCAGCAGCAAGCCGTCGTAAATCAGCTGGTTGACCGGGGCCTTGCTAACGACGCCGACTATTCCGCACATGGTGTTTCGCTCATGGTGTTGTCTACTCTCAAAAATAAATTCAAAAAACTAATTCAGATACTTTGCAAACGGCTCAGGCAGTAGCGGCGCCACGCCCTTGAGCGTCGCCGTGAGTAGGGGCGCGCCCTGCGACTCCAGCCACCAGGGGCTGGACTTGAGCGCCGTCATGTCCATCACGACGGTGGCGACCAGCAACAAGACCACCCCGCGCACCAGCCCAAAGGCCGCACCCAGCGCGCGGTCCACGGGGCGCAGGCCGACGGCTTCAACCAGCTTCTTGAGCCCATGCGCCAGCAAGCCCGTCACGAACACGGCCACAATAAACACAAGCACAAAGGCCGCCGCATAACGCACTGACTCTGAAACCGAAGACAAGGGCAGCATCGCGGCCACCTGCGGTGCGGCCCACTGCGCTGCATAAAACGACGCGACCCACGCCAGCAACATCAGCACCTCGTACACCAGCCCCCGCCACGCACCCAGCAGCAGGGATAAAAGCAATACGCTCGCCAAAATCCAGTCAAGCACCGCAACGCACCCGCAAGCGGCTCACAGGGAAAGAATGGCGGCCGGCAAATCAAGCGACTTGATCTTTGCAGCAGCCTTTTCTGCGTCAGCCCGGCTGGCAAACGGGCCCACGCGGACGCGGGTGCGCTTGCCGTCCTTGGTGTCCGCCACCTGGGCGTAGGTTTTAAGACCCGCGCGCTCCAGCTTGGCCCGCACCTCACGGGCCTTGTCCACGTCGGCAAATGCGCCAACCTGCACGACCACACGGGCGTCAGTCTCGGCCACCACCGCTTTGGCAGATGGCGGCGGCGCAGCATTGAGCAGCGCTTTGGCCCGCGCACCTTCGCTGTCCGGCACGGGGGCCTTGGGTGGCGGCGGTGCCGGTTTGGCTTCGGCCTCGACTGGCGGCTTCGGCACGGCACGGACTTCTGCTTTCGCGCCCGGCTTGACATCGTTTTTAATAGCAACCGGCGCCCGCTCAACAGGGGCTGCCGCAGGTCGGGATGGCAAAATTTCTTCTTCGGGTGCAAGGCTTGCGTCGGCAGTCACCTTTTCGGCCGGGGCAATTTCCTTGCGGGTTGCCGTGCTGCCAGCCGGTGCGGGCAGCGCCAGCGGCTTGACCGTGTTTTTGCCGGGAATTTCAATCGGTATGTCCACGGCAATGGGCCGCGGCTGCGTATCAAACAGCAGCGGAAAACCCACCACACCCATCAACACCAGCAAGGCCGCGCCGATCAGGCGGTGCTTGGCACGTTTGCGCATGACTTCCACGCTGTCCGTCTGGACCGCTGATGCTGCAGGAGGCGCAGCGTTGGAGCCGCCCCGGCGGAAGTTGAAAAACGACATGGTTGGCTTGAATCCGTTAAAGGTTAACGCGGTCTGGCGGGCATTCCAGAGACGAGGTCAGGCCGTTTTGTGCGACCTCATTGAACTTCAAGTAGCCAGATGCGGCGCCGAAAGACGCGGCACACCGTCCTTCAAAATGCCACCCACCGTGAGGAAAGAGCCAAAAACCACAATTCTATCAGCGGGGTCTGCGGCCTCAACAGCTGCCTGCAGGGCCAACTCAGGGCTTTTGTAAGCATGGGCCATCACGTCCGGACGGGTTTTTACCGCTGCCCATTTGGCCTGAAGTGCCTCGCCGGTGGCAGCACGGGCCGTGGGCAGGTCGCAAAAATACCACTTGTCAATCAGCGGTCCCACGCGCGCCAGCATGGGCGCCAGGTCTTTGTCGGCCATGGCGCCAAAAACAGCATGGGTGCAGGGGTAAAACCCCATGGCATCAAGGTTTTCAGTCAGCGCGGCGACCGAATGCGGGTTGTGCGCCACGTCCAGCACCAGCGTCGGCTGGCCCGGAATGATCTGAAAGCGCCCCGGCAACTCCACCAGGGACAGTCCATTGCGAACGGCCTGGGCGGTGACAGGCAGGCGGTCACGCAAGGCCGTCAGCGCCGCCAGCACCCCAGAGGCATTGACCAGCTGGTTGGCGCCGCGCAGCGCCGGATACGCCAGCCCGGCATAACGCCGGCCCCGGCCGGCCCAACTCCACTGCAGCTTGTCGCCTGAAAAATTGAAGTCGTGGCCAAAGCGCCACAAGTCAGCACCCACTTCGGCCGCATGATCCAGAATACTTTGCGGCGGTACCGGGTCACTCACCACCACCGGCTTGCCGGCGCGCATGATGCCGGCTTTTTCCAGGCCAATGGTTTCGCGGTTGTTGCCCAGCAACTCCATGTGGTCGAGGTCAATGCTGGTGATCAGGGCGCAATCGGCGTCCAGGATATTGACGGCATCCAGCCGCCCGCCCAGGCCGACCTCCAGAATGACCACGTCCAGCCTGGCATCGGCCAGCAGCTGCAAAATGGCCAGCGTCGTGAACTCGAAGTAGCTCAGCGAAATTTCATCGCCATTCAGGGTTCTGGCCCTTTCAACGCGAGAAAAGTTAGCGACCAATTCAGGCGCACTGACAATATCGCCACGGACCCGGCAGCGCTCTTCAAAGTGCACCAGATGCGGCGAGGTGTAGACGCCGGTGCGGTAGCCGGCCTCCATCAAAATGGCCTCCAGCATGGCGCAACTGGAGCCTTTGCCGTTGGTGCCGGCCACGGTGATGATGGGGCAGCTGAACCGCAGCCCCATCCGCTCGGCCACTGCCCGCACGCGCGCCAGCCCCATGTCGATGGTTTTGGGGTGCAGGCGCTCGCAGTGGGCCAGCCAGTCGTCAAGTGTGATGAGGTGTTCCATACAGTCCCGTATTGTCGCGCAAGGCGGAAAACCCTTGGGCGGGCGCCAACTTGCCGTTTCAGCGCATCGCTGGCGCCCGCCAAATACTATCAATTTAATAGCAACTTGCGACCAATCCATATGGGCCAAGGTCACTTTTTATTGAATTCATGGCAAACTCGCCGCATGATCATTCTCTACGGCATTGCCAACTGTGACACCGTCAAAAAAGCCAGGGCGTGGCTCACCGCGCACGGCCAACCTCATGAATTCCACGATTTCAAGAAAAACGGCGTTCCGGCCGACAAACTGGCGTTGTGGGCGCAAGCCGTCGGCTGGGACCGGCTACTGAACCGCAAAGGCACGACCTGGCGCAAGCTGGACGCAGCGACGCAGGCCAACGTGACGGATGACGTGACGGCGCTGGCGCTGATGCAGGCCCACGCCAGCGTCATCAAGCGCCCGGTGGTGGACTGGGGGCCGGACATCACGGTCGGGTTTGATGCTGCGGCCTGGGCCGCGCGCGTTTAGACGTTTAGTCCTCCCCCATGCGATGCTGCAGCTGGTCACCAGCTTTACAGACATTTCATCGAACTCTGGGCCCCACAACCGCTCTATTCATCCATTGACCAACTGACTACCAGGCCACGAGGCAGAAAGGGATCACCACCATGAAAAGAGCACGCGCAAGCACCCTGCTGGTGTCCAGCCTCGCGGGCGCGGCGGCCCTGGCCAGTTTGCCGGCGCCTGCCATGGACATCCTGGCACGGGTGGTTTCCAGCACGCCGGTGGTGCAGCAGGTGGCCGTGCCCCGGCAGGTGTGCAACAACCAGGCCTACATCACGCAGGCACCCCGATCCGGCGCGGGCGCGCTGATGGGTGCGTTGGCAGGTGGTGCGGCCGGCAACGCCATTGGCGATGGCGGGGGGCGGACAGCCGCCACCATGATCGGGCTGGTCGGCGGCGCCATGCTGGGTGACCGCATCGAGGGCGGTGCCCCCCAGATCCAGAACCTGCAGCAGTGCGCGACGCAAACTTTTTACGAAAACCGCGTCAGCCACTACAACGTGGTCTACGAATACCAGAGAACGCAGTACACGGCGCAGATGCTGAACGATCCGGGTCTGTACGTGCGGCTGCAGGTGACACCGGTTGGCGCCATGACGACAGCGCCCCCAACCTTCCAGCCGGCCCCGCCCCCGCCGCAAGCCTACTATCAGCCCGCCCCCATGCCGCCAGCCTATGTGCAACCCATGGTCGCGGCACCGGCCTACCCCGCCTACCCCGTCTATTACCCGCAGCCTTACTACGCACCGGCCTATGCGCCAATTTACCTGCCGATCGGGCTTTCCCTTAACTTTGGCTACAGCCGGGGTTATGGCAGTTACGGCAGGCATCGCCGCTGATAGGGAGGTCGCCAGTCCCATCAAAAAAAGGGCGTCGAAACGCACCTTTTTTACAGACAACATTTACTGCGCCGTTTGAATCAGGGCACCTTTGAACAGCACCGGCCCGCTCGGCCCGCTGCCAGCCGGCACGCCGCCTTTGGGCTCCAGGCTGATGGCCAGCGTGGGGACTTCCTGCATGTCGCTGTCGGCAGCCGTCAGGCGCACCACCGGGTCACCCGAGAGCACGCCCAATGAGCGGGGCGCCGCTCCGGGCGGCAGCGCCCAGAGTTCCAGCGACTTGTCAGGCTGCTCGCGGAAATCTCCAACCCGCTTGAGCAAGAGCTTTTTATTCCTGGGATCAAAAGTCACCAGCATCGACGCGGAGGCCTTGTCGTCGGCCAGCACCGCCACGTACTGAATCTCGGGGGTGGCCGACAGTTTGGCGCTGAGTTCCTGCACCTGGCCGCTCAGTTGGGTGTTCAGGTTCAGCCCGGTCACCACGGCGATCACGGCCGCAAAGGCGCCAGCCGCCGTCGCGCCGCGCCACAGCCCCAGACTGGCCCACCAGCCGCCAGCTGCCGCTGCGGCAACGGGCGCCGCACGCGCAGCCTGCATGGCGCGCGCCTGCTTTTCGGCGTTGACGAGGTTTTCAATGCGCTGCCACACCGCCGGGCTGGGCGCGGCCTGCGGCTGCAGTTCGGACACCGAGGCCAGCCGGCTTTGCCAGATCAGCGCCGCAGCGCGCAGCGGGGCGTTGTCACGCGCCAGCGTTTCAAAGCGGCGGCGCGCCCCACCGCGCAGCGTGCCCAGCGCGTAGCTCGCCGCCAGCTGATCCATCAGGGCAGGGTTGTTCAAGATATCCATGCTGATGTCCCAGAAAGCGCGGGGGAAAACGAGCGCAGCGCCGGGCCGCCCCAAGCAAGCTCAGCCCCCTCGGGGGGCAACGTATTACACGCAGTGAAAAGTGTGGGGGCCATATTCATGCGAAGCGCCCCATGCAGCCGCGCAGTTGCTCCAGGCCGCGGCGAATCCAGGTTTTGACGGTGCCCAGAGGCAGCCTGAGCTGCTCGGCCAGTTCGCTGTGGCTCAAGTCCCGCAGATAGGCCAGGCTCACGACCTCGCGCTGCTTGTTCTCAAGCTGGCTCAGGCACTGGTGCAGCGCCCAGGCCTGTTCGCTGGCCTGCGTGGTGTCCATCGGGTTGGGCGAGTCGCCCGCCACCGTGTCTGAAATCACGTCGTCAAGTTCCTTCATCACATCCGCTCGCTCGGAAGTCCGGCGGCGCAAAAAATCAAGGCCCCGGCTGCGCACCACCAGGCCCATCCAGGCCATGGGTGGCGACAGCGACGCTTTGTAGTCACCGGCAATTCGCCAGATGTTCAGAAAAGCCTCCTGCAGCACATCCTCCGCCCATTCGCGGTTGGTGACCACGCGCACGGCGACGCCGTAGAGTTTGGACGAGGTCAAGTCGTACAGTTCGCGCAGGGCCGGCTCATCGGCCAGTGCAACACGGTCAAGGAGTGCAATCAATTGAATATCCGGGCTTTCTGGCTTCATGGAAGATGATTGTCCAATATTCCTGAATACGCCCGCAAGGTCAGATCGGATTCAACACCCTCAATCCGCCGCAGCGCAGGCCCGGCCAGCGGTGTGACCTAAAATAATTGCTTTATGCGCCAGCGCACTGGCCGCCCTGTTTTTCACTGTTAACCAATCCATTCCATGACTACCGAAAAAATTGACAACGTCAGCGTCAGCACCCAAGCCAGCGTGTACTTCGACGGCAAATGCGTCAGCCACGGCATCACGCTGGCGGACGGCACCAAAAAATCGGTCGGCGTGATCCTTCCGGCCACCTTGACCTTCAACACCGGTGCGCCCGAAATCATGGAATGCGTGGCGGGCAGCTGCGAGTACAAGCTGGCCGGAACCGACCAGTGGCTCACGTCGTCAGCAGGCGAGCAATTCAGCGTGCCGGGCAACGCCAGCTTTGATATCCGTGTTGCCGCGCCCTACCACTACATCTGCCACTTCGCCTGAATCCGCCGCAATCATCCGCCCCCACTCAAGACCACGCAGGAACCCATTTCATGGCCACCATACTTCAGCATCTTCCCATCGGCCAGAAAGTCGGCATTGCATTTTCAGGCGGGCTTGACACCAGCGCAGCCCTGCACTGGATGAAACTCAAGGGCGCCGTGCCCTATGCCTACACGGCCAACCTGGGCCAGCCCGACGAACCGGACTACGAGGAAATCCCGCGCAAGGCCATGCAATACGGCGCTGAAAAGGCCCGCCTGATCGACTGCCGCAGCCAGCTGGCCGCCGAAGGCCTGGCCGCGCTGCAGGCCGGTGCCTTCCACATCACCACCGCCGGCGTCACCTACTTCAACACCACGCCGCTGGGCCGCGCCGTGACCGGCACCATGCTGG
>NZ_JADMJK010000054.1:125872-126174 GCF_018780625.1 Polaromonas sp. | reverse complement strand
CGTAGCACCTCAAGGTACATCAGGTGGGTCGAAGGCCGGCGCTGTACAACTCGGACGAAACCGTTGGCATCAGCATATTCGACTCGCTATTAATTGGTTCGAGGCCAGTGCTGTGCAGTGATGTACGAATCTAAGTCGGATTGCTGGATGGTGCCGAGTTTCTGCCCGCTAGCAGTTGCCGTGACGTTCACCGCTTGGCTACTGCACCTTTACCAAACCGAAGAAGCGCGCCAGGTCCTGGGTGGAGGCCCCGGTGGCGATGCAGCCCGGCTTCCTGGAGGCGCATCTGGCTCTGGCCAGCA
>NZ_JADMJK010000054.1:125522-125862 GCF_018780625.1 Polaromonas sp. | reverse complement strand
ATGCAGCCCGAAAGTGACGAACCTGAGACCCTGGCCACCGCAACCGCTGCGCTCAAGCAGGCTGAAGCGCCGAGCCCAAGGGCTTCAAAGGACGCATCCTCTGGGGCCACGTGGGCAACCGTTTCTGCCACCGCCAGATGTGGCTGCAGCTTGAGCTGCAATATGAGCGGGGGGCACCGACGCGGCGGCCAGGTTGGCGCGCAATCTGCTGCGCCTGAATCTGAACGACAACCGACGAACCCGGACTGACGGCCAGAGCCACGCGAGCTTTCATCGTATTCGCCGAGAAAGACATGGTCAGGTTCCCTCGCGAGCTGGCGACCGTGCTGTTCGCGCTGCC
>NZ_JADMJK010000054.1:0-125509 GCF_018780625.1 Polaromonas sp. | reverse complement strand
TGGAGCTGCTTGCAAAGGTTGTCGACGTCAACGTTCGCCAACTTTTCCAGAAAACAGCACCGCCCGGGCGCCAGGTTTTGAGAAAGTACTCCTTGCCGCCATCTTGCGGTGCCTCAAATCGAGAACTCAGATGTCAAAATCAAAATCAACCCCCATGACCCGCGAAGTTGTGTCCCGCGTTACGAAAGCCATGACCCCGCTGTATGGCGGTCAAATCCCTGGCTCAAGCTTTATCAGCCGCATCGATGCGGAGGTGCAGAAAGAGGCCGCCAGGCAGGCCAAAGCAAAAGCCAACGGCTAGGCCGCGCCAGGGGCCCGCGGCCAATTCGCAGCCTCCAGCCGGTAGACCTGGCTGTACCGGTCTTTGAGCTGCGCCTGGATGTCGGCCCAGGCCGGGGCTTCGCCCGGGATGCCCGAACACGTCAGGTCGCACAAAAACGTCAGGAGCCGGGCCACGTAAAAGCGGTCCTGGAGCCTGTCGGCGCGCGCCCGGATGCGCACACCGCGCAAGACCGGCTTGGCGGCTGTCTGGGGCATCACGACGTTTTTCGAGCTCGACCATTTTTTCAGCAGGTCATGGCTGACGGCCCGGTCGTGATGCCTGGCGCCGACGCTCAAAAGGCGCTGGGCCAGGGCCGAAAGACTTGTGCACTCCGAGGCCTGTTGCACGTCGTAGAGCCAGTGCCCCAGCGGTCGGCGGCCGGGGTCAAGCAGCTCGGTGATGTTGGATTCCCGGGCCGGTAAATCCAGCGAAGGCATGTCCACTGCGCACATCAGCCGGGCCAGCGTCTGCAAGCAGCTTTCCAGCAGCACCAGCACTTGAGGGGCCTGTAGCAGCCGGGGATTGAGTGCTTCCCAGGCGAGCGGGCCCGTGCCCATCAGGGCTGCGGTGCGGGCCTGCGCCTGGTCCTGCTGGCCAGCCCGCACCAGCGCGCGGATGTGCAGTGCCTGGTCGTCCCACGAGGCCAGGTTGGTCGTGAGGTCGCGCACGAAATGGCTTTCTCCCTCGCCCATCCCCATCAGCACGGCCCTCCAGTCGGAGTGAGGGGGCGCCGGCGGGGGCTCCCGGCCATTAAGGACGGCCACCACGGCTTCGGCGTCGAGCAGTTTTAAATCCTGTTGAATGCGTTTCCTAGTCGTTTCGGACGGCTGGTGCTTGCCCGTTCCGGCATAAATCAACGTTTTCAAATTTTGGAGCTGGGCCGGATTTTCGGTGCGAAGAAACGTGAGCAGGCTGGTGTCCATCACGGCCTGCAGGGCCGTCCCGGGATTCAGGGTGCAGGAGGCAGAGAGGTGGACCTCGAACTTCGCGCCGAACACCGACATCGGTCGGGCCAGGAGAACGGGCGCATAGGCGCTCAGCGGGATTTTTGCCGGTTGTGCCGGAGCCTCCTTGCCGGCTGCTGCCTTGGCCGGCGAGGGGGCGGGCCGGTGCTTGCCGGTGCCGTCGGCTTCAGCGGTCGGCAGGGACGATGATGAAGTCATCGGGGAATTATGGCGGGCAGCAAAATGGCCGCAGGCCCGGCGAGCGCTTTTGTCCTGATGACCCGGATTCCTGCAAGGGTAGCGGGGCAGGGCATGGCGTCAGGATTGAGGCCGGTTTTTTGCATGCATCGCGGCTTCATTTGTGCCGGGGACTGGCGTGTATAAGTCGTTGTCGCTAGAATGGAAACATCACTGGCGTCTGACGCAGTTTCTGACGTTCGTGACGGGAATCGAGTGCTTTTGACTGCGGCCGGCTGCGTTTGAATGCGGGCCGGTGCGCTCTAAGTCCTTGATTCATATGAATGTTGCGTGTCGGTTCGCTCAAGCCGCACACAAGGATGGGCATTGAAAATCCTTGTGTCGGTGGTTCGATTCCGCCCCAGGCCACCATATAAAATTTCGCGGAAGTCCGACGAAGTCCAAAAGCCCTTAGGTATCAACACCTTAGGGCTTTTTTGTTGTCCGGGGACGTCCGAAAAATTCCGGCCCAATCCAGCCACTTTTGCAGTAACTCCTGCAGTAACTCGAAAGAATCGAGGTAGCTGCAGAAAAGTTACTGCATCACTCATCAACGAGGGACGCGCTTGCGCGAAAGGGGAGCGGAATATGGCTTTGGAAATGATCAAGAGCGACCGGACCATCAAGGCGCTGAAGCCTGGCGCCGGCAGGCTGAGTGACGGCGGGGGGTTGTATCTTTTGCCCTTCGTCAACGGCGGCTCGCATGGTTGGCGATTCGACTACACGTATCAGGGTAAGCGCAAGACGTTGAGCCTTGGTGTCTACCCGCAGGTTGGGCTGGCGCAAGCCCGCCAGAAGGCTACTGTTGCACGGTCGATGCTGGCGGCAGGGCAGGATCCCAGCGACGACCGACGGCATCAGCGTGCGGTGATTGCCGAGCGACATGAAGCCGGGCGTCGTCAGGAAGCCGGAGAAGCCCCGCTGGGGAGCTTTGAAGAGGTCGCCCGGCGCTGGTTCCATGTACGCCAGGACCAATGGATGCAGAGCTACAGTTCCAAGGTCATCGCCCGCCTCCAAAACGATGTATTTCCCCTCATCGGCTCTCAGCTGCTGAGCGACATCACGCCAAAGATCCTGCTTGAGATGCTCAGGCGTGTCGAGGCGCGAGGTGTTCGCGAAACCACCCACCGTGTGCTTGAAACGTGCTCCAACGTGTTTCGCTTTGCGATTGCAGAAGGCCATGATTTGACGGATCCGGGACGGGACCTCAAGGGCGCATTGAAAAAGCCCCAGTGCAAGCATTTCGCGGCCATCACCAAGCCTCAGGAACTGGCCCGGCTCCTGGGCGCCATTGAGGCGTATCAAGGCAGCTATGTCGTTCGCGCAGCCCTGAAGCTCTCTCCGATGCTGCTGGTGCGGCCGGGAGAACTTCGCAAGGCGCAGTGGTGCGAACTCGACCTGGACAACGGCCTGTGGTACGTCCCGTCTGCGCGCCTGAAGCGAACAAAGCTCGAAAAAGAGGTGGGGGAGCCTCATTTCGTTCCGCTGTCGACGCAGGCGGTGCAGGTTCTGGAGGAATTGTTCTTGCTGACCGGCCACTTGGCGCTGGTGTTCCCGGGGGAGCGCCATCGCGACCGGCCGATGTCCGAAAACACCGTCAACGCGGCGCTGCGGGCCATGGGTTATGCCAAGGACGAGATGACCGCGCATGGGTTCCGGGCGACCGCCCGCACCCTGATCGTCGAAACCCTGGGTTTTGACGAGGCTGTGGCTGAGATGCAACTGGCTCACGCCGTCAAGGATGCCAACGGGACAGCTTATAACCGGGCCGAGTTCCTTGCAAAGCGCCAGGAGATGATGCAGGCGTGGTCTGATTATCTTGAAGACCTGCGCCTTGGCCGAAGCAAGATCAAACACTCAGTGCTGCCTGAATTCAAACCGGTGACCTTGCGGCTTAGAAACACTCATGCTGCCAGTGCGCTTCCGCTTTGAGATGCCGGCCGGTCGCGGGCGCAAGGCCCGCGCGGTCGAGCAGGAGGTGCGCGCCCGGCGTGTTCTGCTGCCTGACCGCCAGGGCGGCGAGCTTGAAGTGACCTGCCTGATTGCGTCGGAAACAACTCCCCGGCAGGCGCCAAGCCGGTGGTCTGGCGCCTGCTGACCAACCGGGTGGCATCCACGCTGCAGGACGCAGTGGAACTCGTCAATTGGTTCGAGCCCGATGAGTGGCGAGCGGCGTTCATCCTGAACAAAAAGCCCGTGCCCCGGCAGACGCCCCCGCTCAACACCGTGGTGCGCCTGATTGCCCAGCGCGGGGGCTTTCTGGGCAGAAAGCACGATGGCGAACCGGGCGCCAGGACGATTTGGCTGGGCATGCAGGATATTGCCGTCTTTGTCGCGGGCGCCCGTTATCCCGACAGCTCAACGATGGGTGTGCAATGGGATGGGGTATGCCCGTGTTGCGTCGGTCAGCTTGCCGACGGGGAAAAGGAAGATGAAGGGTCAGGGGGCCGGGGCGGGCGATGGCGTGACGGCGGCCAGCGCGTAAGGGGTGTGCAGATGGCGCGGGGAGAGGTGGCAGGGAAGCCCGGTGGTGTGGGTCAACTTACCATAGCGCTGACATTAGTCAGACGACTAATGCAGCCGTATCCACATCAGGGTAGTGCTCATTTAAAGCTTTTAGTCCTTCAATCGCTCGACCCTGCCAGCCTGGCCCTTGGCTGAGCAGCCCGGCCCACGTCTCGTTTAACAGTTCAGCGTCATTCTTGGCCAAGTAGTCAATGAGCGATGCGGCCTGTGCCAAATCCTTGGTTGCTTTGACTCGCATGTTTTGCGGCCGCTCGCCATAGACCAGCAACTTGTGCAACGCGTACTTCTCAGGGGGCGGCGCATTTACGGTGATAGGCCCGCGCTGAGCCAGGAGTGTGACCTGAATTGGGGCCTCCATGGAGAATTCCATGAATTTCAACGGCTGCATCGTCGCGTTCAGTGCTTTGATGAGCACGGGAGTGTCGCCGCCGCGGTGGCAGCAGGTCACGAAATCGATTTGCAAGTCCGGCTCGTCGGATTTCACGTAAGTGGTCAAGCTTTTCACTGGAATGAATCCCATCTGGAGCGCTTCGATTTCGCTACCCATGTCCATCGTGACGTCCGATGGAATCGCAACGGATACGTTACGGCCGGCATGCGCAAAGTCCAAGTCGACGGTTTGGGCGGCCGATTGCCACTGAATACCAAGGTAATTCTGATAGGCCATGTAAACGTGAGTCCCCACCAAGATTCCCCCGGCGCGGAAGAACCCCGCATCGGCCAGGCGCTCGATGATTTTTGCGTGATTCGGGACAATGGCCGGGCAGCCAGCCGCAATGGCTTGGCGGGTGAGCTGGCGAAGGTGAACCTTTTTGCCACCACCATTTCGGTGGAGCTCTACCAATTGGGTGAGTTCGGCAGAGGCAGAGCCAAGGAAAATCTGCATCTGCTTTCCCGTCAGGTCCGGGGTTTGATAATACAAATACTCTTTCCCCTTAATCACCTTTGTGGAGAAGCTACCGGGCAGTTCAGCCACGGTGCGCACGTCATCTAACCGGCTTGCACTGGCCAGCGACGCGTAGGCAGTTTGGGCTGCGGTGGACAGTGAGGTGTAAAGCATGGTGCAGTTATACTGAGTTTAGAAAAAGTCAGTATAACCGTAAGCGACTCAAAGCCCATCATTCCTAAGGCTCAACCAAGTAGCCGGGCGCCAACACTGCTGGCGCTATATTCCCTTGCTTGTGACACTGGCCGCGCGGCAGCTGTTCTCGTCCGGACAGCTCTACCGGCGCTGCGCCGCCTGGTATCCCAAACCGCAGGCGACGTTCTCCGACACCATAGCCGGCGTGCGCCGCGAGTTGTGGAGTCACGCATATTTTTCAATGTCGAACCAAGATGTGGACATGGTAAAAATTCCCCACCCTTTGGTCGATCGCTTTATCGACTCGCTTTGTTATGCAGCCCGAATGGATAAAGCCAAATTAAGTGCATAGCTCAAAACTTTGAAGTTATGAGCTACCAAGGAAAAGCTTATAAATCCAGGATCAAAAGACAATGCAACGGGCTTTGAGCCTGGTTCGTAGTTGACCTGCTAACTTTTGAGCTCAAAAATGAGCAGCCTGCAATCGTTTTCTACCGGCTGCGATCTCCACCACTGACCGATCAGAACCTCATCCGCATCGATGTTTTGTCGGGCACGGTAAGTCCGCGCAGGGCGGCTGTGAAAAGCAGACGTGACGCAGGATCGCCTGCCCTCGGCCACGGTAAGTGCAAGGTGAGCCGTTGCACTGTTGGGGCCTTCAGGTTCCTTGAGCCGGAGGATTCCAGATAGGCCGCAGCTGTCCGTTCATCAATGTTTATGGTATTGCTCAATCTAAGATCGGCGCCAACACCTTATCTACTGAAGGTGGTTGATTTGGAGGATGTCGTGGTGAAGTGAATGGCGTCGACATGTGCCCATTGGGGGTCAGCCTCTAAAGGTGTTTACAAAATTTGCTTACATTAATTTGTAAGCCTCATTGGTTAAACAAATGTAGGTTACAGGTTCCATTCATCCCGATTGAGCACATAGTGCAGTCCAACCGCGTCGCAGTCAGGGTAAACAGAGGTCTTGGATGTCTTGATATCAACGGCAATGACTCTGTTGTCCAGCGCGAAACACAGTCCGACCACGTTCTGGATGACGGTTTCCTGAAGATTAAAATGCCTCGATTCCAGGTGCGTTGTCACACTCGATCTCAGCTTGTCATAGTCCACCGTCTCCGAGATGGAATCGTTTATTGTGCGGTAGTGGTCAACCAGCCGAAGACCGATGTCGAGCTTGTAAGGCTGCGGGCCGATTCGCTCAAAATCGTGGATGCCGATGGAAACAGCGAGCCTTAAGCCCTCTAGGCGAATCCACTTTTCCATCATCGCGTCTCAAACGCCACGTCGCGCGCACGCGGTACCAGATGCTGGCCGCCGTCGACAACCAGGGTCTGGCCAGTGATGGAGCGCGATTCATCGAGCAGCACGACCGACGCAGCGATGTCTTCTGCGGTACTGGACCGTCCGAGCGCGGCGATCCGGTGTGCGTTGATGAAATCTTCCTGATTCATTTCCCCACTGACAAAGGTAAGCCCCGGCGCAATTGCATTGACTCGCATAACGGGCGCACAGCATTGCGCCAGATAGCGGATGGACGAATGACTGGCGAGCTTGGCGAGTGTGTAGGTCATGTAGTCTGTGTTCAGATTAAACACCTTTTGGTCAAGTAGCGTCACCACATGGCTCAAGCTGTCCGGCTTTGAAGCACTGGCCATCCTGTGCATGGCCATGGTCAGTTCGACCGGCGCCAGGTAGTTGGTTTGCAGGTGGTCTGTCAGGCGCTCGTCGACGAATGTGCTTGCCTCGTCATAGTTAAACAGCGATGCGCTGTTAACCAGCAAATTGACGGCTCCAGCCATCTCGGTGGCCCGGTCCAACAGCTGATGCCTGTCGTGCTGTTTTGAAAGATCGCTGCGAATGATCCTTGCCATGCGGGCTCCGGCCGCCAGGCAATCGTCCCGGGTCTTTTCGGCGTCAGCCTCGCTGTTCAGGTAATGGATGATGACGCCGTAGCCCTCGGCGGCCAGGCGCAGGCTGATGGCTCGGCCGATTCGTTTTGCTCCGCCCGTGACAAGTGCAGTTCGGGTCATGAGTGCACCTGTGTCGCTAATGCTGTAGCCCGGCGAGCCTCTGTGCCAATGGCATCGAGCTGTGGTTGACTTGCCCAATGGTCATCATGTGCCGGCCGTCGTCGCAGCGGCAGCGCCACTAGCCCCCGGTAAGCGGGCGTGTCGCCCCAGCGCGGCGCGGCCTCGGCCAGGCTCAGGCCGGGCCAGCGGTCAAGCAGCTGGCCCAGCACGATCCGGGCCTCCAAGAGCGTGAGCGCCGCGCCGATGCACACATGCGGGCCCGAGCCAAAGGCGAGCGACGGGCCGTGGCAGCGTGTGATGTCCAGCACATCGGGGTCTGGGTAGCGCGCCGGGTCACGGCTGGCTGCGCCGATCATTGCCAGCACCAGCTCGCCCCGGCGCAGCTGCACACCGTGCAGCACCATATCGGTCGCCACGCGCCGCCCGGTGTACTGCACGGGGCTTTCAAAGCGCAGCAGCTCGCGCACGGCGCCGGGCAGCAGCGTAGGCTCGCGCACCAGGCGCTGCCACTGCGCCGGATGCGAGAGCAGCGCGTGCACGCTGCTACCCAGCAGGTGGCGCGTGGTCTCGTGGCCAGCGAACAGCAGCATCGCGCACTGCGCGAGCAGCTCGGCGCCGCCCTCGATCTCGCCCCTGGCCTGGGCCTGCGCCAGACGGCTGACCAGGTCGTCGCCCGGCGTTTTCCGCCTGAGTGCCAGCAGCGACTCGAAATACAGGCCCATCGCCAGCAGGCTGGTTTGCGCGCTTCTCGCCTGCGCGCGCGTTGGCTGCGGCTCGCCGATGAAGCTCGCCAGGTGCTCCGACCAGGCCATGAAGTCGTCATCGGGTTGCTCGATGCCCAGCAGCAGCGCCATCACCCGCACCGGCAGCGGCCGGGCCACAGCCTCGATGAAGTCAAACGTCTCTTGGTGCGCCACCCGGTCCAGCAACTCGCCCGCTACCCGCTCGATGTGAGGCGCGAGCCCCTGGAGGATCTCGGGCCGAAACCCGGCATTGAGCACCTTGCGGATGCGCGGGTGGTCGGGTGCATCCAAAAACAGCAGCGCCCGGGCAAACAGCGCTTGAAATCCCTTGAACTCGCCCGGCGCGTCCTCGCGGTCCTTGACCCAAGACCCGGTGCGTTTCGCCGAAAAGCGCGGGTCCTTGAGCACCAGCTCGACATCGGTATGGCGCGTCACCAGCCAGGCGCCGCCAAAGAACTCCTCGCGCCAGTGGATCGGGCCGGCTTCGCGCAAGGCCCGGTAGGTCGGGTAGGGATTGGCCAGAAACGCGGCATCCATAAGGGGCCGCTCCAACGCGGGCGGCATCGGGTCCGCGCTCCTGTTGACCGCGCGCATGGTCACGGCGCTGGATGGGCTGCCGGGCGGGCGCCCTGGGCTTTGATGCCCAGCCGGTCAAACAGCTGGCGGTCGCGGTCGGCTTGCGGGTTGCTGGTGGTGAGCAGCTTGTCGCCGTAGAAGATCGAGTTGGCGCCCGCCAGCAGGCACAGCGCCTGCTGGCTTTCATCCATCTGCTCGCGCCCGGCCGACAGGCGCACCATGGCCAGCGGCATGGTGATGCGCGCCACGGCAATCGTTCGTACGAACTCGAACGGGTCCAGCAGCGGCGTGTCCGCCAGCGGCGTGCCGGGCACCGGCACGAGGTTGTTGATCGGCACCGATTCAGGATACGGCTCGAGGTTGGCCAACTGCGCGATCAGGCCGGCGCGCTCGAGCCGGCTCTCGCCCATGCCGACGATGCCGCCGCAGCACACGTTGATGCCGGCCTGGCGCACATGGCCCAAGGTGTCCAGGCGGTCCTGGTAGGTGCGGGTGGTAATGACGCTGCCGTAGAACTCGGGGGCGCTGTCCAGGTTGTGGTTGTAATAATCCAGGCCGGCGTCCTTCAAGGCCTGCGCTTGGCTAGCCTGCAGCATGCCCAGCGTCATGCACGTCTCCAGGCCCAGCGAGCGCACGCCGCGCACCATCTCGGTCACGCAGTCCATGTCGCGCTCCTTCGGGCTGCGCCAGGCAGCGCCCATGCAAAAGCGGGTGGCGCCCTGGTCCCTGGCGGCCTGCGCGGCGGCCATGACCTCATTGAGCGGCATCAGCTTGGTCGCTTCGACACCGCTGTCGGCGCTGGCCGCCTGCGGGCAGTAGCCGCAGTCCTCGGCGCAGCCGCCGGTCTTGATCGACAGCAGTGTCGAGAGCTGCACCTCGCTGGCATCGAAGTGCGCACGATGGACCTGCTGGGCTTGAAACAGCAGGTCCATGAACGGCAGCTCGTACAGGGCGGCCACATCCGCGACCGACCAGCGCAGCGGCGCTGGCGGGGCGTTCGAAGGCACAGAGGTGCGGCGCAGGGAGGAAACGTCAATGGTGGCAATAGTGGCAGCGGTTGTCATTCAGGTGCTCTCAAGTAGGCAGGAGGAAGGCAAGGGCGTGTGGTCAAACACCCTGTGAAGGGCCGTAGCGTCCAGATGGGCTGCCACGGCGGCGGGTTTCGGCGCGTCCAGCCAGGGCAGCACACCCAGGCAGGGCGCCTGGTGGCGGCGCGTCATTTCATGGCGCAGGCTGGCCAGGTTGCCTTCGCGGTGCGCCATGTCGGGGTCAACGGTATTGGCAATCCAGCCGGCCAGCGGCAAGCCACGCGCTCGAATTGCCTCGGCCGTGAGCAGCGCATGGCTGATGCAGCCCAGGCGCAGGCCGACCACCAGAATCACTGGCAGGCCTATGGCTACTGCCAGGTCGGCCGTGTCCCAGTCGGGGCCGAGCGGCACGCAGAACCCGCCCACGCCTTCGACCACGACGACATCGGCACATCTAGCCAGATGGCGGGCGGCGGACAGAATCGTCGCCGGGTCAATGGACCGGTCCTCCAGGACGGCGGCAATCTGCGGCGCGCAGGCGGCCTCGAACTGCAGCGGACCGACTTCGGCATCGGTGAGTCGCGCCGAGCCGGCTTGGCGCAAGGCCTGCACATCCTCATTGACGCTCTGGCCGTCGATGCGCGTGGTGCCGGCCGCCACGGGTTTGAAGCCCGCGCTGCGCCAGCCCTGCTGGGCGCACCAGTGCAGCAGCGCCGCGCTGACCTGGGTCTTGCCTACGGCCGTGTCGGTGCCGGTGACAAAGCAGCCATGCAGCGGGTGCGATGGCTGCAACGGCATAAGGAAAGGCGTGGGGTGGGAAGGGATCATGCCCATATTCATGACATTTGCCGTGCGGCCAGCGCCAGGCCTTGGACCAGCAGCTCAACATCCTCGGCAGTGTGCGAAGCGCTCAAAGTGATGCGCAGCCGGGCAGTGCCGACCGGCACCGTGGGCGGGCGGATGGCCGGCACCCACAGACCCTGCGCATCGAGCGCGGCCATCAGCGCCAACGCGGCTTCGTTTCTGTTCACGATCAGCGGCTGGATCGCGGTGCGGGAATCGGCCAGCCGCCACTCCAGCGCCGGATGCGCGGCGATAAGAGTAGCAAGCCCGGTGCGTAGCTCGGTGATGCGCTGCTGCAGTTGCACGCGCCGCTGATCGCCCTCGACGCTCTGGATGAGGCGTAGGCTCTCGCGCAGGGCATGGGCCACGGCGGGCGGCGCGGCGGTGGTGTAGATGTAGGCGCGGGCGGACTGCACCAGCCAGTCGATGATGCTTGGGTGCGCAGCCACAAAGGCGCCGCCCACACCGGCCGCCTTGCCCAGCGTGCCCATGTAGATCAGGCGCTCGCTGCGCAGGCCGAAGTGTCCCAGGGCGCCCTGGCCTTGGGCGCCGAGCACGCCAAAGCCATGGGCGTCATCGACGATCAGCCAGGCGTCGAAGCGCTCGGCCAGCGCCAGGAGCGCCGGCAAGTCGGCCATGTCGCCGTCCATGCTGAAGACCGCATCGGTCACGATCAGTTTGATCGGTGTCATGCAGCGTTCGAGTTGGCGCTCGAGCACTGTGAGGTTCTTGTGGGCATAGCGCTGCATCGGCGCCTTGGCCAGCAGGGCGCCGTCAACCAGCGAAGCGTGGTTGAGCTTGTCGGCAAAGATCGTGGCGCTGGCGTCGCCCAGCGCGGTGAGCAGCGCCATGTTGGCCAGGAAACCAGTGCAGAAGTACAGCGCTTGAGCATCCGGAATGCAGGGCGCCAGCCAGGCGGCCAGGTCCTCCTCGAGTGCGGCATGGGCGCGCGAGTGGCCGCTGATCAGGTGCGAGGCGCCGCTGCCTGTGCCGAACTGGCGCGCGCCTTCGGCCAGTGCTTCGACCAAGGCCGGGTGATTCGCCAGGCCAAGATAGTCGTTGCTGCCAAAGACCAGCATTTCACGCGCTGGCTGGCCGCCGCAGCTGACCTCCTGGCGCGGCGCGCACGGCGACTCGGCGATGCGGCGCTGGCGCGTGAGGCCCTGGGCCTGGCGCTCAAGCCGTTGGCGGTTCAGGTGGTCTATCAGCATGGTCAGGATCCGTGAAGGCTTGGCTCAGGACATCGTCCAGCGTGGCCAGCAGGCGCCCGGCCAGCCAGGCCGACAGCTCGCCCGTCAGCACATAAGGCGGCATCAGGTACACGGTGCGGCCGATCGGGCGGATCAGCAGTTCGCGTTCGCGCCCGGCCAGGTGGAAGCGCTCGGCAAAGCGTGCGCCAAGAAAGGGCTCGCGCACATCAAAGGCCCAGATCATGCCGATCTGGCGGAAGTGCTCGATGCGTGCATCGGTTTGTAGTGGCTCCAACGCTTTAGTCAACAGCTTGGCGCGCTCCCGGTTGCGCGCCAGCACATCGTCCTGCTCGAAGCGGTCCAGCACGGCCAGCGCCGCGCGGCAGGCCAGCGCATTGCCGGTGTAGGAGTGTGAATGCAAAAAGCCGCGCGCCACGTCGTCGTCCAGGAAGGCTTCATAGACGCGGCCCTGCGAGAGCACCAAGTAGAGCGGCAGGTAGCCGCCGCTGATGCCCTTGGACAGGCACACCAGGTCGGGCCAGATAAGGCTCTGGCCCGGCAGTGTCGCCTGCTCGAACGCAAAAAAGGTGCCGGTGCGCCCGCAGCCCACGGCAATTTCGTCGGCAATCAGGAGCACCTCGTACTCGTCGCACAGTGCGCGCGCGGCGCGCAGGTAGGCTGGGTCGTGCATCGCCATGCCGGTGGCGCCCTGCACCAGGGGTTCGAGAATCAGGGCGGCAATGTGCTCATGACGCTCGGCCAGCAGGGCCTCTAGAGCCGCGGCGGCGCGCAGCGCGACATCGGTGGCGGACTCGCCCGGCAGCGCTTGGCGGGCGTCGGGCGACATCACCTGGTGCGAGCGCATCAGGAGCGGGTCGTAGGCGTCGCGGAACACCGCCACGTCGGTGACGGCCAACGCGCCCAGGGTTTCGCCGTGGTAGCCCTGGCGCAAGCAGACGAACTCGCGCTTGGCCGGTCGTCCCCGGTTGAGCCAGTGGTGAAAGCTCATCTTCAGCGCAATCTCGACCGCCGAGGCACCGTCGCTGGCGAAAAAGCAGTGCCCGAGCACGCCGCCCGTCAGCGCCGAAAGCCGCTCGGCCAGCTCGACGGCCGGCGCATGGGTGCAGCCGGCGAGCATCACGTGCGGCAGCGTGTCGAGCTGGTCCTTCAGCGCCGCATTGATGCGCGCATCGGCGTGGCCGAACAGGTTGACCCACCAGGAACTGCTGGTGTCGAAGTAGCGCTGGCCGGCGTCGTCGAACAGCCAGGGGCCTTCGCCGCGCACGATGCCCAGGGGCGGCACGCTGGCGGCGCGCTGCATCTGCGTGCACGGGTGCCAGACCGCTGCCAGGCTGCGCCGGGAGAGGGACGTGGCGGACATGCCGCCGGCGCCTGGCATCACAGCTGCTGCGTCGGCACCTTATGGCGCAACGCGGTCTGGC
Organism: Polaromonas sp.; assembly: GCF_018780625.1. Lineage (GTDB taxonomy): Bacteria > Pseudomonadota > Gammaproteobacteria > Burkholderiales > Burkholderiaceae_C > Polaromonas. Next base: position 112,542 of record NZ_JADMJK010000054.1, on the reverse strand, counting down.
GGTTTTGGTCGTCCACGAACACCAGTTGCGGCTCGTGCTCCGCCACCTGATCGCCCGGCACCTGGGCAAAGGCGGCAATGATGAGCAGGTCGCCGTTGGAGGCGCGGCGCGCGGCCGAGCCGTTGACCGAAATCATGCCCGACCCGCGCTCGCCCTTGATGGCGTAGGTGATGAAGCGCTCGCCGTTGTTGATGTTCCAGATATGTATCTGCTCGTTCTCGACGATGTTGGCCGCTTCCAGGAGGTTCTCGTCAATGGCGCACGAGCCCTCGTAATGCAGCTCGCAGTGTGTGACCGCAACGCGATGGATCTTGGATTTGAGCAGGGTTCGGAACATGGTTGTGTCTGTTGGGTTTAATGATTCGAACGCTGCACGGCATCCGTTTGAAAATACTTCACATGGACCTTGCGACTTTCAAAGTCGCTGGCATCCTAGCATTGCTTGCGCCGGCGCCTGACCGCTCCCATGTGCTAACCCGAGTGGACCGGCTGGCGCTGATCCGATGGCCATCTCCTCTGTTAACGCTTTGTCAATGACCGGGGATGCGCACTACCTGCAGCCAGAATCGAGCACGATATACCCGTGCGACCTAGCAGCATTTGCAACCACCGTGTCTGCTGCGGTGAGCGTGGTCAAGCCAGATGAACATCGTTTACCGGGCTGCCAGCGCAGCATCAATGTCTGCCACCAGTGCTGCATTTTCAGGCGTCACGTCCGGCGCGTAGCGGGCCAGCACCTGGCCATCACGGCCAATCAGGAACTTCTCGAAGTTCCACATCACGTCGGTTTCATGCTGGGGCAGCAATCCATGCTGCGCCAGCGTACTGTGAAGCTTGTCGCTGCCGGATGCGCCGGCCTTGGGTTGGGCTGCAATCAGGTGCGCATACAGCGGATGGCGTGGCTCGCTGTTAATGCTGAGCTTGCCGTACATGGGGAATTGCACCCCGTAGTTCGACTGGCAGAAATTCTGGATCTCCGCTTCGGTGCCAGGCTCCTGCGCGCCAAAGTCGTTGCACGGAAACCCCAGCACACGCAGCCCTTGCTCTGCGTAGCTCGCATGCAGCTGCTCCAGGCCAGCGTATTGCGGGGTCAAACCGCATTTCGAGGCCACGTTCACGATCAGCAGAACCTGGCCGGCATGCTCGGCCAGCGTGGCGGCATCTCCGTTCAGGCGTTGCAGCGAAATATCGTAAAGGGATGATGGGGTCATGTTGTGGTCTCCTCTGGGGCTGGTTGTGCCAAGTTGGCATTGAGTGGATATTGACGCAGGCATCAGCGGCTGCCCTTGAATCGATAGTTTGCAGGGATGGCAAGAATCGCCGTGATTTCACTTCAATCTGAATTTTCTTGTCAGTCAAATTTTAAAGACATTTTTTCGATAAGTGTCTAATTTAATTTAATTGGCGAAAGTCATTCAGTAATAGTAAACACTAATGTCACTATGACATCAGTGTCTGATACATTGGACTCATTCACTTCAAAGTTCTATCCGTCATGACCCTCCAAGCCCTTGTCCCCGAAATCTCAAACGCCACCGATCCCGTGGCGCTGGCCCGCAAACTTGTGCCCTTGCTCGCCGCCAACGCCGCTTCAGCGGAAAAAAATTGCCGCGCCAGCGATGAATCCATCAGTGCCTTGCGCGAAGCCGGATTGCTCCGCCTGATGTTTCCCAAGCGCGCTGGCGGCGTTGGCAATCCCTTGATCACCCATGTCGAGACCGTGGCCGAACTGGCCAGGGGCTGTGCCGGCACGGCCTGGGTTTTTGGCCTGTTGTCCGGTGTGACCGCCTCGGTGGCATCGATGCCTGCGCAGGTCACGGAACTGGTGTTCAAGACGGGCGACGAACTGTTTTGCAGTGTCGCGGCGCAAACCGGCACAGCGCAGGAGGACGGCGATGGCTATCAGGTCAACGGTTCCTGGGGCTATGCCTCGGGCTGCCTGCATGCCCACTGGGCGCTCAACGGCGTGCGCATCCTGGACCGTGCGGGTCAGGTGGTCGATGCGGGTTTTGCCATCCTGCCGCTCAACACCCCGGCGGTGCAGATCCGCGACACCTGGCATGTGGCCGGGCTGGCCGCCTCGGGCAGCAACACGGTCGTGGCTGAAAGCGCCCGCGTGCCCAAAGCGCTGGTGCTGCGCTTTTCGCAGTTGCGACGCGGCACGGCCAACCTGCAGGCTGCCGGCCTGGAGCCGCGTGACCGCTGGCCGATGGAGCCACTGTTCCCGCTGGGCGTGCTGTCGCCGATGCTGGGCGCGGCCACGGCGATGCTGGACGCAGTGTTGGCCAGTCTGTCCGCGCGGGCCGTGATTGGCTGGAAATACCCGACGCAAGCCGACTCCCAGGCTTTTATCGGGCAGGTTGGCGAGGCCGCCCTTGAAATCGACTCGGCCTGGCTGCATGTGCGCCGTGCCGTCAGCCAGATCGACGAAACCGCGCAAACGCGCGCGCTCACCGGTTTTGAAAAGGCCCGCATCCAGGCCGATTGCGGCTATGCGATGCGCCAGCTGCGCCGCGCCGGCGAGCGCCTGATGGAAGTGGCTGGCCCCGGTGCCTTTGCCGTCAGCAGCCCCCTGCAGCGCTACTGGCGTGACCTGTCCGTCGGCTCGCGCCACACCGCGCTCAACACCATCTTGTCCAATGAACTGTACGGCCGCGCCCTGGCCGGCCTGGACTCCAACCTGAACTTGCTGGCGCGTATTGACGCCAACGCCTGAATGCCATGACCAAAACACCTGCCACCTCTGCTGCATCGGCAAAAACGGTGATTCGGGCGGCCGCCTCCCGGCGTTCCACGTCCGGCGAAAAAAGCGCTGAAGACGACAGCCAGATTCCCGGTTTTCGCACCCGTGCTGGCGCTGAAAAACGCGCGCGCATGCGCGAACGCCTGCTGTCCGCCACTTTCGAAGCCCATGCCGGAAGCGCGCCTGGAACCCGTCCGGTCATCGACGACGTGATTCGCGTGGCCGGCGTGTCGCGCGGCACCTTCTACAAGTATTTCGAGTCGCTCGACGAGATCCTGCCCGAACTGGGCCAGCGCATGGCGCAGGAGATGGTCGCTACCTACGGGCAACTGTTCGGCGATGTGGCCGACCCGGCTGTGCGCACGGCGGGCGGGCCGCTTCTTACGCTGAGTCGAGCGGCCATGGAGCCGGCCCGCGTCGCCTTCACTTCAAGCGTTGATTTCGTCCAGTATTTCAATCATGAAGATCTGCACGGCCTGGAGATCAAGGCCTGCCTGATGCAAGCGCGCGAGGCCGGGGCGCTGAGCTTCGAGTCGCTCGATGCGGCCATCGATTTCAGCGTGGGCGCCGTGCTCGAAGGCACGCGGCGCATTCTGCATGCCCCAGGGCTAGATCCCGCCTACATCCACCAACTGACTGAGATGATCCTGCGTGGCCTGGGCATGGAGCAGGGCGCGGCAGGACAGGCGGTCGCGCAAGCCTGGCAGGTGCTGACCAGCCGCTCGGCCACGCTGGCCTGGTGGCGGCCCGACAAGATGATGGATTCGTCCCTGCCCGCTGCCCCGACTTCACGGAGGTCCGCATGAACGCTGCCGAAACGATTGAAACCATTGAAAAGGACATGGGCGAGGTCGATCCGATGTTGCTGCGCCGTGCCTTTGGCAGCTTTGCCACCGGCATCACCATCGTCACTACCACGGATGCTGACGGGCAACCGGTCGGCCTGACCGCAAATTCATTTACCTCGGTGTCGCTCGACCCTCCGCTGGTGCTGTTTTGCCTGGACCGCAATTCGTCGAACCTGGAGCGCTTCCAGCGTTCATCCGCGTTCGGCATCAATGTGCTGAGCAGCGACCAGCAGGAACTCTCGTCGCGCTTCGTCAAGCGCGGCGAGGACCGATTTCATGGGATTTCGTGGGAATTGCGCGCGACCGGTGTGCCGGTGATCGAAGGCGCAGCGGCAACTTTCGAGTGCGTTACTCACACCACTTTCGACGGCGGCGACCACCTGGTGTTTGTCGGCCGGGTACGTCGCTTTGATTTTGATGCCGAGCGCAATCCGCTGTTGTATTTCCAGGGCCGCTACCGGCAAATCGCAGACCTTCACGCCTGAATTCCTCTCAAGAACGTACTTGCCCCGGGCTTTACTCAGAGCAGGCAGCGAATTTTTGCTACTAAATTTATAGCTGTATACGCTTTCACTGCTTGCGAAAGAGGCATATTTGATGCTGAAAAATCGTCTGCTGGTTAAAACAAATGTGCTTTGAAGCATCGTGGCTGGACGTTTCCACGCGCAGTTTTCGCTGAAGCCCCATGCAATGCCTGTGCAAGGGTTTGTCCTGACCAAAAAGATGCATGCCCACACTAATATGCGTACATGCATCTGAATTCAAAAACATCACCACCGCCGCGTCTGAGCCGTGACGAGCGCCGCCAGCAGACGCTGCTGGCCCTGCGCGAATCGGCCCTGCGCGAATTTGCGCGCTTCGGCGTTGCCGGCACCTCGGCCGAACGCATTGCCGAAGCTGCCGGTTTTTCCCGCGGTGCGTTTTACGCCAACTTTGAAAACAAGCAGGCCCTGCTGCTCGACCTGATTGGCGAACGCATCACCACCGAGCAGGCCAGCTGGCTGGAGCTGACCGAGAGCGGACTGGACCTTGAAACCCTGCTCGACACCTTCAACGACCGTTCCATCCGGTTCGATCCGGACGGGCTTTGGTCGATGATCTCGGCTGAAACCTATCTCTATGCCTTGCGGGACCCCGCCTTTGCAGAGCAGTACCGCGTCTACCATGACTCGGTTCGGACTGCTTTCGCCCGCATCATCGGCAAGCTGTTCCAGCGCGCCGGCAAGCGCTCGACGGTACCGCTCGAAGACCTGTGCGACGCATTCCTGGCAATCAACCGCAGCGTGCGGCTGCCGGCAGCGGGCAGTGCCAGCATGGCGCCCCAGCCGATGTCGCCCGAGTTGCTGGTCACGCTGCTTCGCGGCGTGATTGCCATCGCGCCAAACGCCGACTGACTTTCGCCTGATGCAGCCGCTGGCCCACAGGTTCGCCATGACGACGCCAACGGCTCTCCCGCGATCGATTGCCACCTGAACCGGCGCAAGACCCACATGTATTCACGCACGGCACGCCGGCATACCAGACCAGTGAACTGCAACTGGCGTCGCACCCGGCCGGCCCACGGGCCTCCTTTCCTCCCGCCGCCTTGAGGCCAAGCGCCCGCCAGGGCGCGCAACTCAATATCCATTTGCTTTTTTATCTTCGCAGCAGACGAAGAGGGGCCTTCTTGCGCCCGCAACAAACCACCGATCCCACCCACCACCACGGACATCCGAGGAGACAACCATGAATCAAAGACTTTTTCAGCCCAACGCCCGTTCGCCCCGAGCAGTGCTTGGCGGCACTTTCGCCGCCACGCTCATGCTGGCCACGCCCGCCATGGCCATCGAGATCAAGACCGACAATCCTGACCTGTCGGTGCGCTGGGACAACACCATTCGCGCCAATGTGGGCGTTCGCACTGACAAGCCCGATACGCGGATCCTCAACAATCCAACCTACGACGAGTCGGACGGCAAGTTCGGTCGCGGCGACCTGGTGACCAAGCGCCTGGATCTGCTGACCGAACTCGATGTGAACTACAAGAACAGTTTCGGCGCGCGGATCAGCGGTGCGGGCTGGTATGACGATGCCTACAGCGACACCACCGTGCGCAGCAGGGTTCCCGGTTTTGCCACCAGTTATTTCAACAACCAATACAACAGCACCGTCAAGCGCTACACGCGCGGTCCGTCCGGTGAAGTTCTGGACGCCTTTGTCTGGGCCAACTTCCGCGTGGCCGACAAGCCTGCCAACCTGAAGGTCGGCCGGCACACCAACTACTGGGGCGAAGCCTTTTTGTTGGGTGCCCATGCGATTTCGTATTCGCAGTCGCCCGTCGATGGCGTCAAGGCAGTCACCAGTCCTGGCATCGAACTGAAGGAGGTTTTTCTTCCGCTCGGCCAGATCTACCTGAAGTACCAGCCCACGCCCAGCTTGTCGCTGGCGGCGCAGTATTTCACCGAGTGGAAACCATCACGGCTGCCCTATGGCGGGACCTACTTCGGTCCGGCTGACCCGTTCTTCGAGGGGCCGGACCGGCTGCCGGTCGATCCGGCAGGCAACTCGCTATTGCATGCCACATCCATCAAGCCCAGGAATTCAGGCAACTTCGGCCTGAGCGCCAAGATGAACCTGGAAGACATCGAGTCAACGGTCGGGGCCTACTACCGTCGCTTTGACGATTACAACCCCTGGTTTTCGCCCAACTTCACCAATTTCGTGGCGATTCCGGGCGTAGGCACCGTGCCCACGGCCTGGCAACTGGTGTATCCGAAGAAAGTTGAAATGCTGGCGGCCAGCTTTGCGCGGGTGGTCGGTCCCGTCAGCGTCGGCGCCGAAGTGTCTTTCCGCATGAACGGTGCGCTGAATGCCGCAGGAATGAACCCGGTGGACAACCAGGGGCCGCGCGGCGACACCTGGCACGCGCTGATCAACGGCGTGTACCTGCTGCCCAAGACGCCGCTGGCCGATACCGGATCGCTCGTTGCCGAACTGGCCTACAGCCGGCTGCAAAAAGTCAATTCCAACGAGGCCTTCTACCAGCGCGCGGGCAGCGCGGCCTGCGTCAACCCGTCCGGCGGTCGCGGTGACAAGAGCGACGGCTGCTCGACGAAAGACTATCTGGGCATGGCGGTTCTCTTCACGCCGCAGTACCTGCAGGTGGCCCCCTCCCTGGATGTTGAGTTGCCGATGTCGCTGACCTATGGCCTGCGCGGCAATGCGCCTTCGTCGGGTGGCGGCAAGGAAGGCGAGCTGTCGTGGTCGGTTGGCGTCAAGGCGACGTATGCGCAAATGCACGAATTCTCGTTGCTGTATGCCGATACACGCGCGCGTTCGAAGTACGACCCGTCTGGCAGCGTGCTCGTGGGCGGCAGTGGCAGCACCGGCACCACGGACCGCGGCTGGCTTGCATTGACCTACAAAACCAGCTTTTGAACCCAAGCCCCTTGAAAGAAACCAAGATCATGAAAACGAAAATCACATTTGTCATCGCTGCCAGCCTGGCAGCGCTTTGTTCCCAGGCTTACGCGGCGGTGTCGGCCGACGAAGCGAAGGCCCTGGGCACGACGCTGACCGAGTTCGGCGCCATCAAGGCCGGCAACAAGGAAGGCACCATTCCCGAGTACACCGGCGGGCAGACCAAGGCGCCAGCCGATTTCAAACCCAACAGCGGCTACTGGGCCGATCCGTTCAAGGGCGAAAAGCCGCTTTACCGCATTGACGGCAAGAATGCGGCGCAGCATGCCGACAAGCTCAGCGAATCGCAAAAGCATTTGCTCAAGACCTATCCGGACTACTACATCGATGTCTATCCCACGCACCGGTCTGCCGCTTATCCGGACTCGGTGCTGAAAGCCACGGTGCGCAATGCAAGCACGTGTACCGCAGGCAAGGACTATTTTTCAGTGGACGTGGCGTGCCGCGGCGGCATTCCGTTCGCCATTCCGAAAAACGGCTATGAGGTGATGTGGAACCTGACCTTGCGTTACAGCGTGGCGACTGATATCACCACGCAACACGGGGTGAGCTGGCTGGTCGATGCCAATGGCAACAAGACCGTCGTTTCGGACCAGTTCACGCGCACCGAGCGGCCTTATTACCAGCTCGACCAGAAGGACCGCGACCCGAACATGATCCTGCGCACCTACTCGGTCGCCAAGGCGCCGGCGCGCATTTCGGGCCAGATGACGATGCTCACCGATTATCTTGACATGGATGCCAAGCCTCGCCGGGCTTACAACTATTCGCCCGGCCAGCGCCGCGTCAAACTGGCGCCGGAGTTCGCCTACGACACCCCCGTGGCGCAACTCGGTGGCGTCACCTTGTTCGACGAACTGTTCCTGTTTTCCGGAAAGATGGACCGATTCGACTTCAAGCTGGTCGGCCGCAAGGAAATGCTGATTCCCTACAACAACTACAAGTTCTATGACGAGTGCAAGGGCGCGCAGCAATTCACCGGGCAGCACCTGAACCCGGCCTGCGAGCGCTGGGAACTGCACCGGGTCTGGGTCGTCGAGTCCACGCTCAAGCCAGGCCAGCGCCACGCCTATGCCAAACGCACTTATTTCATCGACGAGGACGGTTCGGGCGCAGGCATGTTCGACGCCTTCGACAAGAACGGCGAACTCTACCGGGGCATGTTCCAGAAGACGATTCAGCTGTACGACCAGCAAACTCCCTACAGCGGCAAGACCGTGACTTATGACTTCAGCAAGCGCATGCTGCTGCTGATCGGCGATGTCGCGGATGGCGGCTATATGGTGTCGCCGAAAAACCTGCCCGAGACGGACATGAGCGCCGAGGCCATTGTTGGCCGCGAAACGGTGCGCTGATGAAAACGTCATTCGTACCGGAAGAATCCGGAAGCAATGCCTTTGACTATGTCATCGTGGGCGCGGGATCGGCAGGCTGCGTGCTGGCCAGCGAACTGTCGAAAGACAGCCGTTGCCGCGTGCTGCTGCTGGAAGCCGGTCCGGCCGACACCAGCCCCCTGATCCACATGCCGCGCGGCATTGGCAAACTATTGACACCGCCCAACCCCAACATCTGGCATTACAGCGTCAGCCAGGGCAAGGGGCGGCCGAACGAAGACTGGGTCAAGGGCCGAACGCTGGGCGGCTCCAGTTCGGTCAATGGCATGGTGTACATGCGCGGCCTTCCTTCTGAATACGACGACTGGCAGGCCATGGGCTGCGAGGGCTGGGGCTGGGCCGACATTGGCCGCTGCTACAAGGAGATGGAAGACCATGAACTGGGCGCGGCCCAATGGCGCGGCGCCGGCGGGCCGCTGAGCATCTCCATGCAGCCCAAGGACCATCCGATGTACGAAGTCATCCTGCAAGCGGCCGAGCAGGCCGGCCTGGCGCGCGTGGCAGACGTCAATTCGGCATTCGACGGCGGCATTGGCTACCAGGCGCGCACCATTCGCAAGGGGCGCCGGTGGAGTGCGGCCAAGGCGTTCCTGGAACCCGCGCGCGGCCGCCCGAACCTGGAAGTGCGCACGGGCGTGCAAGTGCAGCGCCTGGTTTTCGAAGGCACCTGCGTGGTGGGCGTCGAAATGCGCGATGCCAGCGGCACTTCGGTGGTGCGGGCCAGGCGCGAGGTGATTCTTTGCGCCGGCGCCATCCACAGCCCCAAGCTATTGCAGCTGTCCGGCATTGGCCCGGCCGCTTTGCTGCAGCGCCTGGGCATCGCGGTCGTGGTCGATGCGCCGGACGTGGGCCAAAACCTGCTGGAGCACCGCTGCATCCTGATGCAGGTGCGGCTCAACGAGGGCAGCCTGAACCAGGAGTTCGGCGGATGGCGCCTGGGCAAGAACCTGGTGCGCTACGCGCTGAACCAGTCCGGCCCCCTGACCACGGCCGCGCACGAAATTTGTGCGCTGGTCAAAACCCGGCCCGAGCTGGCGCGCCCTGATGGCGAACTGGGCATCGGCCTGTATTCGATCAAGGTGGACGCCAAGGGACAAATCGTCATTGACGACCAGCCCGGCATGACCTGGGTGGGTTACTTCACCACACCCGACAGCCGGGGCTCGGTGCAAATCACTTCCCGCGATCCTGAAGCGTCGCCAGACATCGACGCCAATTACTTCGACACGGAGCGCGACCGGCGTCATTCGGCCGACCTGGTGCGCTACATGCGCCGCATGCTGGCCCAGCCTGCGCTGGCCCCTTTTGTGGTGGCCGAAACCCAGCCCGGACCTGCCTGCCAGAGCGATGAGCAGATCATCGAGGCGTATTTGCGACAGGGGTCCACGACCTACCACGTCGCCGGCACCTGCCGCATGGGCGCCGACGAGCGGTCCGTCGTGGACACGCGTTTGCGCGTGCGCGGCGTGCAGGGCCTGCGTGTCATGGACACCTCGATCATGCCCACGCTCATTTCTGGCAACACCAATGGCCCGGCCATGGCCATGGCCATGCGCGCCGCCGAATTCATTCGCGCCGATGCAACCAGCGCGCAGCAACATTAAGCACCCATGACTACTCCCTACACACAATTCGACGGTCTTTACATCAATGGCGAGTGGGTGCCGCTTTCCAGAAGCGCCCGTGAGGAAGTCATCAACCCGGCCACCGAGGCCATGATCGGGATGGCGCCTGTGGGTGACGTTTGCGATGCGGACGCCGCCATCACGGCGGCGCGCCAGGCTTTTGACAGGGGGCCATGGTCGCGCCTGCCTCAGGCCGACCGCACCGCCTTCATGCGCCGCATGCACACCGCGTTGATGGACAAAGCCGAGCGCCTCAAAACCCTGATGGTGGCCGAAGGCGGTTTCACCCTAGCGCTGGCGCACGCGATGAATTTTGCGCGGCCCATGGAGCTGTTCGCTCTGGCGCTGGATCGATCCCTTCTGCCAACTGCCCAGACCCTGCCGGTCGATACCGCGATGAACCCGTTCAACCCGGCCGGCCCGCCCTTGATCGGCTCGGGGGTGGTGGTGCGTGAACCGGTCGGCGTAGTGACCGCCATCACGTCCTACAACGCGCCCTTCCTCATCAACTTGTCCAAGCTGGTGCCAGCCCTGCTGGCGGGCAACACGGTCATCCTCAAGCCATCGCCTTACACCCCTTTCTCGGCACTGCTATTCGGCGAAGTGGCCAGCGAAATCGGACTGCCGCCAGGCGTGCTCAACATCGTGACCGGCGGCCCTGACGTGGCGCGCCTGCTGACGACCGATGCACGGATCGACATGGTCACCTTCACCGGCTCCGAGGCGGTGGGTGCGGCCATTCTCGGCCAGGCGGCACCCACCATCAAGAAGGTGTTGCTGGAGCTTGGCGGCAAGTCGGCCCTGATCGTGCGCGCCGACGCCGATGTGCAAAAAGCCGCCCTGGAAGGCGTGTTCCAGGTGGCCACCCACTGCGGGCAGGGTTGCGCGCTGGCGACCCGGCACCTTGTTCACAACAGCATTCGCCCGGCTTACGTGGAAATGATGAAAGCCATCGCCGGTCAGATCGTGGTCGGCGACCCGGCTGATCCGGCAACGCAACTGGGTCCGCTGATCCGTGGAGTCGCGCGCGACCGCGTGGAACGTATGGTTCAGGCAGGCGTTGACGAAGGTGCGCGGCTGGTGGTTGGCGGCTCTAAACCAGCCCATCTGGCCAAGGGGTTCTTTTACAACGTCACGGTGTTCGACGACGTGCGCAACGACATGCGCATCGCGCAAGATGAAATCTTCGGCCCGGTCGCCAGCGTCATCGGCTTCGACACCGACGAGGAAGCGGTGCAGATCGCCAACGACAGCCGCTACGGCCTGTACGGCGGCATTCACTCGCGCGACCCGGCCAAGGCCTACGAAATGGCGCTGCAACTGCGCACCGGCGGCGTGGTCATCAACGGCGGCCTCTACCGCCAGAACGACGCCCCCTTCGGCGGCTACAAGCGCTCCGGCCTGGGGCGTGAATACGGCGCCGGCTGGCAGCACGAGTACACGCACGAGAAAGCCATCGTGTTCCCCATCGGCGTGTGAGCCGGGCTGCCACCCTGATTCTCCGTTTTCACCAGGCTGACGCATCATGAAAAATTCTCTGCTGATGGCCGCTGCTGCCGGGATCTGCCTGATCGGCGGCGCCCTGGCGTGGTTTTTTTACGCGCCCATGCCCAAGCCGCCGGAAGAACCCGCCGTCAGCCGCATGCTCACCCTTGGCGGCTTGACGCGAAGTTTCCTGGTCTATGCGCCGCCTGCTCTGAATCCCGGGGCGCCTGTGCTGCTGGTGTTCCACGGCTCCCTGATGGACGGCCCGAAGATGCGGGGCATGCTGGGCGGCGGCTTCGAGCGGCTGGCGCGCGAGCGCGGCGCCGTGGTGGTATATCCCACCGGTTTTGAAGGGCACTTCAATGAGGGACGGCTGGCCGCCTCGTACAGCGCCCGCACGCTGAACCTGGACGACGTGGGGTTCGCCCGCGCCATGGTCGATGCGCTGGCGGCCGAACACAAGATCAACCGCCAGCGCGTTTATGCGTTTGGCTACTCCAATGGCGGGGCCATGGCGATGCGCCTGGCGGTCGAGGCGCCAGACCTGGTCAGCGGCATCATCGTGGCCAACGCCAACGTGCCGACGCCGGACAACATGGGCTGGAAACTGCAGCCGGTGCGCACCAGGGTCGTGTTGATTGAAGGCACGAAAGACCCGATCAATCCCTACGATGGCGGGCGCGTCACGATTTTCGGCTTTGGTGACCGCGGCACCGTTCTGCCGGCGCTGGAGAGCGCACGCTGGTTCGCCCAGCGCAGCGGCCTGGACGCCGCGCCGGTGTTTGACTCGGTCAGCCGCATCGATGGCCTGGATGTGCGGCAGCAGGACTGGGGCGCGCCCGCCCAGGTTCGCCTGCTCACGCTCAAGGGGGCTGGCCATACTGTGCCGCAGTCTGGCTACCGCTTTCCGCGCTTCCTCGGCACCACCGTGCGCGATGACACCTTGCTGGACGCGGCCTGGCGGCTGCTAGACAGGCCTTGAACCCAGGTTGAAGCCCGTTTCATCGACAGACAGAGGTGCTTTAACGATAGTTCGAGCCGGCCTGTGGCGTTCCCCGGCACCTATCATTTGCGAGAGGTCTTGCGTCAGCATGCGACTTCGACAAAGGCCTTCAGGTTTTTGGTAAACATCATTCAAGGATTGACAAGATGACGGATACCGCACCAGATTATGGCGAGGCCGGCGAAGCCAGGCTTCGCGCTTTCGTCCTGGAAGTAATGGGCGGAAAAATCACCAGTATGGTGCGGCAGGTTCGCTGGCGACCGGCCTGGTTCGTCGATGTGCAGCGCGATGGTGAACTGCTGCACCTGCACCTGCGCGGTGACCGGGAAGGCGATGTCGCCATTTTTCCCGAACTCCAGCGTGAAGCGGATGTGATCAGCGTGCTGGGCAAGCACGGCATCAAGGTGCCGCGCATTTATGGCTTTTGCCAGGATCCCCCCTGCATCCTGATGGACGCGGTTCCCGGCAGCCGCAACATGGCCGAGGCGGCCACCGACGAAGAGCGCAGTGCGATTGCCCGCGAGTACATGGCCGAGGTGGCAGCGATGCACCGCCTGCCGGTCGAGCCGTTTGTCGCCAAGAGCGTGCATCTGCCGCAAGGCGCCGAGGAAATCGCCATGGTGGGCCTGGACGCCTACATGCCGCTGTACACCAGGACCAAGAGCCGGCCCGAGCCGATGCTCGAATTCGTGATCGGCTGGCTGCGCCGCAACGCGCCCCAGCACCGCACGCGAGCGGCCTTCATCCAGTTCGATTCGGGCCAGTTCCACTTCAAGGACGGCAAGATCACCGGTCTTTACGATTTCGAGTTCAGCATGATTGGCGACCCGATGATGGACATCGCGACCATGCGGATGCGCGACTCCATCGAGCCCCTGGGGGATAGTTTTCCGGTTTTATGCCGCCACTATGAGGAATTCAGCGGCGAGCCGGTTGACCATGCGGCGGTTGAATTTCACACCCTGCAGTTCGCCACATTGGGTGCGATGCAGTTCACCGGCACCGTTGGCGTGCCGCAGCCGGGCGATGCCCATTCGGTCTATCTGGAATTTGATCTGGCGCTGCGCCAGGTGATGCTGCTGTCCATGGGCGCACTGACGGGCGTGACCATTGCCGCCGAGCCGTCGGCGAAAGAGCGCATCGGCGACAACGCTGCCTTGCTGGCCAAACTCGCCGACACGGTCGGGCGCATTGAAACCGCCAGCGAGTTTGAAGAATCGCGCAAGGATTCCGCCGCCAAGCTCATCGAGTGGATGGTGCGTTCGGATGCCATGGGCGCCGAAATGCGGGCACGCGATCTGGCTGATGTGTCGGCGCTGCTGGGCCGGCGCTTCGAGGAATGGCTTGACGCCGAAGCGGCACTTGAAACCTATGTCCGCAGTGCCGGACCCGACCAGGACCAGCGTCTGCTGCAACTGTTCGGCGCCATCGAAGGCCGTCGCCTGCAGCTCTATGGCCCGACCCGCATCGGCCATTCGGCCATGCATGTGCGGCTGCTTCCCACGCACTAACCGATTTAATTTAATGAAGGAGAAAAGTATGCGAGCTGCCATTATTTCCGAACGCGGCGCCCCGCCGGTGTTCGGCGAGTTCCGTGAACCCGAGCCGCGTGAAGGCGCGGTGCTGATCGATGTGGACACCGCCGGCCTGGGCGGCTGGGATGTGCTGGGCGCCTACCGGCTGGGTGTGGAATATCCGTGCGTCATTCGCGGCGAAGGCGTAGGCCGGGACCCCCAGGGGAGGCGGGTTTACTTTGGCGAGCGTTCGGTGCTGCCCTTTGGCGCTTGGGCCGAGCGCACGCTGGTGCCCGCCGAGGAGGTGTGGGAAGTGCCTGACAACGTGGACGACAAGACCGCGATCAGCATGGGCATTGCCGCGACCGGCGCGATTGTGCCGCTGGAACTGGCCAACATCAAGAAGGGCGAGAACGTCCTGATCCTCGGCGCCACCGGCACGCTCGGGCAGATCGCCTTGCAGCTGGCCCGCCACTTGGGCGCCGGCCGCGTGGTCGGCGCCGCCCGATCGGAAGACGGCCTGGCCAAGCTCACGGCACACGGCATTGCCGACCAGGTGGTTCGCCTGGGCGGCGCTGACGATGTGGCGGCGCTCAAGGACGCGTCGAACGGCGGCTTCGATGTGGTGCTGGATTTGGTCTGCGGCCAGCCGCTGCTCAATGCCCTGAAGGCCACGCGCTGGGGCGCCCGCATCATGACCATCGGCACCGGCGCCGGGCGCAAGATCGAGCTGGACATGGGCGACCTGCTGTTCCGCACGCTCTCGACCATCGGCACCGGCCAGCGTCCCCCCGCCGACCGGCGCGCCATCTGGGAGCGGCTGCTGGTGATTGCCCGCGAGCAGAACATCATCGTGGATTATGTGGACTACCCCTTCGAGCAGGCTGCCCAAGCCTGGGCGGCCCAGGTCAGCGGTCCGCATGCCAAGGTCACGGCGCGCATCCGGTCCTGAACATAACCCGTGCCCGGATCAGGGACGCAGCGCTAAAGCCGGGCGCCTGACGTTCCTGTCGATTCAGCATTGTCAATGATCAAATAGTGCTTTTGCGTAAACTGGGATTGCATATAAAGCTATTAAAAGCATAGTAAATAAAGCGTTTGGAGTTGCAACTGAAAGCAGCAGTTTGCGCCACAGCGATGAATTCCATACCCCTTTTTCAACGAGTTTCAGGCATCGACTTGAGGGTAAACACCGTGTGCATTTAATGGACAGTTTTTTATAATCTGTACAACATCAAACGATGAACCAGGAGTTGTCATGTTATTGGTCGTTAAATTTGCTGCGGTGGTTGGGCTGGTTGCTTCTTCTGTTAATTGGCTTGGCACCAACCATGATGTGATTTCAGGCAACGGGGTGCGCACGCATTCGCAGAGCCAGCAGGCGTCGCACAACACGTCTCAAATGCCTTTCAACATCTGTCAGAATAACTGCAATTTTCTTAGCCTGGTTTCCCTGGCGCATTGATTGGCGGACGGGTTTGCCCGCCCGGACGTGCCAGTTGGGTAATTTTGTGCGAACTGGGCACGGCAAAAATTTTGCTATAAATAAAGTAGCGAACTATGCAATCTGGAATTGCGGAAGTGGCATTTTTTGCTAAAAAAATTCAATTGGCTCAGACTTGCTGAGCCACTTTCCTCCCCCGTCCAGCCAGTGTCAAAAGCGCTGGCCTGAACCCAGGGAAGACCAGGCAGCCCATCGAACTTACAAGTCGGCGCCCAGCACATTGCGCGCCGTGCCGTTGCGGCGGTCCGACTCGCCCCAGGCCATCCAGCGGTCCGGCTCGCGGGTGTCGCCGACGCGGCGCCAGCGGCCTTCCTGCTGCGCCGTAATCGGAAAACCGCCGACAAAATCCCTCATTTCGCCACGCGGGTCGGGCAAATATTCCCACTCCTCCTGGCCGTCGAGAACGATGCGGGCGGTATCGACAAAGTAGCTCCCCGGCTTGTGAACCACGGTGCCTTCGATGTCGGTGGTGGTGCGGACTTCGCCCTTTTCATTCTGAAAGATCGCGTAACCCAGTTTGTCGTGGCCCACCATGAAGGAGCCCGAGTCCCAGGTGCCGTCCTTGTAGATCGTGGCGAAGGTCCACCAGATGACGTGCATCTGGTGGTTGACCACCAGGTCCTTCTTGAAATGGATGGCGCCGCCTTCGGCCATGTAGGCCTGGTCCAGCGCAATCACGCCCTTGACCGCCCGACCTTCGCAGGTGCCCGACAGGTCATACAGTTGCGAGACGTAGAACGTACCCCAGTCCACGCCGGGCAGGTACCACTGCATGCCAGTGCCGATCAGCGGGCCGCTCAGCTCGAACAGACCTTCTTCCTTCCAGGTCATGCGCTCGCCCGAGGCGGTGATTCGCCACGGGTTGCCCGGTTCGTCCTTGAGGCTGGACCAGCAGGCGGTGTCGCCTTCGAGCGCCCGGTCGGGAAAGGTCGTCATTGCCTGGGCCGCCATGCGCGGCTTGTCCATGCGAATGTTCTCGCCGTCGATGCGGCTGGACTGGTAGATGAAGCGGGTCGGGTTGGGTGCGCTGCCCGGTTCGTTCAAGGCGCGGACGAAGGCATACATGTGGCCCTCGTCGTCGCGCACCACGCCAAAGGGCATGCCCTTGGTGATGTGCAGGCCGAAGTAGCCGCGCAGGTTGTGCAGGGCGGCGCCGCTGACGTTTTGCGGTGCGACCAGTGTCTGGTAGCCGAAGTCGCCGCGCTCGGGAATCGTGTCGTAGGTGTTCATGGGCTGGGTTCCTGAAAAGTAAAAGTCTGCTCAGTCCCAGATCACCGGCACGGACTTGGCACCGCGCAGCATGGCGCCGCTGATCTGCGGAGCCGGCCGGTCGGGATCGAGGCGGATGTTGGGAAAAAGATCCAGAAGCGTGTTGATGGCCGAGGTCAGCTCGATCTTGGCCACGAACTGGCCGATGCACATGTGGGTGCCGAAGCCGAAGCCGAACGACGGCTTCATGCGGCGGTCAACGTCGAACTGGTCCGGGTTTTCGAACACCTCCTCGTCCCGGTTGGCCGAGGCCACGATGCACTGCACCATGCCGCCCTTGGGAATCTTCACGCCGCCGATTTCCATGTCCTGCGCCGCCTGGCGCACCTTGAAGGTCGCCACCGGCTCGAAGCGCACGGTTTCGTCGATGACCTTGGCCAGCAGGCTGCGGTCCTGGCGCACGCGCTCCAGCAACTCGGGCCGCTCCAGCAGCAGCGTCATCACCGAGCTGAAGGTGCGGGTGGTGGTTTCGCCAGCGGCCGGGAGCAGTGAACGGACAAAGGTGGCCACCTCATGGTCGTCCAGTTTCTTGCCTTCGTATTCGGCGCGCAGCAGGCGGTGGATCAGGTCATCACCGTCGGTGCCGGCGGCGCGGCGCGCGACCACGACTTCCTTGATCGCGTCGTAGAGCGACTTGACCGCGATGCCGGCCTTGATCTTGGCTTCAGCCATTTTTCCGGGATCGTTCTGTATGCCGCCCAGCATGGTCAGCGCCCAGCCGGCGTACTGTTTGTACTTTTCCGGATCGTCCTGCGGAAAGCCCATCACCGCGTAGATGGCGCGAATGGGAAAGTGCAGGCCAAACTCCATCAGATCGGCGCGTTTATCGGGCACAAGCCGCAGCAGGAAGTCCTCGCGCATGACCCGGTCAATCATGGGCCGCCAGCTGTTGACCGACGCCGGCATGAAGGCTGGTTGCAGCAGCGCGCGCACGCGGCGGTGCTGGTCGCCATCCATCGCCAGAATGATCAGGCCATCGAAAAAGGCGCCCAGCCCTTCGGCAATGAAACCGTTGGTGAAATTGGCGGCGTCTTTCATGACGGCCATTACGTCCTTGTATTTGAACAGCGCCACGGTAGGCCGGGGCTCATGAATGCCGGCGTTGGTGGGGATTCCCAACCTGGCGATGAAGTCGCCTTCATAGACGGGCGAGTTGTGGCGCATGTCGCGGCACAGCGCGTGAAAATCGACGTCAGCGCCTTTGAACAGGTCGGATACGTCGGAAAATGAATTTTCCAGTTGTTTGTTGACGGATACGGTTTCGGTCATGGTGTGGACTCCAGTGGGTTGTCAATGAAAGAGGCTTCGGCCGGATAGCGGCCAAGCGTGAGTAAAAGCAAGGGGCCGATGACGCAGCAGGCGGCGCACACCATCAGCATCGCCGAGTAGCCGCCAGTGCCGCGGAGCAACGCGGCGAATGCAAAAGGCGCCACGGTCGAGCCGAGCGTGACTACGCCCAGGTGCAGCCCGAACAGGCGGCCATAGTCGCGCAGCCCGAAGTAGCGCGACACCAGGTAGGCGGCAATGTCGAACTCGGCACCCGAGCCGATACCAACCAGGGCGGTCGCCAATAACAGCCAGGGAATCGGTGTGCTCGCATCGGCGCCCAGGAACATCAGGCAGCCGATGGCCGGCAATCCCAGCGCGACAGCCGCGACGCCCGGCGCCCACAGCCGGTCGATCAGCGTGCCCACGCCGATTCGGCCGGCAATCAACGACACGCCAAAAACGCCGAATACGCCGCCAGCCTCTGCCGCCGACAGGCCGATGTCGCGCAGCAGCGGCACGGTGTTCGTTGCCATGCCGTAGATGGCGGACACCACCAGTCCCAAGCCAAGGTTGCAGACCCAAAAGCGGCGGTCCCGCAAGGCCTGCGCGAACGGCATGCCGCGCTTGGCGGCGGCGATGAGTTCAGCGCTGCGGGCGCGCGCCGGCTTGGTGCCAGACGCCGGCAAATAACGCCAGCTCAGCGTCAGCCACATCAGCAGGGGCAGGGCGGCCAGCGTGAGGTAGCCCGCCTGCCAGCCCCAGCGGCTCATCGTCCAGGTCAGCAGAGACGGCAGCACAGCGGCGGTAACTCCAGTGCCGCACAGCACCAGCGACAGGGCCAGGCCGCGGTGGCGGTGGAAATGTTGGGCGACGATCTGCGTCCAGGTGACCGGCGTCGTGCCCAGCCCGATCAGGGGCAGCACGAAGTAGCCGAGGTACATCCAGCCGATCGAGGTGTGCATCAAGGCAAACGAAGCGAAGGCCAGCGCCACCGCGAACATCGACACGCCGGTGACGGCGCGCATGCCGTAGCGCAGGTTCAGCCAGCCGACCAGGTTGACCGAGAGCGCGCCGCCGGCGGCCAGGAAGCTGACCGCGATCTGCAGGTCGGCGCGGCTCCAGCCCATGGCTTTTTCGAGCGGCACGATCAGCGTGCCCAGGCTGTAGATCAGCAGCGCGCTGACGCTGGTGGCCACACCGGCCAGCGCCAGCGCCAGGGTCGGCCAGCCAGTGGAAAATTCTCCGGCCGGCGCCTCCGCCGCCGGGGTTGACGCGGCGGTCATTTCGCCAGAAAGCGCTTGACGCGGTTGGCCGCAATGCGGCCGGGCAGGCCGTTGATGCCGCCGCCCGGGTGGATGCCGGCGCCGCCAAGGTAAAACCCCGCCACCGGCAAGATTTCGACGCCGGCGCCCTGGACCGGACGGTTCTTTCCGGAACGCATGGTCGAGGTGTCCACATGCACGACGCAGCCGTTGTGCACGTTCAGCCGCTTGGCCAGATCAGGCGAAGCTTCGACACGGCGCCCGATTTCCAGCGTGGTCAGCCCGTCCATGTACTCGCCAGCCTGGTCGATGACCTGTTGCCCGACGCGGTCGCGGATGGCATCCCAGCCTTCGCGCGGGTTCACCGGCATGGCCACCGGGTAAAGATAGGCCACGTCCTGGCCCTCGGGCGCTTGCGATGGATCGACCGCGCTGGGCGCGGTGATCCACATGTATGGCAGCTTTGGAACCTCGCCGCGCGCCGAGGTGGCGAAATTCTCCAGCACCGCCTCGGCGGTGCCGATGAGCAGCACGCTCTTGCGCAGGCTCAAGCCATCATGGCGCATCGCCTCATGGCGCTTGACCGACACCTGGCCGCGCAGCGCCATATCCACCTTGAGCGGCGAGGCGCCGTGGGCATTGGCCGGAGCCAGCGCCACGCGTGTCATCAGCTTGTGGTCCATGGAGCCGGGCGTCAGCATCTCGAAGGCCATCTTCGGATGGACGGTCGCCACCACGGCCCTGGCTTCGATGAAGCGCCCGTCCTCCAGTTTCACCCCGCGCACCTTGCCGTGTTCGGCGACAATTTCCTCGACGGGCGCCGACGTGATGATCTCGCCGCCGAGTTCCTTGAGCCGAGATGCCATCGCATTGGTCAGCTGCTGCATGCCACCGACCACCCGCCCGACGCCGAAGCGGTGCAGGAAGCCGAGCAGGATGAAATAGATGCCGGTGCCGTCGTTGGTGATCGGGCCGGCGGCGCCGACCAGGCAACACATCGCCGAAATCGTCACCGGATGCTCGAAGCGCTCCAGCGCGGCCTGGTAGGCCGAGCCGGTCATCAGCGCCACCACGTCGGGCTTGTGCTTGAGATTGCCCAGTACCGCGCGCAGCGCGCCCAGCTTGGCGCCGAAATTAAACTGCGTCGGATCGACCCGCATCATCGGAACCGCCATGTCCATGAAGGCGTCGAGTACCTTCATGAAGTCGAGGAAGGCCTGCGCATCCTTGGGCGAAAAACGCCGGATTTCTTCGGCGGTCTTGAGCGGATCGCGCCAGAACACCAGCGAATTGCCGTCGGGGTGCAGGTACACGTAGCCTGGCGTCATCTCGACCTGGCGAAAGCCGTGCTTTTCCAGTTCCAGCTCGACCGGCATCATCGGATGCACGCGCAGCGACATGAGATCTAGTGCACAGGTATGAACGATATGCTGCGGCGCTTCGGGAATCACCGCGCCCGAGGTGGCCATGCCGCCGACCTTGGCGAGCGCCTCGATCACCACCACTTTCTTGCCGGTCATGGCTAGGTAGCAGGCGGCCGTCAGGCCATTGTGGCCGCCGCCGACGATGGCCACGTCGTAGGGAAGTGTTGTCATTTTTTGATCCTTGTTGTCTTGTCTGTTGGGCCAGCAAGCCTTGCCCGTAGCCGGCGAGTTAATCACAAATGAGAGTTGTGTTCAATATTGCTGAATGTACCTTGGGTCAAACGAAGATGCGCCTGTTTTTAGCGGGCCTAGGGAAAACACGGATGGCAAGGTTCTTCACATATCGGGCTGTTCTGTGCAAATTAGTAAAAATCCCTATACTAGGGTTAACCCTTAATTTTTCCGGAAGACTTACATGGCCTGCACACAACTCTCTTTTGCCGCTATTCCCGCGACCGTCAGCCTGAAGACTGGCGGCATACCTGCCAATAAAACCGAACGCTGCGCCACCCCTGCAACGCCATTGGGCAAGCCACGCTCGTGGCCATCGCTGCGAGCGCTGGACAACGCCAGTCTTGCCTTGAGCCGGAACATGACCGCCTGGGCAAGCGCCGGCCGGCTCTGAAACGCTGACGGCCGGCAACGCGCGGCTGCCCGGACGGCGCGTCGGCGCGCTTGCATTTCGCCGATAGCATTGCGGCGTTCGGCAACGTTCGGCACACTTGCATGCGGGTCAGCCGTCGCCGAAGATGAAGGCATCTTCACCCCACGGCCACCGCACCATGTCTTCATCATCCCTTTCCGACCCTGATTTTTTCAAACGCTATGGCCCTTGGGCGATGGTCTGCGGCGCCTCGGAAGGCACCGGCGCTGAATTTGCGCTTCAGGCCGCCGCCAAGGGCCTCAGCCTGATCCTGGTCGCCCGGCGGCCCGACAAACTCGAAGAACTCGCTGGACAGATCCGTACGGACCATGGCGTGGAAGTGGTCACGCTCCCGCTCGACCTCACATCCCCGACGGCTGCTGCCGAACTGTTCCAGGCCGCCGAAGGCCGCGACCTGGGACTGGTCGTGTTCAATGCCGGCGGCGACAGTGTCGGCGGCAAATTTCTTGACAGTCCTTACGCGGCCTGGCGCACGCTGACCCAGCGCAACATCGACCTGTTAACCGAAGCCTGCCATGGCTTTGCCACCGTCTTCGTCAAGCGCGGGCGCGGCGGGCTGTTGCTGGTCGGCTCCGAGGCGGCGCTCGGCGGCTGCGGGCGCCTGGCGATCTACACCGCCACCAAGGCCTATGCGATGAACTTTGGCGAAAGCCTGTGGAAAGAACTCAAGCCGCACGGCGTCGATGTGCTTAACCTGCAGCTTGGCGCCACCGACACGCCCAAGTTGCGCACCGTGTTCGCCAGGTTCAAGCTGTCGCCCGATACGGTGACACTGACATCGTCGCAGGACGTGGCCCGCATCGGCCTGGCCAGCCTGGGCCAGGGTCCGACGCTGGTGCTCTGTGCCGGGGAAGACTCGGACAACCCCCTGATTTCCGCCAGGTTGAGGCGCGAACGGGTGGAAGCCCAGAGCAGTTTTCTCGATAATTTCTATGGGCCCGCCTGACGCGGCCAGCCGGCAACCCGTTGGCGAGACGATCCACACGGACGTGGTGGTCGTCGGCTCGGGCGGCGCCGGGCTGACCGCCGCCACGGTGGCTGCGCGGCACGGGCTCGATGTCCTGCTGCTTGAAAAGACCGGCTACTTCGGCGGCACCACCGC
Source organism: Polaromonas sp. (assembly GCF_018780625.1). Classification (GTDB taxonomy): domain Bacteria; phylum Pseudomonadota; class Gammaproteobacteria; order Burkholderiales; family Burkholderiaceae_C; genus Polaromonas. Next base: position 89,977 of record NZ_JADMJK010000054.1, on the reverse strand, counting down.
GCTGTCGGGCGGCGGCATCTGGGTGCCAGGCAGTTCGCTGGCGGCGCAGGCCGGTATCCATGAAGCGCCCGGCATGGCTTCACGCTATGTGCACGAGGTGGTCGGGCCGACACTGCGCCCGGACCTGCTCGAAGCGTTTCTGGAGGCGGCGCCGCTCATGGTGGATTACCTGCACAGCCACACCGCGACCCGCTTTGCGGTGCAGCACGGCTTTGCCGACTGGCACCCGCAGGCGACAGGTTTTTCCCGGGATGGCCGGCTGCTGTGCCCGCTCGAATACGACGGACGCGAACTGGGAGACCACTTTGGCCTACTGCGTCCGCCCCTGGCCGAATTCAACGCGCCCGGTGGCTTGATGATCGGCCTGGGCGACATGGGGCATGCAGCCAACATGACCCGGTCTTTTGCCTCGTTCAGGCACATGGCCCGGCTGGCGCTCAGTTATGGGATTGACCGGCTACGCTACCCGCGCGGCACCCGGCTCACCATGGGCAATGCGCTGGCCGCGCGCCTGCTACGCTCGGCGCTCGATGCGCAGGTCACGCTGTGGCGCAATGCGCCGATGCAGCGGCTGCTGTTCGAAGAGGGCCGGGTCACCGGTGTGGTGGCGACGCGCGATGGTGTCTCGGTGACGGTCAGGGCCAGGAAGGGTGTCGTGCTGTCCAGCGGCGGCTTTTCGGCCAATGCGCAGATGCGCCGCCAGTACATTCCCTATCCCGAGCATCACATCTCGCTCGTGCCCGAGGGCAACACCGGCGACGGCCTGAATACAGCGCTGGCGCTGGGCGGCCAGTTCGATGGCGACAACCTGAGCAATGCCGGCTGGGTCGTGGTGTCGGTGCTGCGCAAGGCCGACGGTACGCTGCAAAAGTTTCCGCACCTGTTCCTGGACCGGGGCAAGCCTGGCTGCATTGCGGTCAATGACCAGGGCCGGCGTTTTGGCAACGAGTCGGCGACCAACCTGGTCGAGCCCATGCACCGCACCGGCTCGGTTCCGGCGCACCTGATTTGCGACCATGCCTTCATCCGCCGCTATGGCCTGGGACTGGTGCGTCCGGGCGGCTGGGGCCTGCAGCGCCTGATCGCCGCAGGCTACGTCATCACCGCGCCCACGCTCGAAGGACTGGCCGAGCGCATCGGCGCGCCCGCGCAGGTTCTGAAAGCGACCGTGGACCGCTTCAATGTGCAGGCCGCCTGCGGTGTCGATGATGAATTTCAGCGCGGCAGCACGCCGGCCGACCACTTCATGGGGGATAGCGCGCACCAGCCCAATCCCTGTCTCGGCCCGGTTCGCAGCGGTCCATTCTACGCCGTGCAGATCCATCCGGGCGACTCCACCACGACGGTTGGCCTGAGGGTGGACACGCATGCCCGCGTGCTTGATGCGCAGGGCGAGGCCATCCCCGGCCTGCATGCGGCGGGCCTGGACATGAACTCCCTGTGGCGCGGCCGCGCGCCGGGCAATGGCGCCAACAACACGCTCGGCCTGACCTTCGGGTTCATCGCCGCGCAAACGCTGGCGCAAGCGCAATGACGCTGACACGAAGATAAACGGCAGCTACGGGATAACCATTATTTGAACAAATATAAAATTAGTGTCTCATATAGGGCTTGTCGCATGGACGGGATTTCCCGGTCGGGCGGCATTTCCAGGAGACACGACGATGCACACAGCCGAACTTAAACCGTTGATGAACACGCTGGCGCCGATGAAAGTAATAGGCGCCCATCTGGAGGAGGCCTCTTACGAGGTTTGCGTCCAGGAGATTCACTGGGCCGAACCGGGCGCGGTCAACCTGCTGTCTGGCCGACATTGCCTGATTGAGCTGGCTGAGGCGCCAGCGATGGGACGGGCGCGCTACACGGTGCAGACAAACAGCGGCCAGGAACGCCCCGTCGGCATGCTTAATTTCATGCCGCCCGAGTCGGCCCGTTCGGTGCGCTGGAACCCGGGCCGGCGCCACGCGGTCGTGTGCATGATGGACCCCAAGCGGCTGGGCCTGCTGGGTGCGATTGACTGGCACTGGAATGAAGTGGATCCGGACTGCACGCTCGATGTGCAGAACGAAAAACTGCGCACCGGCATGCAGTGGCTGGCCGAAGAAACCACCACGCCGTCATTTGCCAGCGGCCTGCAGGTCAGCTGCATCCTGACCATGATGGCGATTGAGCTGCACCGCCATTGCACCCTTGGGAAGGAAGAACAGTCCGCGCCGCAAGGCAAGCTCAGCGAGCGTCAGCTCAGCCTGCTGAAGGAGCTGATCGAAGGCGCCACCGACACCGACGGTCTGTCGCTGGCCGAGATGGCGGCCGCCTGCCAGTTGCCGGCGCGCGAACTGTCCACCTTGTTCAAGCGGACCTCCGGGCAGACACTGCGCAGCTATGTGGCTTCGACCCACATTGCCCGTGCCAAGGTATTGCTCGACGATGGCGACCTGCTGATCAAGCAGGTCGCCTACAGCAGTGGATTTCGAAGCGCCGCCGCTTTCGGCGACGCCTTTCGCCGCGCCACCGGCCTGACGCCGCTGCAATACCGTCAGAACCGGGGCGTGGTCTGCCGCGAGAGCAGCTTTACCCACTGAGCGCATCAGTTTTAACCAGTAAGCGGACTTTTAGCATTAAATATGCCTTTTGCGAAAGGCTGGCGTGCGAAAGCAGCTATAAATACGGTAGCAAAAACTCTCAAGCACCTTGGTCGCCCTGCGTGCCAGCCACGGTGAGTGCGCGCTAAGCGGGGTGGCCGACGGCCTGCGTCACTGCGCTTTCCAGCGGCGGCTGGCGTCCCAGCGTCAGGAGCAGCAGTGGCCCGACCACGCAGCAGCCCGCGCACCAGGCGAGCAGCGGGCCGTAGCCGCCGGTCGTCTTGTACATGGCGGCGAACATCAGCGGCGCCAGCATGCTGCCCGCCGTGATCAGGCCGAGGTGGATGCCGAACAGGCGCCCATAGTCCTTCAAGCCGAAATAGCGGGAAATCAGGTAGGCCGACAGGTCGAACTCGGCGCCGGCACCGATGCCCACCAGCGCCACCGCAGCGGTCAGCAGCAGGGTGGACGAACTCGCGTCCGCTGTCCACAGCAGCAGGCAGCCGATGCAAGGCATGAACAGCGCAACCGCAGCCACACCCGGCGCCCATAGACGGTCGATCAGCCAGCCCGCCAGCAGCCGGCCGGAGATCAGCGCAATGCCGAAGCTGCTGAAGACACTGCTGGCCTGGGTGGCCGACAGGCCGATGTCGCGCAGCAGCGGCACGGTGTTGGTCACCATGCCGACCACGGCCGACACCACCAGCGTGAGGGCGATGTTCAATATCCAGAATTTGCCTGACCGCGCACTGACCCTGAAACTGGCCGAGGCCACCGCCGGTTTTCGCACCGCAATGGCAGGGTTTGAAACGGCTGCCGGGCTCGGCACCAGGAAACGCAAGGCCAGCGGCAGCGTCAGCAGCAGCGGCAGCAATCCCATCACGACATAGGCGGCGCGCCAGTCCCAGCGTTCCATGGCCCAGGTGAGCAGGGGCGGCAGCACGGCAGCGGCAATGCCCGAACCGCACAGCACCAGCGCCAGCGCCAGGCCGCGTTTGCGGTCGAACCACGAACTGACCAGTTGCGTCCAGGTGACGAAAGTGACACCGACACCGGCAATCGGAATCAGGAAATAACCCAGGTAGAGCCAGAAGATCGACTGGCCCATGAAGGTGATCGCCAGGAAAGCCAGCGGCAGCGCCAGCAGGGACAGCAGCGTCATCCGCCGCATGCCCCAACGCAGGTTGAGCCAGCCGGCCAGCTGGCTTGCCACCACCACGCCGCCTGACATGCAGGCGATCGCAATTTGCAGGTCACCCCGGCTCCAGCCAAAGGCACGCTCCAGTGGCAGCACCAAAGTGCCGAAGCTGTAGAGCAGCGTCACGCTGACCGTGGTGGCCGCGCCCGCCAGCGCCAGCAGCAAAATGCGCCAGCCGCGCTGGAATTCCCCTGGTATGCGCTCAGCCACCGCGCGCCGCCAGATCGATCAGGTCGGCCATGGCCGGGTTGTGCGCCAGCATGCCGCCGTCGGCAATGTAGGTCTGGCCATTGATGTAGCGCGCCTCGCTCGACGCCAGGAAGCACACAAGCGCCGCCAGGTCTTCCGGCTCGCCGATCTCCGGCGTCAGCAAGTGGCGCTGCATGACTTTGATCACGTTCGGAACCGTGGCCAGGGAGCCGGCCGACAGGACCAGGCCAGGGGCCACGGCATTGCAGCGGATGCCCTGCGGGCCGTGGTGAGTGGCGATCTGCCGGGTAAGCCCAATGATGGCGGCCTTGGAAACGGTATAAGCCATGCGGGTGATGTCGCCCGAAAAAGCGCCAGTGGAGGCAGTGTTGACGATGGCGCCAGAGCCCTGCTTGATCATGGTCGGCAGGGCGTATTTGCAGCCGGCCAGGTAAGCGCGCAGGTTGGCACCCATGACGAGATCCCAGGTCTCAAAGCTGATGTCGATGGCGTTGGTGTCCTTGGCATGCAGGGCGGGCGAGGTGAGGGCGGCATTGTTGTGCAGCACGTCCAGCCGGCCAAAACGCTCGATGGTGCCCAGAACCAGGCGCTCGATCGAGGTCACATCGGCGGCATCGAACTGCTGCGCCCGGCTGTGGTTGCCCAGCTCGGCGGCGACCGCTTCGGCGCGCTCGCCGTTCACGTCGGCCACGACGACGGTGGCGCCCTCGGCGGCCAGGCGCCGGCAGGTGGCTTCCCCGATGCCCGATGCGCCGCCGGTGACGATGGCGACCTGGCCCTGGAAGCGGCCCAGGTGCGGGCCGGGACGGCTCAGGGGTTGTGGAGCGGAGGGTTGTATCACGGTGGCCATGTCAGATGTCCAGTCCCAGCACATTGCGCGCCGTGCCGTTGCGCTGGTCGGTCTCGCCCCAGGCAAACCAGCGATCCGGCACGCGGGTGTCGCCGACCCGGCGCCAGCGGCCTTCCTGCTGCGCGGTGGGCGGGAAGCCGCCCAGGAAGTCCACCATCTCGCCCTTGGCGTCGGGCAGGAATTCCCATTCGTCCTTGCCTTCGATGATGACGCGGGCGGTATCGACGAAGTAGCCGCTTGCCTTGTGCTTGACCAGCGCCTCGATGTCGGTGGTGGTGCGCGCCTCGCCCTTTTCATTCGTGATGAAAGCAAAGCCGAGGTTTTCATGGCCGACCAGGAAGGTGCCGGCCTCGATGCTGCCGTCGGCATAGACATTGGCAAAGGCGCACCAGACCACATGCTTCCTGTTGTTGACGATCAGGCACTTCTTCGAATGCACCTGGCCGCCTTCTGCCATGTAGGACTGCTCGACCGCCATGATGCCCTTGACCTGGCGGCCCTCGCAGGTGCCGCTGACGTCGTAGTGCTGCGACAGATAGAACGTGCCCCAGTCCGCGCCGGGCAGGTACCACTGCATGCCGGGGCCGATGATGCGGCCCCGGATGTCGAACAGGCCGTCCTCGACCCAGTGCATGTGCTCGCCCGAGGCCTCTAACTTCCAGGCATTGCCGGGTTCCGACGGCTCGTCGGGCAGGCTGGTCCAGACGGCGGTGTCGCCTTCCAGGGCGCGGGTGGGCATCAGCGTTTGCGCCTGGGCGGCCATGCGCGGCTTGTCCATGCGCAGCGTCTTGCCATCGACGCGGGTGCTTTGATAGACAAACTTGGTGGCGTTGGGCGTGCCAGTGGGCGAATTGACCGAGCGCACCACCGAGTACATCGCGCCTTCGTCGTCGCGCAGGCAGCCAAACGGCATGGTCTTGCTCAGGTGCAGGCCGTAGAAGCCGCGCAGGTCATGCATGGCAGCGCCGGTGGTGCGGTACGGGGCGACCATCATCTGGAAGGCGAAGTCGCCGCGTTCGGGGAGTCGGGGAAATGTTTTCATGGTGGTCTTTCAAGAGCGGGAGGGGCGGCGCTGGTGGCGCGGCAATGTTTTGCCAATGATCGTGCCTTCTGTGTGTTTTTGGGTTCGCGCCCGTCTCGACGAAGTGAGTGAAGGTGTCGATGAGTTGCAGGCGGTGTTTTCCCCTCTTTTCTTTGCTCCCGGATGGGCTCAGTATCGGGAGGAATGGTTTAAAAATGCAAGAAATCTGTGACACGGAAAATGCCCGGATCGCCTCCGGGGCCGACTTTTCGCACGTTCGTTCGATCGCGGCGCGGCGTATCGACCCTGCCTTCGAGGTCCGCGTGCAAGACGTGCACTGGCCCTGCGGCGGTCAGTCACTGGTGCAGACGGGCGCCCGTTGTACCGTCGAGTTGCTGATCGACGAGCCCACCGGTCAAGCTGCCCACTACACCGTGGCCGGCGAGCGTGGGGCGCGCAGCACGGTGGGACGGCTTAATTTCGTGGCGCCCATGACGTCGCTGGACATGCAATGGTCGCGTGGCCAGGTGCGCTCCATCGTCTGCATGTTCGACCCGGTCAGCCTGGGCCTGCTGGACAGCGCGTTCTGGGACTGGCGGGGCGTGAACCCCCTGGCGGCACTCGATCTTAGAAATGACCGGCTGGAAACAACCATGGGCTGGCTTTACCAGGAACTGCGCCAGCCCTCGTTTGCCAGCCAGCTTCAAATCACGACCATGCTGACCATGCTGGCGCTTGAAACGCAGCGGCATTTCGGTGCGCGTCCACCCGACATCGGCGCGGGCATGGGCATGGGCAAGCTTAGCGCCCGGCAATTGGCGGTGGTGAAGGACCTGATCGAGCAGGCCCTGCCCGACGGTGTGCCGCTGCAAGCGCTGGCCGCCGCCTGCGGGCTGCCAAGCCGCGAGCTGCCCGCGATGTTCAGGAACACCGTCGGCGTGACCCTGCGCAGCTTCGTCGCCAGCGCGCACATTGCCAAGGCCAAGCTGCTGCTGTCCGACTCGCGCCTGCTGATCAAGCAGGTGGCCGGGCGCAGCGGTTTTGAGAGCGCCTCGGCCTTCACGGCGGCCTTTCGCAAGGCGACTGGCATGCGCCCCCAGCAGTACCGCGAATCCAGCGGCATGCTGGCGGCGCAGCCGGAATCAAGCGGCGAGTGAGCCGCGCAACTCGTCCAGCGTCATGCCGTGCTGCTCGGCCACGGCCGAGGGGTCGAGGAATTCGCGCCAAGTGGTGATTTCACCGGCGTCATTGAGCTGGAACACGGCCACTAGCGGAATGGACACCCATTTCCCCTTGCTGAACGAGTAGTCAACCCGTTCGGTGAACACGGTGTTTCCGCTGGCGGCCACGGCCTTCATGTCGTGCCGCTGCTGCTTGACGCGGATTTGCATGTGCTCCAGCTCGGCCTTGATGGCGGCCCGGCCCTTGATGGGTGGTATGGACGGCACGATGATCTGATAGGTCGCATCCTCGGCCAACGGCGCCAGCGCCGCGTCCATGTCAACAGGCCAGGTTTTGCGGAAGGCGTCGATGAAACGGCGGACGATGTCTTCATTGCTCATGGTGATTTCCTTCTTGGGATGGTGAGGGTAGTGGCGATCCGAATGCCGCGCGGGCGACGGCCGTGTCGAAATACTCGCGGCCGCTGGTGATGCGTCCATCCTGAAGGATGAACAGGTAGTGGTAGGTGTTGGCGTAAACCAGCCCAGGGCGCTCGAAGCGGCCCTCGGCCTCCACCGCCACCCGCTCGCCCTCGGCGGTCACGCCAATGGTTGTCAGGCGCCGGCTGGGGAAAGCGGCCATGGTTCGCGACAGTGCGCCAAGCAGTTCGGCGCGGGTGCGATCGCCCCAGCCAGCCACCCACCAATGGAAGGAAGGAGCCAGCAGCGCCTCCAGGGCCGTCGCATCGCCGTCCTCGATGGCCTGCAGGAAAGCGGCGGCCACCTGCTTGTTGGTGTTGGTGATCCGGTTCATGGCTTTAGCGCACGCTTTCCCGCATCATCGTCGCGTCCGCGCCCATGTCGCGCTCGGACAGAGGCGCTGGCGAGTAATGCATGCCGCCGACGCTGGCGTCGGCGACCGTGCCGTACATGCCCTTGTTGAAGTCGTAGGTGATGCTGGCGCCTGCATAGACAAAGCCAAAATCGTAGAAAGGCACGTTCAGGTTGAACATGGCGCGGTACAGGTTGCCGCTCTGGTCGAAAGCGTCGAACATGCCGGCGCCGTAGCCGTCTTCGTCGATGTAGTACACGCGTTTTGAATAGACGTGGCGCTGTCCGGGTTTCAAGGTGGCTTCGACCACCCATACGCGGTGCAACTCGGATCGTTCGCAGGCCGGGTCAACGTGGAACGGCATCAGCTTGGCCTCGGCCTTGCAGCCGAAGTAATACTTGTAGCTGTTGTAGGGCAGGACCATTTCCTTCTTGCCGACCAGCTTGAAGTCAAAGCGGTCCATCTTGCCGGAGAACAACCACAACTCGTCAAACAGCGACAGGCCGCCCAGGCTGGCGATGGGTGTGTCGTAGGCAAATTCCGGGGCCAGCCGCACGCGGCGCTGGCCTGGTGTGTAGCCCCAGGCGCGGCGCGGCTTCTGGTCCATGTCGAGGTAATCGGCAATGCCGCTGCCCACGCCGGCCAGCCGTGCCGGCGCGCGCGTGATGGCGTAAGTCCGCAAGTACATCTGCGGATCGCGGTCGGCCTGCTCGGTCTGGTAGTAGGGAAATTCGGTGCGCGCCAGCTGCTCCGAGGTCATGGTCGGGCGGCCCGTGGAATCGACCAGCCAGCCGCGCTGCGACGGGTTGAACATGACGCCTTCACCCTGGTAGCGCACATGCTGGTTCCACATCACTTCGTAGCCGTTCTTCGGAATCGGGAAGGGCAGCCCGCCCCGGCAGGCGACGTCGATGGCGTCGTAGTTCTTCAATCCCTTGCAGGCGACGGCGTTGCGCTCGTTGGCCTTGAGCACCTTTTCCGGGAACGTCTCGGTGCGGTGGGTTGGGTAAACGTCGATGTAATAGGTGGTCGGGTTCTTTTTGAGCAGGTATTTCTGGCCTTCGGTCAGCTTGTCCGCATGCTGATCAACGTTTTTCGCATCAATGCGGTAGAGCGGCTTCTCGGCGCGGAAGGGGTCGGTGTAGATGCCGCTGCCCGGCTTGTAATCGGCAGGAATCTTGACCGGCGCGCCGGTGTACTCCGGAATCGTGCCTTCCTTATTGCCGGCCTTGATGGCGCCAAAGCGCGTGAGCGTGCCGCCCAGTTGCTTGGCTTCTTCCGGAGAGACCTCGGCATGGGCAGCGGTGAGCAGGCCCGTCAGCATGACGACGGCTAGAGCGATGTGTTTCATTTTTGAATGTCTCCTGTCGGTATTGAATTGGCTTCAAAAGCCGGTTTTGTAGGTGAAGGCCAGCCAGCCCCGGTCGGTGTTGCCGACGCTGCCGTTGCCGCCCAGCAGGGCGGTGCCGCCGGGGTTGTATTTCGGCCGGGCCAGTGCGTCGGCGTAGCGCAGCGTGAACTCATGCCGCTGGCCATAGGTCAGCTTGATGCCGATGGCATAGGTCAGCGCCTTTTCGCTGCCGCCGCCGGCGCTGGCGGCATTGCCCTTGATGCCGTAGTTGATGGACAGCGGCAAGTCCATGTCCCACGACGGCCGGATCTGCAGCCACTGCGGCGTGAAGTTGACCGCCACTGCTGCATAATTTTTGCTGGAGCAACCGTCCGCTTTGCTACCCGAACCGACCACGCCGGGTGTTTCCAGTGCGCGGCAGGCGCCGTAGCCCACGCCTTTGAACAGTTCTTCATGCGAATTCACGCGCAGCAAGCGGCTGTAGGCGAATTCGGCGGCCAGGCTGGCGGTGTCGAACAGCGCGGTTTTGGGAAACAGCATGACGCCGTTGACGATGGCATGCAGCGTGTCGCCGCGCGGTCCTTCGTTGTCGGCGGCGCTGATGCCGGTGGCATTGAGCGCACCGTCCTTGCGCATTGACAGTTCGGAGCCGACACTGACCGGCCCGATCACGCGCGCCAGGCTGGCGCCGACAAGCGAGATATTTTTGGGATACGCCAGGCGGTAGGCGCCCTGTGCGCCTAGCACCTGCGGCGAGAGCCAGGGCTGATAATCGTCAAAGCGCCGGTAGTACAGCCCGAGCGTCGATTCAATCACCTCAGCGTTGTACTTGGCGCTTACGCCCCAGTTGCCCGACTGCCTGGGCTTGACCGAATCCAGCCTCGAAAACGCAGCGCCATTGGCCGCCACCGGCAGTCTGTCTGGCCCCTCGAACAGCATGTCGGCTGGCGCAAAGTAGGTGCCGCCATAAGGCAGGCGCGTGTTTTTCCATTCGTAGAAATACTGGCCGGCCACGCTCAGGCTGTCGGTGACCTGGGCGCGGGCGGCAATCTGGCCGAGCGGCAAGAACACTTCCTTGGTCTCGATGCCCGGGCTGGTCGATGCCTTCACGCCGTCGGCGGGCGCCTGCGAATAGGAAATCGCATGGGCGCCGAACAGCAATCCTTCGCCCCAGTAATTGGTATGGCGCCCGATCTTGACGTTGACCGGGGTCTCGCCCAGGCGAAAGTTGCTCCAGACAAAGGCGTCGAGTACCTCGCCCGAAGGCCCGGCCACGTAGCGCTTGACGGTGTCGTTGTAGCGGTTGCCGAGGTAGCTGGAGGAAAAGCCCGGCGCGACGGTGCGCACGCTGGTGTCGTGGTAGGCCTGGTCGTTCCAGAAGGCGCCGCTGACGCGCGCGCCGAACTGGTTCTTGTAGTTGAGGTCCAGTTCGCCCAGAAGATCGAGCCGGTTGGTCACGATGTCGCCCTTGTCGAACTTGCTGTCAGACTCGTCGTAGGTCGGGTTGTTCAGGATACGGCTGTCCTGTTTTTCGGTGCGTACGCCAAGGTTGTAGCGCACGGTGGTGTCGGCGCGCAGCGTGAGATCCGGGTTGCCAGTGTCGATCTCGATAGCATTGGCACTGCCTGATGCGGCCAGAACGGCAAGCGAGATCGCGGTCAAGGCCGGGGAATGGCGAAAGCGGATGCGCATGGGGTTGTCTCCTCGTTGTTGTGTGGTTTCGGCGGTCTCATCATCCGGCGGTGCAGGCCCGCTGTCGCGCGCCGTTGCTACTGATGAAATGCAAAAAGTGTCTTTGGCGCTTCACTTCTGAACGAACGCGCGTTCCAGCACGTAGTCACCCGGCACCCCGACTTGCGGCGAGGCGCAAAAACCGTGTGCATCGAGCATGGCGCCCAAGTCTTGCAGCATGGCCGGACTGCCGCACAGCATCGCGCGGTCGAGCGTCGGGTCCAGCGGCGGCAAGCCGATGGCCTCGAACAGCGAGCCGTTCTCGATGATGTCCGTCAGGCGGCCCTGGTTGTGGAAAGCTTCACGCGTGACGGTGGGGTGGTAGATCAGCTTGCCGTGCAGCAGCTCGCCCAAGGCTTCGTGGCGAGGCAGGTCCTCGGTGATGAACTGCCGGTAAGCCAGTTCGTCCACCCGCCGCACACCATGCACCAGAATGATTTTTTCAAAGCGTTCGTACGTTTCCGGATCACGGATGACCGACAGGAACGGCGCCAGCCCGGTGCCGGTTGCGAACAGGTACAGGTGCCGGCCTGGCCGCAGGTCGTGGATCACCAGCGTGCCGGTGGGTTTTTTGCTGACGAACACCTCGTCGCCGACGGACAGGTGCTGCAACCGCGAGGTCAGCGGCCCATCCTGCACCTTGATGCTGAAGAACTCCAGGTGTTCCTCATGGTTGCAGCTGGCGATGCTGTAGGCGCGCAGCAGCGGCTTGCCGTTGACCGGCAGCCCGACCATCACGAAATGACCGTTTTCAAAGCGCAGCGAAGGTTCGCGCGTGGTGCGGAAACTGAAGAGCGTGTCGTTCCAGTGGTGGACGCTCACCACACGCTCGGTGTGCAGATTGCTCATGGCCGTCCGCGTTCAAAGCGATGCGGCGTGGAAGTAGCGGATCTGCACATCGTCGCCGTCGAACTTGTACAGCTCGATGCTGGGCCGGGCCGGGGTGTCGGTGCCAATGGTCTTGTTGTGGTGATAGCAGGCGGCTTCGCTGCCGGTCACCATGACCTCCTTCACGTCGATGTGGACCTTGCCGGCAAAGCGCTGCCACATGTCTTCCAGCGCGGCCCAGCCTTCCAGCACCGGAATGCCGACATATTCAATGGTCATCTTGCCGGGCACCATGGCGTGGTACAGGGCAAACATTTCGTCTTTCTTGCCAGCGTTCCAGAACTCGACCTGCTGGTGCAGAAACGAACGGATTTCCTGGGGGGTGCGTGTTGTCATTTTCAGTCCTCGTGTGAATAAGCACCTGCCGTTGCGGGTGCCAAATCATTGTCGGGACGCCCTTGCGCTAATGGCGGACAAGCGCTATCGATGAAACCTGGAAAAGCATTTCCCAATCGACACAAGCTAAAGCGCTGCGACCCAAAGCTACCGGTGTGCATTTGGGCGATGTTCTCAAGCCCGCGCTGCGCTGCCAGTCTGCCTAGACTGAAGGCCGACTCTTTTTACCGAGAATGGCATGAACCCCTCAAACCCAGAATCCTACGTCCACCGCCGTACCTGCCCGCTGTGCGAAGGGATGTGCGGCCTGAAGGTCACCGTGGCCGATCAGCAGGTGATCAGCATCCGGCCCGATTTCGACAACGCCTTCAGCCGGGGCCACATCTGCCCCAAGGGCACGACGCTGGGCGCGCTGCACCACGACCCGGACCGCCTGCGCCGGCCGATGGTGCGCGACGGCAGTGAGTGGCGTGAAGTCTCATGGGAAGCCGCCTTCGAGCGCATCGAGGAACTGGCCGCCGGCGTGCGCGAGCGGCATGGCCAGCAGGCCTTTGCCTTCTATAGCGGCAACATGAGCAAGGGCGGCTTTGACACCAGCCGCTACACCGCCATGCTGGTGCGCCAGGGCCGTTTTGCGCACCGCTATTCGTCCAGCAGCGTGGACCAGCTGCCCAAGAACGTCACCAACTTCCTGATGTATGGCGACATGTGGAAGATGCCGATTCCGGATGTGGACCGCACCGACCTGTTCGTCATCTTCGGCGGCAACCCGGCGGCGTCCAAGGGCAGCATCTTTTCGCACCCGGATGCCATGGGCGCGATCAAGGCCCTGCGCGCGCGCGGCGGCCGCGTCATCGTGGTTGATCCGGTGCGCACCGGCACCGCGCAGGTGGCGGACCAGTGGATATCGATTCGTCCTGGCGGCGACGCCGCCCTGATGCTGGCCGTTGTGAATGTGCTGTTTGCGGAAGGCCGTGTGCGGCTCAAGCAGCTGGAAGGACGGGTCAACGGCCTGGAAGCATTGCGCGCGGCGGCGCAGGCTTACTCGCCCGAGCGCGCATCGGCCTTTTGCGGCGTACCGGCGGACGTCATCGTCCAGCTGGCGCGAGAGATTTCCGATGCGCCCAGTGCCGCCGTCTATGGCCGCATCGGCACTTGCACCCAGGAGTTCGGCACGCTGGCGTCGTGGCTGGTGGATGTGGTGGGCGCGCTGACCGGCAACCTGGATGCGGTGGGCGGCACGCTGTGGAGCACGCAGGTGGCGCCGCACCTGTCGTTGAACCCGCCGTACCCGCCCGGCGCGCCGCTGCACGGCAAGCTGGTACGCACGCGCGGCGTGCCTTCTGTGCTGGGCCAGGTGCCGGCATCGTCCCTGGCCGAGGAAATCGACACGCCGGGTCCGGGGCAGGTGAGGGCGTTGGTCACCATGGGCAGCAACCCGGTGCTGTCCGCGCCAGGCTCGGCCCGGCTGGACGCGGCCCTGCCGCTGCTCGAATGCATGGTCAGCATCGACCTGTACCGCAATGAGACCACGCGCCATGCGCACGTGATCTTGCCGGCCCTGTCACCGCTGGAGCAGCCGCACTGGGACGTGTATGCCTGGCCGTTTTCGCTGAGCATCGGCGGGCATTACTCGCCCACCCTGTTCGAGCCCGAAGACCGTCCGCCCGAGTGGGAAGTGCTCACGCGCCTGGGGGCCATCATGGGCGGCAATCCGACAGCCGACCTAGATGCGCTGGATGACGAGTATTTCGGCGGCATGTGTGACCAGACCGGTATCCCGCGCGAAGCCGCCTTGGCGGCGCTGCCGGAGCACGGCGGCGCCCGCGTGCTTGACTTGTGCATTCGCGGCGGGCCGTTTGGCGAGCGCTTCGGCCAGAATCCGGGCGGGCTGACGCTGCAGACGTTCATCGATCAGCCGGACGGCATCATTCTCGGCATGGCCGGGCCGCAGGGCGACGCGGCATTGACCACGCCTTCCGGCCGCATCGAGCTGGCGCCGGCGCATGTGCTGGCCGACCTGCCCCGGCTGGAGCAGGCGATGGCCGCCGAGCCGCCCGCGCTGGTGCTGGTGAGCCGGCGCCATTTGCGTTCCTTGAATTCGTGGATGCACAACGTGGACGCGCTGGTGCGCGGCAAGGACCGCTGCACCCTGCATATACACACGCAGGATGCCCAGCGGCTCGGCATCACCGCCTCGGACACAGTCGAGGTCAAAAGCGAAAGCGGCGCGGTGCAGGTGGCCGTCGAGGTCACCGACGACATTCGCCCCGGGGTGGTGTCGCTGCCGCACGGCTGGGGCCATGGCGCGCCGGGCGCCCAGACCCGCGTGGCCGCGCAGCATGCAGGCATCAACATCAACCTGCTGAGTCCCGGCCCCTTTGTCGATGCGGCCTCGGGCAATGCGGTGCTCAACGGCATTCCGGTCAGCGTCACGCGGCTCGTCGATGCTTCCAGCGTTTTATCGACATCGCTGGCGGCACACAGCCAGCGCAGCGCCGATAAAGTGGCTGGATGACCGCAACCGCTCCTCCTGACGTACCGCACGAAGCCAGGTCCTTTTGCCGCATGTGCATCGCCGCCTGCGGCGTGGTGCTGACCGTTGACCAAGGCCGCATCATTGGTATCCGGGGTGACCGCGACCACCCGATCAGCAAGGGCTACGCCTGCTTCAAGGGACTGCAGGCGGTAGACGCCCACCATGGCGCGTCGCGCCAGCTGCACACGCTGCAGCGCGCTGCGGATGGCGCGATGCAGCGCGTGGGCACCGATGCGGCGCTGGACGACATCGCGGCGCGGCTGGCTGCCATCATCGCGCGCGATGGTCCCGATGCGGTGGCGCTGTTTCGCGGCACCGCGGCCTTTCACAACTCGACGGCTTTCCGGATGCATGGCGAGTTTTTGCGGGCGCTGGGTTCCTCGTCGCTCTACACCACGCTGACCATCGACCAGTCGGCCAAGTACATCGCGGCCGGCCGGCTCGGTTCGTGGCATGCCGGCCAAGTGCATGTGGACGATACCGAAGTCTTGCTGGTGTTCGGCTGCAACCCGCTGGTGTCGCATTCGGCCGGCGGCATGCTGGTCAGCGACCCGACACGGCGCTTGAAAGCGGCGCGGGCGCGTGGCCTCAAGATCATCGTCGTCGATCCGCGCCAGACCGAAACGGCGCACCATGCCGACATCTTCCTGCAGCCGCTGCCCGGCCAGGACCATGTGATTGCCGCCGGGCTGCTGCGCCTGATCCTGGAATCAAGCAGGCACGATGCGGCGTTCTGCGCCCAGCATGTCGAGGGTGTGGAGGCGCTGCGACGCGCTGTCGATCCATTCACCCCGGAGGAAGTTGCCAAACGCGCCGGCATTGACGCCGGGGCCTTGCGGGCGGCCGCAGACATGTTCGCGCTGGCCTCGCGGCGCGGCGCGGTGATCACCGGCACCGGCACCAGCATGGCGCCGCGCTCGAACCTGGCCGAGCACCTGATCCAGTGCCTGGACGTGGTCTGCGGCCATTTCAAGCGGGCAGGCGAGCCCATGCCGCACCACGACCCGCTGCAGCCGCCCGTCACCTGGCATGCCGACGTGGTGGCGCCGACCCGGCCCTGGGATAAGTTACCCCCAAGCCGTATTTGCGGCGTCGGCCACCTCTACGGCGAAAAGCTCACGGCCACGCTGGCCGACGAAATCCTGACGCCGGGGCCGGGGCAGATCAAGGCGCTGATCGTCGATGGGGCCAACATCGCCAACTCGGTGCCCGACAAGGCGCGCATGCTCGCAGCGCTGCGCTCACTGGAGCTGCTGGTGGTCATCGACCCTCACCTCAGCACCACCGCCGAAGAAGCGCACTATGTGTTCTCGCCCAAGCTGCAGTACGAGCGCGATGACCTGCCGCTGACGCTGGGCAAGTCGCTGTACCCCGACGCCTGGACGCAGTTCGCGCCAGCGGCCATCGCGCCGCCGGCAGGCAGCGACGTGATCGACGACTGGCAGGTGTTCTTCGCGCTGGCCCGGCGGCTCGGCTTGAAGATGCAGTACGGCGGCCAGCCGCTGGCGCTGGACCGGCTGCCTAGTTCCGAGGAATTGCTGGCGCTCGGTCTGGAAAAGGCGACGGTCACTCTGGAGGCTATCAAGCAGAGTCCCGGCGCTGTCTGGGATCGGCGCGACCCGCCCGCCACCGTGCAGCCAGCGCGGCCGCAGGCCGGCCGTTTCGCCGTGGCGCCGCCCGACGTGGTGGCGGAACTGGCCGAAGTCGCCGCCCAGTCGCCGCCGGAGCCTGCAACGGATGACATGGCCAAAGCCGCTTTTCACCTGATCGTGCGCCGCATGCGCGACGTGAACGGCTCCATCGGCATGGAGACTGAAAGCATCCGCCAGCGCAACCCCTACAACCCGCTGCACATGAACCCGGCCGACTTGGTGCGCTTGGGCCTGGCCGCCGGCCAGCGGGTGCATATCCGCGCCCAGTACGGCGAGATTGTCGCCATCGTCAAGCTTGACGCCACGCTGCGCGGCGGCGTCGTGTCGATGAGCCACAACTGGGGCCGCGCCGACAACGAGCCCGCCAGCTACGAACGCCACGGCGCATCGACCAACCTGCTGGTGCGCAATGACCGGGTGTTCGAATCCATCAACGCCATGCCGCGCATGTCCGCCATTCCCGTGACGACTCAAGCTTTTTAACGAAGGAAACCCAGTATGGAAAGATTGAAAGACAAGGTCGCCTGCATCACCGGCGCCGGCAGCGGCATTGGCCGCGCCACCGCGCTGCGCTTTGCCAGCGAAGGCGCGCGCGTGCTGGTCACCGACCTGCGCGGTGACGCAGCCGAGGCCGTGGTGCGCGAGATCGAGGCGGCAGGCGGCAAGGCGCTGGCGATGGCCGTCGATGTCGCCCAGGAAGACCAGCTCGCGGCGATGATCGCCCTAACGGTGTCGCACTTCGGCCGCATCGACGTTCTCTACAACAACGCCGTCAACACCTCAGGCAAAGGCAAGGCCGACAAGGACTTTCTGGCCTTTGACAGCGAGCGTTTCTTCGATGTGGTGCGGGTCAATGTGCTGGGCGGCGTGCTGGCCAGCAAGATGGCGATTCCGCACATGCTGCGCCAGGGCGGCGGTTCGATTTTGTTCACGTCTTCCACCAGTTCGCTCGGCGGGGACGTGGCGCAGTTCAGCTACGGCGGCTCCAAGGCGATGGTGAACTGGTATGTACAGACCATCGCCGCCACCTTCGGCAAGCAGGGCATCCGCTGCAACGCCATCCTGCCCGGCGTGATCCAGACGCCGGCGCAGCAGGCCTGGGCGAATGCGGAAATGGACGCGGCTTTTCTCGACCTGCACAACGTGCCGCGTCTCGGGCAACCGGAGGACATCGCCGCGCTGGCGCTGTTCCTTGCCTCGGATGAATCAGCCTACATCAACGGCACCCTGATGCGTTCGGACGGCGGCATGAGCTGCGCCGTGCCCTATGTGCAGGTGGTGCGCAATTTATTAAAACCAAAGGAAGCTTGACCATGGGACAGAAACAGGAAGCCATCGTTCGCGAATTTTTATCCGCCTGGGGCGACGGCGAACGCGTGCCCGATATTGAAAAAATCGCCTCGATGTTCGCACCCGATGGCCAATGGGAGCTGTACATCCCGGGCGGGCCGGTGATCCGTGGCCGCGACGCCATTCGCGCCGAGATCCATCGCCAGCTTGGCTATGTGTCGTTTCCCCATTGCGGCACTATCCACATGGTTTCCAACGACCACATGGTGGCCACGGAGCGCCTTGACCTGTTCATCCGCAATGGCAAGACGGTGCGCCATGCGCTGATGGCAATTTTCGAACTCGATGATGACGGACTCATCACCGCCTGGCGCGAGTATTTCGACACCTACGACCTGTCGCGCCAGACCGGGGCTGATCCCGCGCGGCTGTCGGGGCTGGAAGCGGCACAGGCCTGATTCATTGGTCGCGGGAGGGGCGCTGATCGTTTTATTTTTTAGTCGAATCGGCCTGTGGCGCTTTCTCCGGTTGCACTGAATGCCATGGAATTTTTAGTCTGATGTTCTCTTCGCGGGCTGGCTGGCCAGGAACCGCCCGACGGCGACCCGGCTGTCTGGGTTCCTGAGCTTCGCTTCTGGCAACCTGCGCGGTTCAAGACAGCCACGCCCGGTATCCATCAATAAATCATGGCGCTACAGGTTCGATAGCTGCTTACGCCCTCTGGTATTGCGCTAGAGGCAATTTTTATTGAAAAATGCCTGCCTCCGAGCCCGAATCCGTCTCCCAAGAGTCCCGTTCTGCCTGGCCTGCGCTGCCCCTGGAAAAGGGGGCGAGTCCGAACTCGCCTGCGGCTCAGTCAATCGCTCGCCCCGATTCCGCTTTCCCGAGGCTGCCATGGCGCCGTGCTCGATGCCGTTCAAACGCCATTTTATTTTTACGTGAGACAGAAAGTCGTTTTTTGAACACATCTAAGTAGAAACGTGAATAAGCAAAATAAATTTTTAATACAGAATTCAATTCGGATTGCAGAATTCACTTACTGTGGAAATTAGCCAGAAGTCATTAAATACGAACGAGGCGGCTTGAGTTCACAGCATTGAAATGAATTGTGCATGGCGCGAGGGGGGAAATAAGGAAGACAACACAGGGCGAACGCACTGGCTTTGAGGGCCTGCGCTGCGGCCTGGCAAAACCACCACAGGATGGAGAAGGATGATGAAGATGACCCGGAAATACAAACCAGCCCAGGCGCTGTTCGCTCGAAAAACACTGGTCGTTGCAGTGGCTGTCGCCTGTAGCTCGGCGGCCATGGCCATTGAAATTGATTCTGGTAACGAGGATGTGAAAATCCGCTGGGACAACACGGTCCGCTACAACTTGGGCATGCGCATGGATGCGCAGGATGCGCGTATTCTAGCCAACCCCTCCTACGATGAGTCCGATTCCAAGTTCAATAAGCATGACATCGTGACCAACAGGATCGACCTACTCAGCGAGGTCGACGTGAACTACAAGAAGCGTTTCGGCGCCCGTGTCAGCGGCTCCGCCTGGTATGACAAGGCCTATGACGATCACAGCGTCAGATCGCCTGCAGGACGTCAAACCAGCTACTTCAACGATCAGTACAACGCCAAGGTTTCTCGCTATGTGAATGGCCCGTCAGCCGAGTTTCTTGATGCATTTGTCTGGAGCAATTTCAACCTTGGCGTAGTGCCGGTCAATGTCAAGCTGGGCCAGCATTCTTTGTATTGGGGCGAAGGCTTGCTGCTGGGCGCCCATTCAGTGGCTTATTCGCAAGCTCCCATTGATGGCCAAAAGGCGGTCTCAAGCCCAGGCATCGAGACCAAGGAAGTGTTTTTGCCCGTTAACCAGCTGTCGTTCAAGGCGCAGCTCACCAGCGACCTGACCATTGCCGGCCAGTACGCACTGGACTGGAAGCCGACCCGCGCGCCCAACAGCGGCACCTACCTGAGCAATGGCGACACCACGCCGGACATTGACAGACTTGGACTCACGCCTACTTTTAGCGCCAGGAACGTAGGCGCTGTTGAGCCTAAAAAACGTGGCAGCAACTGGGGCTTGAGTGCGCGCTTGAATGTGGAGCCGATCAACAGCACTGTGGGCTTGTACCACCGTCAATTCAACGATTACAACCCAGGCGCTGTCGAGTTCACCAGCTTCACCCGGCTGGTGCCGGGTAACGTAGCGACCACCGTACCCGCGACCTTCCGTTTTAACTATCAGCCTGATGTGAAAATTACCGGTGTCAGTCTGGCGCGTGCCATTGGCCCTGTCAGCTTCGGCTCGGAGCTGTCATTGCGCAAAAACGGCGCGCTCGTCGGCACCGGCATCAGTTCGCTGGACAAGCAAGGTCCGCGCGGCAACACGCTGCACGCCGTCGCCAGCGGTATTTATTTGTTGCCCAAGACGGCGCTGTGGGACACAGGCAGTGTGATTGGCGAGTTGGCCTACAGCCGCTTGCAAAGCGTCACCGCCAACGAAAGCCTCTACAGAGGCGTGGGCACGGCCAATTGCAGAAACCTGCAAACGCCTGGCGTGGCCGGATCAGGGGACAAGTCCGACGGTTGCGCGACCAAGGATTTCTTGCAAATGGCGGTCAACTTCACACCGCAGTACCTGGGAATTTTCCCTTCCTGGGACCTGGATCTGCCCATGACGCTCAACTACGGCATTCGGGGCAACGCGCCGTCAGTCGGGGGCGGTGCTGAAGGCGTGCTTTCCTGGTCGGTGGGCGCCAAAATGACTTACCAGGTCAAGCATGAGTTTTCGCTGCGCTACTCAGACGTCAGGGCGCCAGCCAAGTACAACGTAGCGGGCAACACGCTCATTGGCGGCACCGGAAGCGCCGCCAGCGGCACCGACCGCGCCTGGCTGGTTTTCACCTACAAGACCTCGTTCTAACCACATCCACCGGAGACTGAACCATGAAATTCAAGCAAACACTCATCGCCACCGCGCTGGCCCTCCTGGCTGCGCCCGGCTTTGCCGCCGTCAGCGCCGAAGAGGCTAAAAAGCTCGGCACCACGCTGACCGAATTCGGTGGCATCAAGGCCGGCAATGCTGAGGGAACCATCCCGGCGTACACCGGCGGCATCGCATCGCCACCCGCCGACTTCAAGGCCGACAGCGGCGCGTGGACCGATCCGTTCAAGGCCGACAAGCCCGTGCTGCGCATAGACTCCAAGAACATGAAGGAGCATGCGGCCAAGCTCAGCGAAGGCCAGATGCACCTGATGAAGCTCAACCCGAGCTACTACATGGACATCTATCCCACCCGCCGTTCAGCGACTTATCCGGACAAGGTGCTCAAGGCCAACGTGCGCAATGCGACCACCTGCAAGCTGACCAAGGACGGCCTGGCTGTAGAGACCCTTTGCCGGGGCGGCCTGCCGTTCCCCATTCCCAAGACTGGTCAGGAAGTGATGTGGAACCAGTCCCTGCGCTACCAGGGTGAGACGGCGATCACCACCTCGTCATCCCGTTCCTGGGTCGTTGACTCGGCGGGCAAGCCGACCATGACGGCGCAGCAGCAGACCTTGACCGACGGTGTCTGGTATCAGACCGACATGGAAGACCGGGATCCCACCATGGCCTGGCGCGTCTATTCCGTCACCACGGCACCGGCACGCCGGGCCGGCGAGGCGACCGGCCTGGTGGATTACATCGATCCGGTGGACAAGCCGCGCCGCGCCTGGAGCTACACCCCGGGTCAGCGCCGCGTCAAGCAGTCGCCCGAGTTCGCTTATGACACGCCGGTGGCCAGCATGGGCGGTGTGACGCTGTTCGACGAACTGTTCGTGTTCTCGGGCAAGATGGACCGGTTTGACTTCAAGCTCAACGGCATGAAAGAAATGTACCTGCCGTACAACTCCTACAGGAACGTGTTCGAGTGCCCGGCACCCGAAATGGCGCTGCTGCCCAAGTTTGCCAATCCGGCCTGCGAGCGCTGGGAACTGCACCGCGTGTGGGTCGTCGAAGCCACGCTCAAGCCCGGCATGCGCCACGCCTACTCCAAGCGCATCTACTACTTTGACGAAGACATGACCGGCGCGGCCAACTACGACGCCTACGACCAGAGCGGCCAGCTCTACCGGACGATGTTCAACGGCATGATCAACCTGTACGACAAGAAATTGCCATGGGCGGTTCGCCAGGTCATCTATGACTTCAACAAGGGCATGTATGCCTACACCAATGACGTCACCGTTGGCGGCTACCAGATTTCGGCCAAGGCCAAGACGGAACGCGAGCTGAACCCCGAGGCCATCGTGGCCCGCGAGACGGCAAGGTGATCCAGGCCACTGTCAGGACAGGCAAGATGATCATGCGATGCCGCCCCCTGCTGGCCAGCTTGCTCGTTGCAAGCACTGCGCTCACCATCGGCGCAGTGCCCGCAAACATGGGAGCGAGCCTGCCTGATCCGCTCGACTTCCCGACGCAACCTTCGGCATTCGCCAGCAAGGGCCTGACCACCGGCATTGCGCGGCAGGACGACCGGCTGATCGCCGTCGGGCCGCGCGGCCTGATCCTGGTGTCCAGCGACGCGGCGGGCACCTGGCAACAGGTGCCCAGCCCGGTCAGCTCGGACCTGGTGTCGGTCCGGTTCACCGGACCGGGCCAGGCCTGGGCGGTCGGCCATGATGCGGTCGCGCTGCACAGCACCGACGGCGGTGCCAGCTGGCAAAAAGTGCTGGACGGACGCTCGGTGCTGACGCTGCTGCGCAGCACCTACACCGCCCGTGCCAAGGCAGGCAGTGCCGAGGCCGAGGCGTTGCTGCCTGAAATCGAGCGTTCGGTGGGGCAGTCCGCCACGCCGGATGTGCTGCCGTCGCCTTTTCTGGATGTCTGGTTTGCCGACGCCAATGAAGGTTACCTGATCGGCGCGTTCGGCCTCATCCTGCGCACCACCGACGGTGGCAAGCAGTGGGAACCGTGGATCGAGCACCTGGACAATCCGCGCGGCTTTCACCTGTATGCCGTCACGGGCGAAGGTGACCGGCGCTACATCGCCGGCGAGCAAGGGCTGCTGCTGCGCCTGGACGCGGCAAGCAGTCGTTTCGTGAAAGTGGAAACCCCGTACGCCGGAACCTACTTTGGCCTGAACCTGAGTGGCCCGCGCCTCCTGGCTTTTGGCCTGCGCGGCAACGCCTACGTGCAGCCCGGCCCTGAGGCCGCCTGGAACAAGATCGAAACCGGCGTTGACGCCCATATCGTCGCCGCCGTCAACCTGAGCGATGCGCAACTGATGCTGGTGTCGCAAGCCGGCCATGTGATGGCGGTTTCGCCTGACATGCGCACGACCACCCTGCTGAAGACCCCTGTCATGGGCGAGGTGCTGGGCGCTGTCGCCAGCGGCCCCCGGCGTATCGCGCTGGCACGGCTGAACGGTGTTGGCACGGTGGAGATCGGCGATGCTGCTGCCTCCGAACTGCCCATCCGCTGACACGACCATGAAAGAGACACTGCTATGAGCGGCCACGCTGGAAACCCCGCCATGCCCGTGATACGGGACTTGCGCGACTTCGACCCGCGTTCCGGCAACCTGCTGGAACGCTTCATTTTCAACAACCGCGCGCCCGTGCTGCTGGTTTGCCTCGTCGCGACCCTGATCCTGGGGTTCTTTGCGACCCGGCTCGATGTCAACGCCAGCTTCGAGCGGATGATGCCGTCCTCCAGCCCGTACATCAAGAACTACCTGGCCAACAAGTCCGAGTTGCCGGGGCTGGGCAACACCATCCGCATCGTCGTCGAGAACAAGACCGGCGACATTTACAACGCTGAGTACCTTGAGACGCTGCGCCAGATCAACGACAAGCTTTACCTGGTTCCCGGGGTTGACCGCTCCTGGATGAAGTCGCTCTGGATGCCGATCGTGCGCTGGCGCCAGGTGACGGAGGAAGGCATCACCGGCGGCGCCGTGATGCCGGCCGACTACAGCGGCACGCCTGCATCCATCGACAAGCTGCGCACCAATATTTCCAAGGCCGGCATTGTCGGCAGCCTGGTGGCGAACGACCTCAAGTCCACCATGATCGTCACGCCGCTGCTGGACATCCATCCGCAAACCGGCGCGCCGCTGAACTATGGCGAATTTTCCAAGACGCTGGAACGCGACATCCGCTCGTTCGAGAGCGATAAGGTGGGCGTCTATATCGTGGGCTTTGGCAAGATCGTCGGCGACCTGATCGACGGCCTGTACAAGGTGATGCTGTTTTTTGGCGTTTCCGTCGCGGTGGCGGCCGTGTTTGTCTATTTGTACACCCGCTGCTTGCGCAGCACGGTGCTGCTGGTGACGGCGGCGGTAGCTGGGGTGATCTGGCTGCTCGGTCTGATGCACCTGCTGGGCTACGACCTGGACCCGTACTCCATCCTCGTGCCCTTCCTGATTTTTGCCATCGGGCTGTCGCACGGCGCGCAGAAGATGAACGGCATCCTGCAGGACGTGGGGCGCGGCACGCACAAATACATTGCCGCACGCTACACCTTTCGCCGCCTGTTCATGGCGGGGCTAACCGCCCTGTTGACCAACATTGTCGGCTTCGCAGTGCTGATCATCATTGACATTCCGGTGATCCGTGACCTGGCGATCACGACCAGCATCGGCATCACGGTATTGATCTTCACCAAGCTGGTGCTGATCCCGGTCACGCTGTCCTATATCGGCGTCAGTCCTGCCGCCGCACGGCGGGCGCTGGTGGACGACAGCAACGTCGAGCAGGGCCGCGGCATGCTGGCCAAGCTGTGGCAAGGGCTGGACCGGCTCACTGAACGCAAGGGCGCAATCATCACGATTGCGCTGACCGTCGTGCTGACCGCGGTCAGCGGCTGGGTGATGATGGACCTGCGCATTGGCGACCTTGACCCGGGCGCGCCCGAGTTGCGTGCCGATTCGCGTTACAACCAGGACAGCGCCTTCGTCACGAAAAATTACGGCCTGTCCAGCGACCAGTTCGTCGTCATCATGAAAACCGATGAAGACGGCTGCCGCTACTACAAGTCGCTGCAACTGATGGACCGCCTGGCGCTGGAGCTGCGCCAGACGCCTGGCGTGCAGGCCACCCATTCGATGGCCGACATGACCCGTTTCATCACCGCCGGCCTGTCGGAAGGCAGCGGCAAGTGGCTGACGATCAGCCGCGACCAGGCGATTACCAATGCAGCGGTGTCCGCCGCCATGATCAACTCGCCCGACATCACGAACCAGAATTGCTCGGTCTCACCGCTGATCGCCTACCTGAGCGACCACAAGGCGGACACGCTGGCACGCGTGCTCAAGGTCAGCGAAGATTTTGCCGCGCGCTACAACTCGCCTGAAGGGGCCAAGCAGCCGACGCGCTTTTTGCTCGCGGCGGGCAGTGCCGGCATCGAGGCAGCCACCAACATCGAGGTGGAGCGCGGCATCATCAAGATGTACCTGGCGGTCTATGGCGCGACCGCCTTGCTCTGCCTGCTGACCTTCCGAAGCTGGCGCGCCACGGTGGTCGCCATGATTCCGCTGATCATCACAACGATTCTTTGCAAGGCCTTGATGGTGTGGCTAGGTATCGGCCTGAAGGTGGCGACCTTGCCGGTGATTGCCGTCGGCGTGGGCGTGGGGGTTGATTACGCGCTTTACCTGCTGAGCGTGCAGATCGCCATGCAGCGCCAGGGCGCCACCCTGAAGCAGGCCTATCGCCGCTCGCTGGACTTTACCGGCCGCGTCGTGGCGCTGGTCGGCATGACGATGGCCGCCGGCGTGATCACCTGGGCCTGGTCGCCGATCAAGTTCCAGGCCGACATGGGCATCTTGCTCAGCTTCATGTTCCTGTGGAACATGGTCGGCGCGCTGGTGCTGATTCCGGCGCTGTCGCACTTCCTGCTCAATCCCAAGCCCCAGCAGGTCACGGCTGGTTTGAAGCCGTCCCTGGCTGCCTGAACCTATTTCTAAAAACCCCGGAGTGGACAATGTTTGATTTACTGATGAGCGCCGACATGATGGTGTCGGATCCCGATGGCATGGCGGAGCTGCTGATTTCCAAGCTGGGTATTCATGGCCATCCGCGCTGGCGCCAGGCCTTTGAAGATCATCCCTACATTGCGCATTTTCTGCGCGTGCACAAGTCGCTGGCGATTTCACCGACCCGTGTTGAGCCGCAGTGGCATCTGGACAAGCCCAACCTGGGCGACCCGATGTTCCACGATTTCCTCGACAGCCTGATGGCTTACCAAGGTGAGCATCGCCCGATGCTGACGCACTCGATTGTGCTGACCTTGCCCAAGGATCGTTTCTCGGCCCTGGTGGACAAGCTGATGCGCCGCAAGCTGCGTTTCCGTCTGGCCCAGCGCACGCCCGACATGCCGTTTGACCGCCTGTGGCTGGGCGTGACGCCGGAAGACCCGCATTACGAACCGTCAGTGGACGGTGGCCTGTGCATTGAAGTCATGTGCAACGAGCCCTTGCAACTGCCGGCTGAAACCTTTGCGATCCCCGCGCCGCAGCTGCCCAACCCCGAGCCGGGCCAGATGGTCCGCGTCTCGGCGCGTGGCTACCTGGTGCGTGACCTGGACGAAACGCTGCGCCGCATCTCGGCCAATCTGGACTGGGAACCCGCCGGCCCGGTGCAGGCGCTGGAGCAGGAAGGCTACCGCAAGGCCACGATGAAATTCGGTCTGGCCAACAGCGCCACGCTGGACGTGATCGAGGCGACGCGCTGGGACAGCGATGCCGGTGTTTACCTCAATTCATGGGGTCCCGGTCCTTATTACATCCGCATTGCCGTCAATGGCCTGGCAGCCAAGGCCGATGACCTGCGCGCACGCGGCACGCGTTTTACCTGGATCGACGAGTCCGAGGCGGTGGGCGGCAAGTCCCTGATCCGCATTGACCCGGCTGAGCTGCGCGGTCAGCTTTTCGAGTTTCATGAACTTTAACCACCATGGGATGTATGACCATGCATGCTGCAGCATCAATAGCGCCGGTGGCCAAACCGCTTGAACCAGCGGTTTGCATCGAGCGCGATGGCCAGATCGGCTGGATCGTCCTGAACCGGCCGGGGCAGATCAATGCCATCAATGACGACATCCGCCGGGGCGTGCCGCAGGCGCTGGCCGAACTGGAGGCCGACCCGGCCATTTGCGTCATCGTCATCCGAGGCGAAGGCGAGCGCGGCTTTTGTGCCGGCGCCGACATCAAGGAAAGTCGCGGCAAGGAAACTTCCTTGCAGGTGCGCCGCCGGATGGAAAAGGTCCGCTGGATCGAGGCCCTTGACCGCACGGAAAAGCCGGTGATTGCGGCCATCCACGGATTCTGCATGGGGGGCGGCATGGAGCTGGCGCTGGCCTGCGACATTCGTTTTGCCGCGCCGGATGCGGTGTTCGCCTTGCCCGAGACCGGTCTTGGATTGATTCCCGGCGGAGGCGGCACCCAGCGCCTGTCGCGCGTGGTCGGCGCGGGCCGGGCGATGGACATCTTGCTGACCGGCGAGCGCATGAATGCCGAGGAAGCGCGCACCATCGGGCTGGTCAGCCGGGTTGCCGGTTCGTGTGAGACCTTCATCAAGGAAGTGGCTGCGCTGGCGGCCCGCATCGCCGCCAAGCCGCCGATGGCGACCGCTTTCGCCAAGCAGGCCGCCCGCGCGGCGACCCGGGTGGACCTCAAGAGCGGCCTGGACCTGGAACTCGAATTGTTCTCGTTGCTGGCACCGATGCACGATGTCAGGGAAGCCGCATTGGCCTTCCGTGAAAAACGTGCGCCGCAGTTTTCGGGCCATTAAAAAATTAAGGAAAAGTCTATGACAGACGGAAAACTCGTAGGCCGCGTGGCTGTGGTCACCGGCGCGGGCAACGGCCTGGGCGCCGAGTGCGCCAGGGTGCTGGCACTGCATGGCGCACGGGTCGCGGTGACGGACATCAACCTGGCAGCGGCTCAGGAGGTGGTGGTCGCCATCGAGGCGCAAGGCGGGCAGGCCCTGGCGGTCAAGACTGACGTCAGTTCCGAGGATGACATCAAGGCCATGGTCGCCGCCGTGTCGGCGCACTGGGGCCGCATCGATGTGCTGCTGAACAATGCCGCCGCGCTGGACCTGAAAACCCGCCATGCCGACCGCGATGTCTGCAATGTGGAGATCGAGGCCTGGGACTGGACGATGGATGTCAATGCGCGCGGCGCGATGCTGTGCTGCAAGCATGTGATTCCCGAAATGCTCAAGACCGGCGGTGGCTCCATCATTCACAACTCTTCGGGTTTTGGGGTAATGGGCGATGCTTCGTTGACCTCTTATGCCTGCTCGAAAGCCGCCTTGCTGGCCCTGAGCCGGATGGTGGCGGCGCAGTACGGCAAGCAGGGCATCCGATCGAATGCCATCGTCATCGGCTTCGTGCTCAACGAGCATGCGCAAAAATCAGTTCCCGAAGAAATCAAGCAAATCCTACTGGACCAGCACTTGACCCCG
Source organism: Polaromonas sp. (assembly GCF_018780625.1). Taxonomy (GTDB): domain Bacteria; phylum Pseudomonadota; class Gammaproteobacteria; order Burkholderiales; family Burkholderiaceae_C; genus Polaromonas. Next base: position 61,886 of record NZ_JADMJK010000054.1, on the reverse strand, counting down.
TCGCTGGGCAGCCCGCGCCAGATCGCCGATGTGGTGGCTTTTCTGGCCAGCGATGAATCCTCGTTCGTCACCGGTCACACGATGATGGCCGATGGCGGCTTCACCAGCCATTCGCCGGCCTTGGTGCCGATGCGCCAATTTTTTGAACGTCAAGGAAACAACAAGTTATGAGCCTTTCTCTTCATTCCGTTCTGGTGACCAGCCATGCGCGCATGCTGCGCAACATCCTGAGCTGGCTCGACAAGGCGCAGGCCCATGCCGACGCCAAATCGACCGACAGCGTCGATTACCTGCCGCTGCGGCTGGCGCCCGACATGCTGGCGTTTGACAAGCAGGCATTGATCGTCTGCGAAGTCGCCAAACTCGGCGCCTCGCGCCTGTCCGGCGTCGAGATGGCGGCGTCGGCGCATGAAGACACGACGCTCCAGCACCTGCGCCAGCGCATCGAACAGACCATTGCCTACCTGGAGGCCTTGAGCCCGGCGCAGGTCGATGGCAGTGCCATCCAGGAAATCGTGGTGCCGCAGCGCGGCAAGGAAGCCCTGGTGTTTGATCGCAATGGGTTTGTCCAGCGCTGGGTGCAGCCCAACTTTTTCTTCCATGCCACCACCATTTATGCGCTGCTGCGCCATGCCGGTGTGGACCTGGGCAAAGCGGATTACCTGGGCATTCACTGACCCACCCGGCCGGTTGGATGCCGGCATGCAGCAACCATGGCCCTTCGGGGCCATGGTTGTTTCCGGGACGCAAATCAAGGCATGGCTTGCTCAGTTGCCGGTTGGCTTGTTCGGCAGCAAATGCGTGATGCGGGTGAACAGCCGGCGAAACGCTTCGCCCGACAGTTCCCCGAAGCGCGGATCGTTGTTGTCCTGGAATGCCTGCGCGATCTCGCGCCAGTCCTCGGCCAGCAGGTGCTGGCGCGCCAGCGGCAGCAGGGTGCTTTCTTCCAGGCCCATGTGTGCCCAAGCGGCCTCGGCATAGGCGTTTAGTTCGTCGATCAGCCGCTCCAGCGCGCCGGAGCGCTGCGCGGCGCAATCGTCGATCGCATGGCTTACCCGCCCGATGCCCGCGTACTCGGCCTGATGCTGGGCTTCGAGTTCGTCGATGATCTTTCGGCTCTGGGGATGGCGCTGGAGCAGCCGGACATGCAGGTGCTGCTCTTCCTTGGGATGGTGCAGCTTCTCGGGAAAGTCATGCACGTATTGCAGCATGCGCTGAAGGCTGGCAATGTCGGGTGTATTGCCCGATTCGCGGGCCAGCCGGGCCAGGTCGCGCATGCCGTTGATGACCACGGCCATGGACCGGTGTTCATCCCGGATCAGGCCGATGGCCTGCTCGGCATTGGACAAAGGTTCATTGGTTTGCACGCGGGTGATCAGCAAGGGGGTGTGCGTGGCGCGCAGCACCCGCTCGGTCTGCGAACCGTGCAGCCAGCCGCGCATGCCGCGCTCACCGCGCGAGGCCATGACAATCAGGTCGCAGCCTAAAGTCTTTACAGCATCCATAATGGCCTCGGCCGGCCGGTCGGCCACCTCTGCATGCAGGCTGCACGCAACGCCCTGGGCCGCAGCGTCGGCGGCGGCCTTGGCGAGGATGGCGCGTGAGTCGCCCACGCTCTGCTCGGTAAACACCGAAGTATCGAGATGGCGCCACAGGGCGCCTTCGTCCGTTGCGCCGAAATTGGGGATGGCGTGAAAGAAGCTGATCCGGGCGCCGAGGGCTTTGGCCAGCTGCACCGCCTGGGTGGTGTTGGAGGCTGACAGCGAGGTGCCGTCGAGCGGCACGAGCAGGTTTTTATACATGGGGTGTCTTGTGTTGATCAGATCGCGTCACGGGTGGCCAGTTCATAAGCCTTGAGGTCGAAATCCGGTGCCTCCACCTCCTCGGCGGTCAGGCGCGGCGCACGGGAGAGCACCTTGCGCGCCGCCATGTGGTCAGCCGGCCGGTTGCAAGACTCCACCGCCACCAATTGGCCGAGGCGAAAGCACAGCACGCTCAACTTGCGACTTTCGGCAGAGCCCAGCAATACGGTTTGGTCGTGGCCGTCCGAAAGGCCGGCGATCTGCAGCTTCAAGTCGCCCTGATCAGTCCAGAACCAGGGCAGGGCGCCGTAAGGCACAGATTTGCCCATCAGGCGAGCCGCAACGTTGCGTGCCTGGTCAACGGCATTTTGTACGGATTCGAGTCGAATCGGCACCGCGCTCAGCGGGCTGTGAAAACTGACCACGTCGCCAATGGCGGAAATGGCCGGGTCGCTAGTCATAAGGTGCGCATCCACGCAAATGCCGTTTGCCACTTTCAAGCCGGCTTCTACCGCCAGTTCGGCGTTGGGCACAACGCCAATGCCATAGACCACCAGGTCGGCGGGCAGCCCAATGCCGTCTCCCATCTGAACGCCGGTGGCCTTGCCCTCGACGCCGAGAATCCCCGTCACGGTCTGGCTGTAGTTCATGGTCACGCCCCAGCCGATGTGGGCGTCGCTGAACAGCTCGGACATGGGCCTGGACAAGGCGCGCGCCATCGGGCGCGTTCCCAATTCCACCACCTGCACCGACACGCCTTTGGCAGCGGCCACAGCCGCGAATTCCAGGCCGATGAACCCGGCGCCAATCACCACCGCATTGCGCGCAGCAGCCAGGCGAGGAGCCAGCGCTTCGGCATCGGCCAGCGTGCGAATGCCCAGCACGCCGTCAAGATCAATGCCGGGAATCGCCGGCACGCGGTTGCGCGCCCCAGTGGCCAGCACCAGATGGTCATAAGGCACCTGCTCGCCGCTGGCCAGCACCACGCAGTGGGCAGCCGGGTCGATGCGGGTCACGCTGGCCTGAACGAGCTCGACTTGCTGTAGCTCGAACCACTCGGGCGGCCGAAAGCGCAAGGCTGCGGTCCCAATCTTGCCCAGCAGATAGGCTTTGGACAGCGGCGGGCGCTGATACGGCACGCCGGGTTCGTCGCCGAGCAGCGTGATCTGGCCTTCAAACCCCTCCTGGCGCAGCGACGCCGCCACCTGGTAGCCGGCCTGGCCGGCACCTACGATCACCACTTTGTTGACGGTCATGCGAATCCTTTCAATGTATTTTCAGCATGGAAAATCGGGTAGCGGCCCAGCGGCAGCAGGAGCAGCGGGGCAATCAGGAAGATCGCGCCGCAAATCGTCAGCATCGCCGTATAGGAACCGGTCGAGTTGTAGAGCTGGCCGAACAGCCAGGGCGCCAGGGCCGAGGCTATGGTGATCAGGCTCACATGCACGCCAAAGAGCCGGCCGTAGGCACGCATTCCGAAGTAGCGAGACACCAAAAAAGCGGCAATGTCGAATTCGGCCCCGGTGCCAATGCCGACCAGCACTGTGGCCAGGATCAGGTAGCCCGTCTGGTCGATACTGGTGGTGGCCAGCAACAGGCAGCCCAGCGCTGGCATGATCAAGGCCACGACGGCGACGCCGGGCGCCCACAGGCGGTCGATCAGGTAGCCGACCAGCACCCGGCCGGCAATCAGCGATACGCCAAAACCGGCGAAAATCTGACTCGCCTCGGCGGCCGACAATCCCTTGTCGCGCAGCAGGGGCACGGTGTTGCTGACCATCGACACCATGGCGCCCACGAAGACGGCCAGCGAAAGATTGAGCAACCAGAACTTGCCGGAACGAAGGGCCTGACTGAAGGGCATGCCCAGAACTTCCGGCACCGGACCGGTCTGCGCCGCCAGCGCAGCACGCCGGCCGGCCGGTGTTTCCATCCAGCGCAGCGCGAGCGGCAGCACCAGCACCACCGGCAGCAGGGCGAGCAGCAAAAACGCTGCCTGCCAGTTCCAGCGGCCTATCGCCCAGGTGACGGCGGACGGAATGAAGACGGCCGACAGACCGGTGCCCGAGAGCATCACCGCCAGCGCCAGGCCCCGGTTGCGCTCGTACCAGAGGTTGACCAGATGGCTCCAGGTGATATGGATGGTGCCCATGCCGGCAATCGGCAGCAGCGCAAACATGAGGTAGAGCCACCAGATCGAGCTGCCCATCTGCGTCATCAGCGCAAACACCAGTGACAGGGCCGCCAGCGAGACGACGGTCACGCGGCGCATGCCATACCGCAGGTTGAGCCAGCCCACCAGCTGCGCGGCAATGACCGCGCCGGCAAACAGGAAACTGACCGCTGTCTGCAAGTCGCCCCGGCTCCAGCCGAATGCGGTTTGAAGAGGAATCATCAGGGGGCCGAAGGCGTAGAGCATCGACGCATTGGCGGCCACGCCCAGGCCCAGCATGGCCAGAAAAACCACCCGCCAGTGAAGTCGAAATTCGGTCAGGTCGAGCGCGGCGGCGGATCGGGCAGTGCCAGGAACGGACATCGGCAGCTTCCTTCATGGGAAATAGCAGGCTGCCGATGACGCGGGATGCGTTCTCGAAACAGCCAGACAGTCAATATAAAAATCTCAATACAGAAACAAATTCTATATTGAGATTATTTTCAGGCAATCGGTAAATGCCCTAATCCGTTCACTCCTTGACCAGCAGCACGCTGCCGCCCAGCGGACCGCCGCCGGCCGCCGCGACCGCCACCCGGTGCGGAGCGACTTGGCGCTCGCCCGCCCGTTCCCACAGCTGGGTGCAGGCTTCATGAACATAGCCCAGGCCATGCGTACGCCCGCCCGACAGCTGGCCGCCGTTGGTGTTGATCGGCAGCTGCCCATCGAGCGCGATACGCCGGCCGCCCTCGACGAACTGGCCGCTCTCGCCGCGTGGACACAGGCCCAGGCCTTCCAGCCACATCATGGTCAGGATCGAAAAACCGTCGTACAGCTGGGCGTTGCCCACATCCTTGGGCTTGAGGTCGGTGCGCGACCACATCATGCGGCCGACATCGAAGCAGGCCATGTCGGTCAGCGAGAGCTGGTCCCACGACCAGGGCTGGTGCAGCGCCGAGCCGATGGCTTCGAGCCGGATGGGCGCATTCGGGCCGTCCTTCGCCGCATCGGCGCGCGACAGGATGATGGCTGTCGAGGCGTCGCAATGCACATCGCAGTCGAACATGCGCAGCGGCGTCGAGATCATGCGCGACGCCATGTAGTCGTCCATCGTCATCGGCGTGTGAAACACCGCTTTCGGATTGCGCGCCGCGTTGGCGCGGCAGGTCATGGCGATCTGCGCCAGCTGCTCCGGGGTGGTGCCATAGTCGTGGAAGTGGCGCTGCGCATACTGGGCCATCAGGTTGATGCCCGACATCACATTGAAGGGCGTGTACCACTGCCAGAAATAACTGCCGTCGCGTCCGACGGTCTTGTTGGTCAGCGCGCTGGCGCCCTTGTTCTTCAGGCGCCCGCTGGCTTCGGTGATGGTGCGGAACACCAGCACATGCTTGCACAGCCCGGACGCAATCGCCATGGCGCCGTTGATCAGGCCGGTCAGCGGTCCCGGGCCTTCGTAGCCCGCGCCATACCAGTTGACCTTCAGGCCGAGCACGCTCATCAGCGCACTTGGGCCGACCGGCGAAAAGGGATTGCCGTTGTCGTTGTCGCCCGGCCAGCAGGCAATGCCGTCGATGTCGCTGCGCTGCAGGCCGGCGTCGGCGATGGCCTCGAGCGCGGCGTCAAGGCTCAGCCGCATGGCCGATTTGCTGGACGGCCGGCCGACTTCGGACTGGCCGATGCCGGTGATGGCGACATTCTTTTCAAAAAACTGCTCTTTCATGCCTGCTCCCTGGTGGTGTCTGGCTCGAACAAAGGCAGCCAGACGTCTTCATGTTGTTCAAAAATAACCCGCACCGGCATGTCGATGCGCACTTCTTCGGGCGCGATGCCGACGATATTGCTCAGAAAGCGCAGGCCCGGCTGATCGTCCAGCTCGACGATGGCGACTACGTAAGGCACCGGCAGGTCAGGTACCCAGGCCTGGTGGTTGATGGTGAAGCTGGCGACCTTGCCGCGCCCGGAAACGGCGCGCGGCCCGACCTCGAAGGACTGGCAGTTTGGGCAGATCGGCGCCGGCGGATGGAAAAAGCGCTGGCAACCGCCGCAATGGCAGATGTTGAGCTGCCCGGTGGCGCCGCCTTGCCAGAACGGCGCGGTGTCCGGGGTTAGGAGAGGGAGTTTTCTCTTCATCAGGGCTTGTCCTTCGGGAGTTTGTATGACGCTCGTCGATTCAAAAAGATTGAATGCGCTGGTTTGATTTTATGAACACTATCTGCGAAACTGTATAGAATAAATGAAAATATTCCTAGGGTGCCATCCCTTGAGACCTGCAGCCGGGTCGCCGGCGCCTTTCCACAACGAGACAAGCGAGACCCTTATGTTCACGAAGATGCCTATTTCCCCCAGAGTCATCGTCACTGGCGGCCTTGGCGTGCTGGGGCGCAGCGTCGGCGCCGAGCTGACGGCACGCGGCGCCCGCGTCGCCCTGGTGGACCGCGCGCTGCAGCTAGATGTGGCCGGCATCGAGGTGGTTGTCGGCGGCGTCGATCTGGGCGACGCCGCGAGCGCGGCCGCCGCGTTTTCGCAGGTCGCCGAGCGGCTCGGCGGCATAGATGCGATTGTCAACGTGGCGGGCGGCTTTGCGTGGGAAACGCTGGAGGGCGGCTCGGTCGAAACCTGGGACCGGCTCTACACCATGAACCTGCGCACGGCGGTGATCGCCTGCCACGAAGTGCTGCCCTACCTGCTGCGCCAGCCGACGGGGCGCATTGTCAACATCGGCGCGCTGGCGGCGCAAAAGGCCGGCGCCGGCATGGGTGCCTACGCGGCATCGAAAGCCGGCGTGGCGCGGCTGACCGAATCCCTGGCCGAGGAACTGAAGGACCGGGGCATCACCGTCAATGCCGTGCTGCCCAGCATCCTGGACACGCCGGCCAACCGCGCCGACATGCCCGATGCCGACGTGACGCGCTGGGTGACCACCCAATCGCTGAGCGGGGTGATTGCCTTCCTGTTGTCCGACGATGCCCGCGCCATCACCGGCGCCAGTCTGCCGGTGGCCGGGAGAATGTGATGGCCGCAACGATGCAGTGGAATGATGGATTCCTGCTCGGCCTGCCCGCCATGGACGACACCCATCGCGAGTTTGTTCAATGCGTCGCGGGAATACAGAGCGCTTCGGATGCTCAACTGCCGGACCGGCTGGAAGATTTCGCCCGGCATGCGGTGGCGCATTTCGGGCAGGAACAGCAGTGGATGGAAGGCAGCGATTTTCCGGCCACCCAATGCCATGCCGATGAACATTCAGCCGTTCTGGCTTCCGTGCGGGATGTGCAGGCGCTGTTGGCGCAGGGCGTCAATCCACAGGTCGCCCGCGACCTGGCCCAGGCCTTGGTTGACTGGTTTCCCGGCCATGCGGACTACATGGATGCGTCCTTGTCGCAATGGATGAGCAAGCGCAGCCATGGTGGCGCGCCCGTGGTGTTGCGACGCAACGTGGTTCGCAATGCCTGCGATGTGTCACTTGAATTGAAAGAAACCCCATGAGATTAGTCACTTTCCAGGGCGCCGACGGCCAGCAGCGTTCGGGTGCGTTTTTCAACAACGACCAGCAGGTGCTGGACCTGCGCCAGGCCAGCCAGTTGATTCGCGGCGGCGACGGTTTGGCACTGGCCAGCGTCCAGTCCTTGATCGAAGGCGGCGACGAGGCCCTGGCCGAAGCGCGCGCCTTGCTGTCGCGCTCCCCCGTTGAGGCCGTGCGCGAGCGCAGCCAGGTCAAGCTGCTGGCGCCCATCCAGCCGCCGATCCAGATGCGCGACTGCTCGTGCTTCGAGTTGCACCTGCGCCAGGCTTTTGCCGCCGCGCGCAAGGGCCGCGCCTTGCGCACGCCCGACCCCGAGGCAACGCTGGCGGCCATGAACACCCGCGCCGACGACCGGGTGATCGACACCTTCAACCGCCAGCCGATCTACTACAAATGCAACCGTTTTGCCACCATCGGCATGGACGACGATGTGATCTGGCCGAGCTACAGCAGCATGCTGGACTTTGAACTGGAGTTCGGCTGCTACATCGGCAAGCGCGCCAAGGACGTGCCGCGCGAAAAAGCCCGCGACTATATTTTTGGCTACACCATCTTCAACGACATCAGCGCCCGCGATGCCCAGGCTATCGAGATGGGCGGCATGCTCGGCCCGGCCAAGAGCAAGGACTTCGACACCGCCAACGTCATGGGACCCTGCCTGGTCACGGTCGATGAACTGCCCGACCCTTACAACCTCACCATGATCGCGCGCGTCAACGGCGAGGAATGGGGCCGGGGCAACACGCGCGACATGCGCTGGCAGTTCGAGGACGTGATTGCCCACATTTCGCGCTCCGAGACGCTGCATGCCGGCGAGTTCCTCGGCTCGGGAACGGTCGGCAATGGCTGCGGGCTGGAGCAACTGCGTTACCTGAAACCGAACGACGTGGTGGAGCTCGAAGTCGAGGGCATCGGCATCCTGCGCAGCCGCATATTACGCCCGGCGACGGCCACCGTAGCCTGAGTCACCTGACCGATTTGGCGATGCCTTTGCATCGATGGAAACGCACGCCTGTGCATCGAGGAACATCGGGAAAATTTTCTGACAAGCAGGGCTTCGCCACGCCTGATTAGAGGGTTTCCCCTGCCATCTGGCCTCGATGATTGTTCTACTATTAGATGTAAATTCTGAGGTGAAAATAAAAGTCTCCAAAAAACCTCTACACAGAAAGAACTGCATGCCCTCGTTTCGTACCGCTCTTCGTGCCGTCACTGCAATCGTCGGCATCGCGGCTGCCTTCACAGCCTCGGCCCAGACCTATCCGGCCAAGCTGATCACCTTTGTCGTTCCCTTTGCGGCAGGCGCCGCGCCGGACGTGTTCGTGCGCACCATCGCCCGTGACATTGCCCGTGAGGCGGGGGTGCCGACCATCGTGGAAAACCGGCCGGGCGCAGGCTCGATCCTGGCGGCGCAGACGGTGGCGAGGGCCGCACCTGACGGCTATACGGTGCTGGTGACCGGCAATGTCGCTTTTACAGGCAATCCGCACGTGTATAAGAAGCTGGGCTATGACCCGGTGAAGGATTTCACGCCGGTCACGACACTGTCGAAGGGGCCGATGTATCTCTACGTCAATCCGCAGAAAGTCCCGGCCACCAACATCACCGAACTGGTCAAGCTGATTCAAAAGGATCCCGCCAAATATTCGTTCGGCTACACCAGCATCACCAGCCGGCTGCCAGCCGAGGTGTTGCAGCAATCGACCGGCGTGAAGATTCTGGGTGTTCCCTACCGAAGTGGCGCCTCCGCGACGCCGGATTTGCTGAGCGGCCAGATCGACATGCTGTTCACCGACTTTTCAGCCTGGACTTTTGTCAACTCGGGCAAGCTTCGCGCCATTGGCGTGACCGACCTCAAGCGCAGCCCTTATGCGCCAGAGCTGCCGACTTTTGAAGAGGCTGGCGTCAAGGGCATGGACATCGGCTTCTGGCTGGCGGCCTATTTGCCGGCCCATGCGCCCGCACCGGTGGTGGCCCGGCTGCACCAACTGCTCTCCAAGGCAACCCAGGCGCCCGAGCTGAAACCGTCCTACCAGGCTTCGGGCACTTTTGAATTCCTGATGCCGGTAGGGGAGCTTGCCAAGTTTCAGGCGAAAGAGCGTGCCGCCTGGGGCCAGATCATTCGTTCCGCCGGCATCCAGCCCGAATAGAGCGCTTTCAGCCAGTCCTGCCTCTTCCCTGCGGGTGCTGCAGGGTTGCGGTTCCCGCTCGCTTGCCGGCGCCCGTCCGGCACACCGTTTCACAAGAAAGAAAAATAGTCATGTTGCATCGCAAACAGCTGGTGGCGGCGGCCTTGATGAGTGGCGTTGCCGCAATGGCCGCCGCGCAGTCATCGGTCACCGTGTTCGGGAAAATCGATTCCGCCTACGTCAAGAAGATCGGTTCCCCCAACAAAATACTGGATGAGGGTGCGCAGAGCCGCTTCGGGATTCGCGGAACGGAAGACCTGGGCGGCGGCCTGAGTGCCTTCTTCTGGCTGGAAAACCGATTCAAATCTGACACGGGCCAGCAGAACGGCGCGCGTTTCTTCCAGGGCCAGTCGATACTCGGCCTCAAGGGCAACTGGGGAAGCGTCACTATCGGCCGGGATTATGTCGCCGGCTATATCGAGGCGCAGATCGTTCCCGACCCCTTCATCCACACCGGCGTGTCGTCCATGGTGCTGACCGGCACCGGCGGCATTGGCACCGTGCGCAACGATGGGGGCTTCACTTACCAGTACAAGAATCCGAATTTCAGCGTTTCCGCGCAGCGTGCCAATGCGGTGGAGCCCAACAGCGCCACGCTACCGGCGGCAGTGACGCGGGAACACCCGTTGAGTCTGGCCGCCTCGTACCGCCATGGTTCGCTCTACGCGGCCTACAGCTACGAGAATCCAGGCGGCATCAACGACGAATGGCAATTCGCCACCGTGCAGGCCCCCGTCGGCCCGGTCACGCTGTCGGCCGGTTATGGCAGCGGCCACGCCAATGACGCAACGAAGCGGCGCAGCTGGATCGTCGGCGCCTTCATGCCCACGGCGAGCGGGCGCTTCAAGATCGCCTACGGCAGCCTGAAGAACACCAGCACCGATGCAAAGCTCATGGACAAGTTCGCCATTGGCTACAACCACCACCTGTCCAAGCGCACGTTCGCCTACCTGAACCTGGCGCGCGACCAGCGGGCGCTCAGCAGCAAGGGTGGCTTCGACGTCGGCATCCAGCACAACTTCTGACGCCGGGCTGAACCACCATGTCCACGCAAGTCCATCCAGAAGATCGGCCCAAAGGCATTCTCAGCGGCTTGCGGGTCATCGACCTGGCCGCCGGTCTTGCCGGCTGCGCGACGGCGCTCTACCTGGCCGAAGCCGGCGCCGAGGTGCTGAAAATCGTGCGACCGTCTTTGAGAGCGGATGACGATGCGGTGCTGTTCCGGGTGCTCGATCGCGGCAAGCGGCGGGTCGATGCCGGACTGCAGGAAGGCGGCGAATCCGAAACGCTCAAATCGCTGCTGGCAACGGCCGACGTGCTGGTGCATGACCTGACGCCGGCAGAGGCTGAGGCCTGGTCGCTGGGTGAACTGACGCTGGCCAGGCAATACCCGTCCCTGGTGATCGCCTCGATTGGCGCCTGGCCGCGCGGGCATGCCTGGTCGGATTCGCCGCTGCGCGAAACCCTGGTGCTGGCGCGGCTGGGACTTCTCGACGAACAGCCGGGCCATCGACCGGGGCCGATTTTTATCCGCATGCCGTTTGCCAGCTGGATGGCGAGCTGGCTCAGCGCGATTGGCGTGATGGCGCGCCTGCTGGCCCGCGACCGGGACGGGCGCGGCGGCATTGCCAACACCAGCCTGGCGCAGGCGGCGCTGGCCACGATGACGATGCACTGGTCGCGCGCCGAGCGCCCCAGCCCGGCTTTCGCCAAGGGGCTGGACAAGAACACGCCGATTCCCCTGCACCAATGCGCGGACGGACGCTGGATTCATGTCCATTACTCGCCCGACGCCGCGCCCTGGATGGCGCAGGCGCTGGCGGAAATGGGCGAGCAGTCGGTGGCGCGGGCCAACGCCCTGTGGCCGCCCAGCCATGTGGCGCCCAACTTCGGCGCCAACAGGCAGATCATCGCCACCCGCTCGGCGCAGGACTGGGTGGCGCATTTCTGGGCCCACGATGTCTCGGCGCAGATCGCAGCGCCCTTTGGCGAGATCTACAGCGATGCGCAGGCGCGGCTCAATAGCTATGCAATCCAGGTCGAAGACCCGGTGCTGGGGCGCACCTGGCAGCCGGGTCCGGGCTACAGCGTGGACCCGCCGGCGCGGGTACGCCAGCCGGTGCCTGCGCTGTCGGCTGAGAACGCAGCCGCCTGGACGGATGTGCCCGCCAGCGCAGCGCCACGGCTTGTACCACCTGACGCCGCCGCACCGGCCCTGCCACCGCTGCACGGCTTGAAGGTGCTCGACCTGGGCGCCTACCTGGCCGGCCCGTTCGCCTGCATGGTGCTGGCCGACCTGGGCGCCGAGGTCATCAAGGTCGAGCCGCCGGCGGGCGATGCCATGCGCCGCCTGGAAAAGATATTTGCAGGAACCCAGCGCGGCAAGCGCGGCCTGGCGCTCAAGCTCGGTGTGCCCGGCAGCCAGCCGGTGCTGGAGGCACTGGTGAGCTGGGCCGATGTGGTCCATCACAACGTCCGCCTGCCGGCTGCACGAAAGCTGGGCATTGCGCCCGAGCAGCTGCGCGCCCTCAAGCCCGAACTCGTCTGCGCCCATGTCAGCTCCTACGGCCCCACCGGGCCACGCGCCGACTGGCCCGGTTTTGACCAGCTGATGCAGGCCTCCTGCGGCTGGGAAGTCGAGTGCGGCGGCGAAGGCAATCCACCGATGTGGCTGCGCTTTGGCGTGGGCGATTTCCTGGCCGGGCTGTCGTCGGTGTTTGCCTTGCTGTTGGCCTTGTACCAGCGCGCGCGCACCGGCCAGGGCCAGGCGGTGTCCTCGTCCCTGCTCGGGGCCATGCTGATGACCGCCAGCGAAGCCGTCGTCCAGCCCGACGGACGGCTGACGCCGATTGAGCATCTCGATGCCGGGCAGACCGGTGTGTCGGCCACCCATCGAATCTACAGTTGCAGCGACGGCTGGATTGCCGTGGCCGCGCTGACGGCGCCAGAGGTCGAGTCCTTCAACCGGCTGACAGGCGACGACCCTGTTACCTGTCTGGGCGCCATGGTCCGCGCTGCGGCGCTGGCCTGTCTCCAAGCCGCCGGCGTTCCCTGCGAGCCCGTGCTGGAGGCGCAAGCCGCGGCCTTTCTGGCCAGCGCCGAGCATGCCGCCAGCGGCCTGCATGCGCATTACCCGCATGCGCAGTATGGCGCGCTGCAGCAGATCGGGGCGCTGTGGGATTTCAACGACCTGCCATTGGCCATCAACCGGCCGCCGCCCGTGCTGGGCGAACACAGCCGCGAGGTGCTGGAGATGCTGGGTTTTACCGCGCAAGACATCGAGGCGCTGCAGGTCCAGGGCCTGACGCGCCTTTGAAACAACGTACTAAATAACGGAGACAAGCGATGAACGAGCTGGATTTTTCAGGCAAGACGGTACTGGTGGTGGGCGGCTCAAGCGGCATTGGCAACGGCATCGCCCGTGCCTTCAAGGCCCGCGACGCCACGGTGTACGTCTGGGGCACACGCCCAAGCGCCGCCGACTATGCCGACTCGCCCGACTCCCATCTGGAAGGCCTGCACTATGCGCAGGTGGACGTGTCGGACGCTGCAAATATCGAAAACTGCGCACTGCCGTTTGACCGCCTCGACGTGCTGGTGCAGGCACAGGGAACGGTGCTCTACGACCTTCAGGAGTTCAAGACCGCCGGTTTCAAGAAGGTGCTCGACGTCAACCTGACCAGCCTGATGGCCTGCGCCGACAAGTGTTTTGATGCGCTGAAGGCAGCCAAAGGCAGCATGATCATCGTCAGTTCGGCGGCGGCTTTTCATTCGACACGCGGCAACCCGGCCTACAACGCGTCCAAGACCGGTGCCTTCGGCCTCACGCGCACGCTGGGCGAAGCCTGGGCGCGGGACGGCATTCGCGTCAACGGCATTGCGCCGGGGCTGGTCGATACCAAGCTGACCCGCATCACCACCGCCAACCCGAAGCGCCTGGAAGGCGCGCTGCGCAATATTCCGCTCGGGCGCCTCGGCACGCCCGAAGACATGGCGGGCGTGGCGCTGTTTTTGGCATCGCCGCTGTCGTCTTACATGCTGGGCCAGACCCTGCTGGTGGACGGCGGCATGTTGCTGGCCTGACGCGCTACCAAGGAAAAACAACCATGTCCTGGAACTTTGAAACCGATCCCGTCTTTCAGCTTGAACTCGACTGGATTGACCAGTTCGTCCGCGAAGAGGTCGAGCCGTTAGAGCATGTGCTGGGCAGCCCCTGGGACATTCATGCCCCGTTATTCAAAACCCTGGTGCGGCCCCTGCAGCAGCAGGTCAAGGCGCGCAAGCTGTGGGCCTGCCACCTGGGGCCGGAACTGGGCGGGCCGGGCTACGGACAGGTCAAGCTGGCGCTGATGAACGAGATTCTGGGCCGCGCGCTGTTCGCCCCTATTGTCTTTGGCTGTCAGGCTCCCGATTCCGGCAATGCTGAAATCCTTGCCCATTACGGCACGCCGGAGCAAAAAGAGCGCTACCTGCTCCCCCTGCTCGCGGGCGACATCGTCTCGTGCTTTGCCATGACCGAGCCGCAGGGCGGCGCCGACCCGCAGGTGCTGACGACCCGCGCCGTGCCTGACGGCGGCGACTGGCTCATCAGCGGCCAGAAATGGTTTGCCTCGAACGCGCGCTACGCGAATTTCTTCATCGTGATGGCCGTGACCGACCCGGCGGTATCGGTTTACAAAGGCATGTCGATGTTCATCGTGCCCGCCGGCGCGCCGGGCTTGAGTATTTTGCGCAACGTCGGCATGGCCGACGAAACGGCCACCCATGCCTACCTGGAATTCGACCAGGTGCGCGTTCCGGCCGACCACATGCTGGGCGCGCCCGGCGAGGCCTTTGCGGTGGCGCAGGTGCGCCTCGGCGGGGGCAGGGTGCATCATGCGATGCGCACCATCGGGCTGGCCCAGAAGGCGCTTGATGCCTTGTGCGAGCGTTCGCTGTCGCGCCATACCCAGGGCAGCCGGCTGTCCGACAAGCAGATGGTGCAGGAAAAGATTGCCGACTCGTGGCTGGAACTGGAGCAGTTCCGCCTGCTGGTGATGCGCACCGCCTGGCGCATCGACCAGTACCAGGACTACCAGAAGGTGCGCAAGGACATCGCCGCGGTGAAGGCCGCGATGCCCAGGGTGCTGCACGACATTGCCGCCCGCGCCCTGCATTTGCATGGCTCGATTGGCGTCTCGTCGGAAATGCCTTTTGCCGGCATGATCTCCCGCGCCTTCCAGATGGGCCTGGCCGATGGTCCCACCGAAGTCCACAAGATCACCGTGGCCAAACAAATGCTGCGCGAATACCGGCCCTGCGATGAGTTGTTTCCGGCCTACCACCGCCCCACGGCGGCTGCGGCGGCGCGGGAAAAGTTCCAGGCCGCGCTCGACGCGTTGACCAGCGAGACTGCGTCATGACAACGCCAGGCTGGGAGGAAGCCGTCGATGTGCTGCGGCTGGCGCAGTGGATGGACACGCAGCAACTGGAGTGTGGTCCGATTCTAGAGGCGGTGCAACTCACCGGCGGCACGCAGAACATCCTGCTGCGTTTCAGGCGCGGTACACGCGAATTCGTGCTGCGCCGTTCACCGCTGCATGCCCGGCCGGAAGTTTGCGCCACCATTGCCCGTGAGGCACGGGTGCTGGCCGCACTGGCGGGAACGGCGGTGCCGCACCCGACCCTGTTCGCCGCCTGCCTGAACGAGCAGGTGCTGGGCGCGCCGTTCTACCTGATGGCGCCGGTCGAGGGCTTCAACGCCTCGGCCAGCGCGCTGCCGGCGCTGCATGCGGGCAATGCTGACATCCAGCTCCGCATGGGGTTTTCGATGGTCGATGCGCTGCTGCGGCTGGGCGAGATCGATCCGCAGGCTGTGGGTCTGGGCGACTTCGGCAAGCCGCAAGGATTCCTGGCGCGCCAGGTGGCGCGCTGGTCCAGCCAGCTGGAGAGCTACCAGGTGCATGTCGGCTGGCCGGGGCCAGCGTCGTTGCCCGGCGTGGCCGAGGTCGCGCAATGGCTTCAGGCGCATCGTCCGGAACCCTCCCGCACCGGCATCCTGCACGGCGACTTTCATCTGGCCAACGTGATGTTCAGTCCTGATTCGGCTGAAGTCGCAGCCGTGATTGACTGGGAATTGGCCACAACGGGCGACCCGCTGCTCGACCTGGGCTGGCTGGTGGCCACCTGGCCGGACGCCAGCGGGCAGGGCGCCGGCACCATTCATGTCACGCCCTGGCAGGGCTTTGCGACCGCTGCCGAACTGGTGACGTACTACCGCGAGCGCAGCCCGCGCGACCTGTCAGCTTTCGACTGGTACGTGGTCCTGGCGCGCTTCAAGCTGGGCATTCTGCTTGAAGGCAGCCATGCTAGGTCCTGTGCCGGAAAGTCGCCGGAGGCGCTCGGCCGCCAGCACCATGCGTCGGCGATCCGTCTGTTCAATCAGGCGCAAGAACTGATGGCCCAGCTCGCCTGAGGGCAAGCGTGGCCATCCACCTCAATTTTCAAGGAAATAACAATGAATGTTTTGAACAAACGCGTGATCGTCACCGGCTCGTCCAGCGGCATTGGTGCCAGTGCGCTGAAGGCGCTGACCGCCGCCGGCGCCAAAGTGGTCGGCATGGACCTGAACGACGAGGCGGGCCACAGCATTGCCGCCACGGCGTCAGAGGCCGGTCCCGGCCAGGCGCATTACCTGCGCTGCGACGTAAGCCAGCGGCAAGAGGTCGAAGCGGCGTTCGGCGCCGCCGTGCGCCAGCTCGGCGGGCTGGACGTGCTGGTCAACATTGCAGGCGTCGAGCGCAAGTCGCCGGCCGAATCGATCTCGCAGGAAGACTGGGATTTGATGTTTGATGTCAACGCGCGCGGCACGCTCAACACCAACCAGGCGGCTTTCACCCACCTGCGCGAGCGCGGCGGCCAGATCATCAATTTTGCCTCGGCGGCTGGCGTGATGGGCGTGCCGGGTCTGGCCCACTACTCGGCCTCCAAGGCGGCGGTGCTGGGATGGACCCGAACGGCGGCCAAGGAATGGGGAAAGTATGGCATCACGGTGAATGCCGTCGCGCCGGCGATGTGGACGCCCATGTACGAGAAGTTTCGCGAGCGTCTGGACGGTGTGCAGCTCAAGGCGCATGACGACATGATGGCCGGCCTGATTCCTCTGGGTGGCCGGCTGGGCGACCCCGACCACGACATGGCGCCGGTGCTGCTGTTCCTGGTCAGCGACGCTGCCCATTTCATCACTGGCCAGACCCTGGCGGTCGATGGCGGACTGATGATTCCCTGAAACCAGTCCGGCGTGCCTGCCCGACGCAAGAAGATTTATTCACCCACCCATGAGGAGATAACCCATGTTGATCGACGTTCACGCTCACCTTTTAACCAAAGGCATGTTCAAGCGCCACGAGTTCTGGGGGCCGTTCATGAAGACCCAGGGGCTAACCGTGGGCCATTTTTCACTCGGCACCACCCAGCCCACAAAGGCGAAAGACGACGACGAGGCCGAGGCCAACCTCCTGGCCCGCATGACGCACCAAGCCCGGCGCAAGCTGATGGCCGAGCGCGGCGTGGACAAGCTCGTGGTGTCCGCCCCTTCGCACGCTTTCATGTACTGGGCCGGTGAATTCGGCGACGAGTACGCAGCCATCTGTAACGATGAGATGTCCGGTTTTTGCGCCCAGGATCCCGAGCATTTCGATTTTTGGGCGCATGCCAACCTGGCCAACCCGGCAGGTGCTGCGCGAGAAATAGAACGCGCCGTGATCCAGCTTGGCGCCAAGGGTGTGTGCGTCGGCGGCGCCAACTTCAACGGCCTGGAGGCGCACAGCGAGGAGCTGTTTCCGGTATGGGAGGTCATGCAACGCCTGGGCGTTCCCGTCATGGTGCATGGCTACAACCAGTCCATCTGGCTGGGCGAGAACCATCACACCGACAAGTTCGAGACCAGCTCGATCGTCGGCGACTGCGTCGATGAAACGCTGTTTTTCTGGTACCTGATCAACGGCGGCGTGCTCGACGCCTTTCCGCACCTGAAGACCTACATCACGCATGCGGGCGGCATGGCTGTGTTCCAGCTTGGCCGTCTGCACGACCTGAACCGGGTCATGGGGCCCGATTCGCGCAACCAGCGCCCGCTGATGGATTACATGCCCAATTTCTACTTCGACCTGGATGTGCATCATCCCGCCCTGCGGCGCGGCGTGGCCGAAGTCGTGGGCGTAGACAACCTGCTCTACGGCACCAACTTCGGCGGTGCCTACGACCACGGCGACCTGACCGCCGGCATCGGTCTGTCGGATACCGACCGCGAAAAGGTCCGCAGCGGTAACGCCATCAAACTGCTGAAGCTGAACGAAACCATTGCTGCCTGACAGGGTTTCGCCATGAATCATCTGACCTCATCCCCGAACTGGTGGGCTTGCGCGCTTTCCGAGTCGGTGAACGACAAAAAGCCGCTTGCCGTGGTCTGCAACGGAGAGGCGCTGGCGCTGTTCCGCAACACAGCGGGCGAGGCCTTCGCCCTGGAAGACCGCTGCCCGCACCGGCGCGTGCCGCTGTCGCTGGGCACCGTCAAGCCGGGCGGGCTGCAATGCGGCTACCACGGCTGGACTTTCGACGGCGGCACCGGGGCCTGCACCACCATTCCCAATTTGCGCGACACCGAGCGCGTCCCGCCGCGCTATGGCGCGCGCGCCTACCCGGTTGCCGAAGTGAATGGCTTCGTGCATGTCGGCCTGGGCGGGTCTGGACTTGGCCGTCCAACCCAAGGCCTGCCCAGCGCCGGCTACCAGCCGCAGGGCAGGGAGTTCACGGGCGCCGCGACGGTCAACATGGCGCATGGTGAATACCTGGCCGCGATGCTCGACGGCCCGGACTGCCTGCTGGCTTTCGATGGTGTTCGCATGACCGACTTCTTCCTGGGAGATTCGCGCCGCGAAGGCGGCAGCCTGGTGCTCGACCGGGGCGCGGTCTGGAAAAAGCAAATGCTGCCGTCGAATTTCGTGGTCGATTACCCGCTGATCGTTCGCACCACCCTGGCGCTGGCGGGCGGCGCGGTCCAGGTGGACTTGCTCGATGTTGATGAGTCGCCGGTCGTCACGGTGTTGATGGGCGTCAGCCCGAGCCGTCGCGGCACCACCAGCCTGTGCTGGCGCGGCTTTTGGCATGCGGTCCGCCTGGCGGGTGCGCCCCTGCGCTGGCGCAGCGCCCGTGCGCTGGGCAAACCGCCGTTCGAGGTGTTTGACGACATCAAGGGTGCGGCCATTGCCGCGCTGCTGGTGGCCCCGTCGCGCGAACTGGAAGCCGCCCGCACCGGATTTACCGCCTCTGCGCCCCTGCGCACGGCCGCATGAGTCATCAACGCCAAAGTTGCCCGCAACAGGAGTTTTCATGAACACCGCCACCCTCGCCGAAGCCCTGTTCGTTGAGGCGCCGCGCAAAGCGCCGCGCCGCGACTGGACGCCCATCAACTACGACCTGCGGGACACCTGGTTCCCGGTGTCGCACAGCCGCGACGTGAGCGAGCGGCCGATCCGCCGCATCATCCACGCGCAGCTCTACTTCCTCTGGCGCCAGCACGGCCGGCCGATGGCGGCGGAGTTCCGGCCCGACCAGCTGGAGCGCCTTCGGCCCCAAGCGAGCGCCTTCACCGGCGGGTCCGGCATGTATCCGGTGGTCGAACGCTACGGCTACCTGTGGGTCTGGTACGGCAATCCGGAGCATGCCGATGCCCGGATGATTCCGCACATTCCTTTCCTGCCGCTGGACGGCAGCCTGCCGGGCTACACCCAGCGCACGGTGCGCTTCGACGCCACGTCGGCGCTGTCGGTCGAGAACCTGATCGACCTGACGCATGCCGACTTTTTGCATGCCAACACGATTGGCGACGGCATCTCGGACTCCGACGTGGTCGAAGTCGAATGGACCTCCGAGACCGTCACCCGCACCCGCACCGTGACGCAAAAGTCGGTCGCGCCCATCATGCGCTGGGTCGGCGGCGTGCGCGCCAAATTCCAGGATTTCCGGGCCGTGCTGCATGTGCATCTGCGCAGCAACGTGTGTATCTCCTACCCGCGCTTCAGGCCGGGCTACGACGTGCCCAACCTCCAGCCTTTCCTGCCGGTGGGCAAGCACCGCTCGCGCGGCGACGTGACCTTCAACACCACCGCCGCGCCCGCACCGTTTCGCTACGTGATGCCGCGCATTGCCTACGTCATCCAGCCGCAGGACAACTCGGTGGTGCGGCCGCAGAACCCATGCTATTTCGAGCCGGGCGACCGGCCCGACCTGCATTCGCGCTTCGACACGCCGGGCACGCGCTACCGCTTCCAGATGGAGCAGCTGGCGGCGCGACAAAGCCGGGGCGAGATGGCTTATGGCACGGACGCCGACCCCGAGCGTGACATTAGCGTGCTGTTAGGCATGAAGGACTGATGCATGAAAAAAACAAAACATAACCACAAGGAGACTCGAATGAACGGACAGGAATTAAAAGGCAAGGTGGCGCTCATCAGCGGCGGCGCGGGCGCGATTGGCTCGGCCACGGCCCGGCGGCTGGCGCAGGACGGCGCACGCGTGGTGATTGCCGACCTGCCGGGCTCGCCGATGCACGAAGTGGCCGAGGGCCTGCGCAGCGACGGGCTGGACGTGGTGGCACACGCGCTGGATTTGTCTCAGGAAGACAGCATCCGTGAGGCGATGGCGTTTACCGCCGCGACCTATGGGCGCCTGGACGTGCTCGACAACAACGCCGCGATGAAGGGCCTTCCGGCCGATGGCGATGTTCTCGGCATGAGCACCGAGTTGTGGGACCAGGTGATGGGCTGCAACGTGCGCGGAACGATGCTGATGTGCAAGTACGCGCTGCCGCTGATGATCCGGGGCGGCGGCGGCTCCATCATCAACATCAGCTCCGGCACCTCGGTCGCCGGCGAGCGTTACCAGACCGCCTACGCCGTATCCAAAGGCGCCATCAACACGTTGACGCTGTATGTCGCCAGCCAGCATGGCGCCCAGGGCGTGCGCTGCAATGCGCTGCTGGTGGGCTCTGTGACCACGCCGGCCATGGAACGCGCATTGCCCCAGCCGATGCGCGAGGTGCTGTGCGCCCACAAGCTGACCGGCCGCCTGGGCCTGCCGTCGGACATTGCCGAGGTGGTCGGGTTTTTGGCCTCGGACCGCTCGTCCTGGGTCACCGGCCAGCTCTGGGCGGTGGACGGCGGCTATTACGCGCACCAGCCCACCATGCCGCAGTTCGCGGCGCTGAGGGCGGCTGTGAGTGCGAATGGCGCGTGAGCCTCAGGTTTTTCCTCAACTCATCATTGCAGCCCTGATGGCGCGCGTTCCCACGGGTCTGTGTGGCAATGCCTGAGACAGTATCCCCCGCGATGAATGACAGCGGAAAATCCTCGCTACAGATCAACCTGTCCATTCTTTTGATCGTTTGCTTTAATTTCGCCTCCTATGTGTGCAATGGGCTGCCGCTGGCCGTGCTGCCCGGCTATGTGCTCAACGACCTCGGCTTGACCTCGGTAGTTGCCGGCATCGTGATCGGCGTGCAGTATCTGGCCACGCTGCTGTCGCGGCCCATGGCGGGCAGCCTGGCCGACCGGCTCGGTGCCAAGCGCTCGGTGGTGTATGGCTTGAGCGGCTTGATCCTCAGCGGTGCGCTGACCAGCCTGGCGATTTTTCTGCACGGACTGCCCTGGCTTGCCTTGCCGCTGCTGCTGGCCGGGCGGGTCGTGCTGGGCATGTCTTCGGCCATGATCTCGACGCCTTCCTGCGCCTGGGCCATTGGCACGTGCGGCACGCCGCATACCGCAAAGGTGATGTCGTGGAACGGCATTGCCGCCTATGGCGGAACGGCCGTGGGCGCGCCGCTGGGCGTGCTGCTGCGCGATGGCCTCCATCTCGCCAGCATTGGGCTGGCCACAGCGCTGACCGGCATTTTTGCCCTGGTGTTCGCCTTGACCAAGCGTCCCGCGCCTTTGGTGCCGGGCGTGCGACTTCCCTTTGGCCATGTCTTCCTGGCCGTCATGCCCAATGGCATGGTGATGGCCTGCAGTTCGGCCGGGTTCGGCAGCCTGACCGCCTTCATTGCCCTTTATTTCGACAGCCTCGGCTGGGCCAACGCCGCCTATTGCCTGAGCGGTTTTGGCATCGGCTTCATTGCTGCCCGGCTGGCTTCTTCCAGCTTGTTGCCGCGTTTCGGTGGCTACCGGGTCGTGGCGGTCTGCATGCTGGTGCAGAGCCTGGGTCTGGTGCTGGTCTGGCTTGCGCCCTTGCCCTTGATCGTGATGGTGGGTGCAGCGCTGACGGGTATTGGCGTGTCCTGGGTCTATCCGGGACTTGCGCTCGAAACCCTGGCGCGAACGCCGCCAGCCAACCGGGGTTCGGCGCTCAGCGCGTTGTCATTGTTTTTCGATCTGGCGGTGGGAATGGCGGGGCCAGTGATGGGTTTCATCGCTGCCGGTTTCGGCTACGCCGGCGTCTTTCTTTGCTCGGCGCTGTTGTCGTTGGGCGGCTTTGTGCTGGTGCTGTTTCTATACCGCCGGCACGCGCAGCCTTCTACTGTGCAGCTCTGAGTGTGCCGACGACAACCTGCAAGCGTGATCGTTCACTCCACCGCCTGGGCGCTGACCGACACCTCCAGGTATTTGCGAAATGCATCGGCGACTGGGCTCAGTTTCTTGCTCTTGAGCCAGATCAGGCCCACTTCCATGGCCGGTATCGCATTCTTCAGCGGCACGGTGCGGATGCGTCGGCCCTCTAGAGACCAGGGGCGAAACACCATGTCCGACAAGATGGTGACGCCCAGGCCCAGTGCCACCATTTCCCGCACTGCTTCCATCGACGACGTGCGCAGCAGGGTAAGGGGCTGCAATCCGGCCTGTTCCCAGTAGCGCATGGCCGCGATATCGCCTTCGTCCACCAGCGGCAGGATATAGGGAAACGGCATCACGTCCTGTAGCGCCACCTGCGCCACGTCGGCCAGCGGGTGATTCGCCGCCACCCAGAGCTGGCGCCGCGAGCGGGCCAGCGGCAGCCGCTCGAAGCGCTGGAGGTCGGGTATGTTGGACGTGAGCGCGACCGCCAGTTCCAGCTCGCCGGCGCTGATGCTCGCTTCGATCTGGGCGCGGTCCTGCTCTACCGGCACGATGCGAACGCCCGGATGCTGCTTCTGGAACTTGGCCACAAAGGGCAGTAAAAAGTAACCCAGCACCGTGTAGCTGGCCGCCAGTTGCAGCGTTCCGGTCACCTCGCTGCGGTCGCGAAACGGATGGCGGGCCGCCTCATCGGCTACTTCCAGCACCGCATTGGCATGCTGCAGGAACAAATGTCCTTCATAGGTCAGCGCCATGCCGCTGCGGCTGCGCTCGAACAGCAGTGTGCCCAGCACCCGTTCCAGCTCGGCAATCGCGGCGGTCATGGTCGATTGGGTGACATGCAGTTCGATCGCCGCCAGGGAAACCTGCCCGGTCCGGGCTACGGCTGTGAAGTATTGGAGCTGGCGCAAAGTGAAGCGGATCGCGGGTTGGAGGATAGGCATCGTTTTTACCGATATTGGTTAACAAGTAATTGAATTTTACAAACTATGCAGAAATTGTGAAACTGTTCAATGAGACAAGAAACCCACTAGAACGCCAGGAAAAGCTATGAGCCTTAACGAGTTGAATACAGCGGTCACGCTGGAAGACAAGTACACCCAGCCCGCAGGCCGCGTGTACATGACGGGCACCCAGGCGCTGGTGCGCCTGCTGCTGGCGCAAAAGCAGCGCGATGCCGCCGTCGGCCTGAACACGGGTGGCTTTGTCTCGGGCTACCGGGGCTCGCCGCTGGGCGCCGTGGACCAGGAGCTGTGGAAGGCCAGCAAGCACCTGGACGCGCACAACATCAAGTTCGTTCCGGGCCTCAATGAAGAACTGGCCGCCACCGCCGTCTGGGGCTCGCAGATGCTCAGCCTGGACGCCAAGGCCACGGTTGATGGCGTCTTTGCCCTGTGGTACGGCAAAGGCCCGGGCGTGGACCGCAGCGGCGACGTCTTCAAGCACGGCAACATCGCCGGCTGCGCCAAGCACGGCGGCGTGCTCCTGATCGCCGGCGACGACCACTCCTGCAAGTCGTCGAGCCTGCCGCACCAGAGCGAACACGCCTTCATCGCGGCCATGATCCCAGTGATGAACCCGTCGGGTGTGCGCGAGTTCATCGAGTTCGGCCTGCACGGCTACGCCATGTCGCGCTACTCGGGCTGCTGGGTCGGCTTCAAGTCGATCAGCGACACCATCGAATCCTCGTCGTCTTTCGAGATCGATCCGATGGCGGTCGAGATCAAGATTCCGGACAGCTACCCGATTCCGGCTGACGGCTTTCACATCCGCTGGCCCGATCCTCCGCTGGAGCAGGAAAACCGCCTGCAGCGCGAGCGCCTGTATGCGCTGCTCGACTATGTGCGCTTGAACAAGCTCAACCGCCAGGACTGGAGCGCGCCCAGCGCCAAGCTCGGCATTGTGACCACCGGCAAGAGCTACCTCGATGTGCGCGAAGCCCTGGCGATGATGGGCATCGACGAGGACGGCGCTGCGGCCATGGGCCTGCGCCTGCTCAAGATCGGCGTCTCGTGGCCGCTGGAGCCGCAGTGCATCCGGGAGTTTGCCGATGGCCTGGACGAGATTCTGGTGGTCGAGGAAAAGCGCCAGATCATCGAATACCAGATCAAGGAGCAGCTCTACAACGCGCCTATCGCCTCGCGCCCGCGCGTGGTCGGCAAGTACGACGAAACCGGCGAGTGGGTGCAGGTGCCGCACGACGGCATCCTGCTGTCGCCCAACGGCGAACTGACGCCGGCGGCGATTGCCAACGTGATGGCCGCGCGCATCGCCAAGGTGCTCGGCATTGAATCCCTTGGCGAGAAGGGCCGCGAATACCTGATCGAATGCAAGGCCGCCGACGGCTTCACGCGGGTGGACCTGGGCTCGCGCCTGCCCTACTTCTGTTCGGGCTGCCCGCACAACACCTCGACCAAGGTGCCCGAGGGTTCGCGCGCTGTCGCCGGCATCGGCTGCCACTACATGGCGCAGTGGATGGACCGCAGCACCGAGACCTTCACCCAGATGGGCGGCGAAGGCGTGTCGTGGATCGGCCAGTCGCATTTCACCGGCACCGAGCACATCTTCGCCAACCTGGGCGACGGCACCTACATGCATTCGGGCTCGCTGGCGATTCGCGCGTCCAAGGCGGCCGGCGTCAACATCACCTACAAGATTCTGGTCAATGACGCGGTTGCCATGACCGGCGGCCAGCCGGTCGAAGGTGCGCCCACCGTTCCGCAGATTCTCCAGCAGGTGGCCGCCGAAGGCGTGGAGCATATCTACCTGGTGACCGATGAGCCCGACTTGTACCAGGGCATGGCCGGGCTGCCGGCCGGCGTTCCGATCAGCCACCGCGACGGCATGGATGAGTTGCAAAAGAGCTTGCGGGAAATGAAGGGCGTTTCCGTGATCGTCTATGCGCAGGTCTGCGCGGCCGAAAAGCGCCGCCGGCGCAAGCGCAAGGAGCTGATCGATCCACCCAAGCGCGTGGTCATCAACGAGGAGGTGTGCGAAGGCTGCGGCGACTGCGGCGTGCAGTCCAACTGCGTGTCGATTTTGCCGCTGGAAACCCCGCTGGGCCGCAAGCGTGTCATCGACCAGAACTCCTGCAACAAGGACTACTCCTGCGTGAAGGGCTTTTGCCCGAGCTTTGTCACCGTCGAGGGCGGCGCGCTGCGCAAGCCGTCCAAAGCCAAGGCTACGCCCCCGCAAGGGCTGCCGATGCCGGTGCTGCCCCGCCTGGATGAGCCCTGCAACGTGGTGATCACCGGCGTCGGCGGCACCGGCGTGGTGACCATCGGCGCCCTGATGGGCATGGCCGCGCACCTCGAAGGCAAGGGCGTGCTGGTGCTGGACATGGCGGGCCTGGCGCAAAAGGGCGGCGCGGTCATGTCCAACGTGCGCCTGGCCGCCACGCCGGCCGGCCTGCATGCGGCCCGTGTCGCCTCGCGCCAGGCCGATGTGGTGGTGGGTTGCGACCTGATGGTCGCTGCCGCCAAGGAAGCGCTGGGCACCATGTCCACCAGCCGCACCCGCACGGTGATGAACCTCGATGTGGCCCCGACCGGCGCGTTCACGCAGAACCCCGACTGGGAATCGGCGCCCGACGCCCTACTGCAGCGCGTCAGCGAGGCGACGCTGCTCACCGACTCCCTGAACGCCAGCGCCATTGCCACCGCGCTGATGGGCGATGCCGTTGCCACCAACGTGTTCTTGCTCGGCTACACCTGGCAAAAAGGCTGGATTCCCCTGCAAGAGGCTTCGCTGATGCGGGCCATCGAACTCAACGGCGCAGCGATTGCCATGAACAAGGCAGCTTTTGCCTGGGGCCGCCAGGCGGCCCTTGACCTGGGCAAGGTCCGCACAGCCGCAGGCCTGGACAAGCCCGGCCAGGTGATCCTGATGCCGGCGCGCACGATGCCCCTTGAAGCCTTGATGGCCGACCGCATTCAGCGCTTGACCGGCTACCAGAACGCGGCCTATGCCCGGCGCTATGAAGCCGTGGTTCGGGACATTGCCGCGACCGAACAGCAGCGCACCGCCAGCGACCGGCTGGCTAGAGAGGTGGCCATGAGCCTGTACAAGCTGATGGCCTACAAGGACGAATACGAGGTGGCGCGGCTCTATGTGGACACCGGATTTTTCGAGCGCATCGGCCAGCAGTTTGAAGGCGACTACAAGCTGCGCTTTCACTTGGCGCCGCCGCTGCTGTCCAGGCGCGATGCGAATGGCCACCTGGTGAAAAGCGCTTACGGGCCATGGGTTGCGACGGCTTATAAATTCCTGGCCAAGGCCAAAGCGCTGCGCGGCACGCCGCTGGACATCTTTGGCTACACGGCCGAGCGCCGCCACGAACGCGCCGCCATCGGTGAATTCGAGACGCTGATGCGCAAGGTAGCGAACGAGATCACGCAGGGCAATACAAAGACCGCCCTGGAATTGGCGCGCCTGCCGCAAAGCGCGCGCGGCTATGGGCACGTCAAGGAAAACAACGAGCGCGCTGCCGCCACTCGCCAAGCCCAGCTGCTGAAGGAATTTGCCATCCAGCAGCCTGCGCCCCTGCCAGAGCGCGCAGTTGCCTGAAACTATTTGCAAACCTGATCAATAACCACAACGGAGACACCCATGAACCATCTTCCCGGCCTCGCCTTCGACCTGGGCGAAACCATCGAAATGCTGCGCGACACCGTGCAAAGCTTTGCCGCCGAAGAAATCGCGCCGCGTGCCGCTGCGATTGACCACGACAACCTGTTTCCCGCCGACCTGTGGAAAAAGCTCGGCGACCTGGGCCTGCACGGCATGACCGTGAGCGAGGAATACGGCGGCACCGGCCTGGGCTACCTGGCGCACATGATCGCGATGGAGGAAGTCTCGCGCGCGTCGGCGTCCGTGGGCCTGTCGTATGGCGCGCATTCCAACCTGTGCGTCAACCAGATCCACCGCAACGGCACCGAAGCCCAAAAGCAAAAGTACCTGCCCAGGCTGGTCAGCGGCGAACATGTCGGCGCCCTGGCGATGAGCGAGCCCAATGCGGGTTCGGACGTGGTCAGCATGAAGCTGCGCGCCGACCGCAAGGGCGACCGCTATGTGCTCAACGGCTCCAAGATGTGGATCACCAATGGCGGGGACGCCGACACGCTGGTCGTGTATGCCAAGACCGATGTCGAGGCCGGCCCACGCGGCATCACCGCCTTCATCATCGAAAAAGGCCAGGACGGCCTGAAAGGTCTGTCCTTTGGCACCAAGCTCGACAAGCTCGGCATGCGCGGCTCGAACACCTACCCGGTCTTCTTCGAAGACTGCGAAGTGCCTCTTGAGAATGTGCTCGGCGTGGAAGGGGGCGGCGTGAAGGTGCTGATGTCCGGCCTGGACTACGAGCGCTCGGTGCTGTGCGGTGGCCCGCTGGGCATCATGGCGGCGTGCATGGACGCAGTGCTGCCCTACACCCATGACCGCAAGCAGTTCGGCCAGAGCATCGGCGAGTTCCAGCTCATGCAAGGCAAGATGGCCGACATGTACACCACCTGGCAGGCCTGCCGTGCCTATGGCTATGCGCTGGGCCAGGCCTGCGACCGCGCCGACCATGCGCGCTCGCTGCGCAAGGACGCGGCCGGCGCCATCCTGTACCTGGCCGAAAAAGCCACCTGGATGGCCGGCGAAGCGATCCAGACGCTGGGCGGCAACGGCTACATCAACGAGTACCCGGTCGGCCGGCTGTGGCGCGACGCCAAGCTGTACGAAATCGGTGCCGGCACCAGCGAGATCCGCCGGATGCTGGTCGGACGTGAACTGTACGCCGAGACCCTGTAATAGTTCGCCGGAACAGCGCCATGTGCAGCCTCGACGGACTTTTTGCCAACAACAAGGCCTGGTCGGCGCAACGCGTGGCCGATGACCCCCACTACTTCACCGAACTGGCGCAGCAGCAGGCGCCTCGCTACCTGTGGATCGGGTGTTCGGACAGCCGCGTTTCGGCCAACGAGATACTAGGTTTGCAACCCGGCGAGGTGTTTGTTCATCGCAACATCGCCAATCTGGTCGTCAATTCGGACCTGAACTGCCTGTCCGTCATCCAGTTCGCGGTCGAAGTCCTGAAGATCGAACACATCATGGTGGTCGGCCACTACGGCTGCGGCGGCGTCCAGGCCGTCGTGGCGCAGCGGTCGGTCGGGCTGGCGGACAACTGGCTGCGCCATGTCGAAGACATCGCGCACAAGCATGCCGAACAGCTTGACGGCATGAAGAGTGACGCGGAGCGGAGCACGCGCCTGTGCGAATTGAACGTGATCGAGCAGGTGGCCAACGTCTGCCGCACCACCACGCTGCGCCGCGCCTGGCATAAAGGCCAGCGCGTCGAGGTTCATGGCCTGGTCTACGGCCTGGCCGATGGGCTGCTGCGGCGCGTAGGTGTCAGCGCCAACGGGACGCAGGCATGGGCCGAGCGCTATCGCGAATCGCTGCAAAGCCTTCACCCGCGAAATTCTTTTGAAGAAAAGACCAGATCAAGGTTTTGACCACCAAGAGGCGTGAAACCGGTCGCGTTCGAGGAAACAGCATGGACAAGAGCCGCAAGGTCCGGTCCGCAGGGCTTGGGTATTGAACTGGCCGGCTGTGCCGCTGCCTGCCAGCTCTTCAGTCAGCAAGGTCATGCATAGGGGTTGCTTCGGGACGCATGCAAACAGTGCTTGCGGGCGCTGGGCGGGTGGCGAACTTCAAGACTCCTGGGCCTTCAGTTCGACATGCGCCTCGGCCTGCACGGAAATATGGCGACTGCGCCACAGGACCACCAGGCTCATGGCGGCCGAGGCCAGCAAGGCCGTCTTGATGG
The DNA here is from genome assembly GCF_018780625.1 of Polaromonas sp. Taxonomy (GTDB): domain Bacteria; phylum Pseudomonadota; class Gammaproteobacteria; order Burkholderiales; family Burkholderiaceae_C; genus Polaromonas. The sequence goes on along the minus strand of NZ_JADMJK010000054.1, from coordinate 32,822 downwards.
AGAAATGCGTGGCGACCTGTCCCCACAGAGCCGCACCCACGGCGCTGCCGCCCATGATGGCCATCTGGTAAATGGCCATGCCACGGGCACGCATGCCGTTGGGCAGCACCAGCTGGGCTGACATGGTGAAGGTATTGACCACGCACAGCCAGACCCCGCCCGACAGGGCCAGCGCAGGCGCGAGCACCCAGACTGAGGGGGCAAGCGCGGCGACCGTGGTGGCCAGGGCATAAAGCACCACGCCGACAGCCACCACGCGGTCACGCGAGGCCGAGTCCGACACCCTGGGCAGGATCACCGCTGACACCACCGCACCCGCACCCAAGGAGGCCAGCAGCAGCGTGTAGGTGGTGGTGTCGGCATTCAGCCCTTTGGCCAGCAGCGGAAGCAATGCAATCAGGCCGATGGAGTGCAGGAAGAACTCGAAGACGCGCAGCAGGATGTTGCGCATCAGGGGCGACTGCCGTACGAAGCGCATGCCGCCGCGCATCGTGGCCAACATGCCTTCGCCCTGATGGACGGGTTGCCCAGAATTCGGCCCTGACTTGAGGATCAGCACGCACGACAGGATCGACAGCGCGGCATTGAGCGCAAATATCGCCGCCATGCCAAAAGAAGCCATCACCACACCTGCCAGCAAAGGCCCGGCTATGCGCGACACGTTGATGGCCAGCGCATTGAGCGTGAGGGCGGACGTCAATTGCTCGCGCGGCACCAGTGTCGGGACAATCGCCGAGAACACCGGAAAGCGCATGGCCAGACCGATGCCGTTGGCAAAACACAGCAGTAGCAACCAGTTCGCCGTCAGCCAGCCGCCGGCGGCCAGCACCGCCAGGGCGGCGGACACCAGGGCAATCCAGAACTGGGCAAACGCATACAGCCGCTTGCGATTGACCATGTCGGCCAGCGCGCCGCTGGGCAGGCCGAGCAGAAACAGCGGCAGACTGGCCGAAGCCTGCACCAGCGCCACCATCATCGGCCCCTCGGTGAGCTGGGCCATCAGCCACGAAGCGCTCACGTCGTTCATCCACATGGTCATGTTGCCGGCGAGCCAGGCCAGCCAGAGCATGCGAAAGATCCGGTTGTCCAGGGGCGCGAGCAGGGAAGAAGAAGGAGGGGGTTTGGAAGTCATTGACGCGATGGTTTTCCCGGAGGTTAGCACCAAAGTAAACACATTGTCTTAAAACGTTTACTTTATTAGATTTTTCCATCACTTCAATGGCATCAACCTGCATTCAGGCGCATTGGCTAGGCCCCGTGATCAAGGCCATGTCGATGCCTGCTGAAAATCAAACGAATAAACGAATCCCCTATGGGATCAGAGGGTGCCGACAAGGCAAGAATTCGGTTTCCTGTTTCAAGGTCTCGATTGACCGGTAAACAGAATGCCTTGCCATTTAAGGGTTTACGCTAATTTGAAGGGTTGAGCTGGGGTGAAAATCAGCTGCACTACGCCCTGAAACTCCCAAAAACAGGGCGTAACAAGAGAAATCTTGATATTTTGTGTACATTGAATAGGAAAGTGTTTATATTTAGAGTTCGCCCAGCAGAGGGCGGATCTAAAGGAGACCCTTACATGCTTACCCAGACCAGTCCCACGTTGGCGGATGGAACCAAGGCTGCCGACCTGGTGAACATCGCGACCCGAGAGGTTCAGATGCGCGCCCTGTCCGACCCTGAACTTTACGAGTTAGAGATGGAGCGAATTTTCGGCAAGACCTGGATCCTTCTCGGTCATGAATCCGAGATTCCCAAGTCGGGCGATTTCATGGTCCGCGACCTGGGGTCCGACTCGGTGCTGGTCACGCGCGACAAGACCGGCGACGTGAATGTTCTGCTCAACGTCTGCTCGCACCGCGGCATGCGTATCTCGACGCTGGACGCGGGCAACACGCAAATCCACACCTGCATCTACCACGGCTGGGCGTTTCGCCCGAACGGCGCCTTTCTGGCCGCTCCGGTCGAGAAGGAATGCATGCACGGCAAGATCATGACCAAAGAGCAGCTGGGCTTGACGCGGGCCCGGGTGTCGCTGTATGGCGGACTGATCTTCGCCACCTGGAACATCGAAGGTCCTTCCTTTGAGGAGTTCCTGGGCGATACCAAGTGGTATTACGACATGCTGTTCTGTCGCACGGACAAGGGCATGGAAGTCCTCGGCCCGCCGCAGCGCTTCACCGTGCGCGCCAACTGGAAAGCCGCTGGCGAGCAGTCGGCGGCTGACGGCTACCACACGCTGACGCTGCACCGCTGGCTTGGCGAGATCGGCGCCTATTCCAAAAAAGGCGAAGGCGAGAGCGGCGGCGGCGACTTGAGCCCCGAGATGTACGGCGTCGAGGTCAGCTCGCCGCACGGCCACGCCTTGCGCTGCATCGACCTGGGCCGCAAGATCCGTCGCCTGACCGGCCTGGACCCGGACAAGCTTTCCACGGAAGAAAAACTCAATGCCTTGCCGCCGGTCGGCATCACCGCCGAGATGGTGCCGCAGCTCCAGCGCAACCTGAGCGCCGATCAGCTCAAGGTGCAGACCTCGATGCCGCCTCAGGTCGGCGGCATTTTCCCGAATGTGCTGTTCGGCTTTGTCTACATTCCGCAGGCCGACGGCACGGTGGTCGGTTCGATGACGATGCATGCCTACGTTCCCAAGGGTCCGGACAAGCTGGAGTTCGTCAACTGGATCTTCGCCGAGAAGGACGCGCCGCCCGAGCTGCGCGAAAAAATGCTCAAGCAGACCATCCAGCTGTTCGGCACCTCGGGCATGGTCGAGCAGGACGACTCGGACACCTGGCCGCACATGACGCTGGCCGCCAAGGGCGCGATGGGCAAGAAGCAGACCATGAAATACCAGGCGGTTTACGAAACCGGAAAGCCCGAAGGCTGGCCCGGCCCGGGCATCGTCAACGAAGGCTTCACCAAGGACGACACGCAATGGCACTGGTGGCTGCACTGGCGTGAACTGATGTCAGCCTCGCATTGACAGCCCGCAGCACCATCTCCAAGGAACACAACCCATGAGCGAAGTAACAGAACGCCTCCCGGCTTCGGCCGAGGTCAAAACGCAGCGCGTGCCCATCGGCTCGCCCCTCTATAACCAGGTGGTCGAATTTCTTTACGATGAAGCCTGCATGCTGGACGAAATCCGGCTGAAGGACTGGGCCGCCACCCTGGCTGAAGACCTGGTGTATGCCGCCCCGCTGCGCCAGACAAGGCCGATGGCCCACCAGGCTGACAGCGTGATCCGGACCATGCAGCACTACCACGACGACTACCGCTCGATCATGGGCCGCATCATGCGCCTGACGGGCACCAAAAGCGCCTGGGCTGAAGACCCGCCGTCGCGCACGCGCCGCCTGGTGACCAACGTGCGCGTGGAAGCCACGGACAAGCCCGACGAGTTCAAGGTTCGCAGCTACATGCTGATCACCCGCAGCCGTTTCAATTTCGACGATTTCGACCTGATCAGCGGCGAGCGGCATGACGTGCTGCGCCAGAGCGGCGACACCTTCAAGCTGGCGCGGCGCGAGATCATCCTCGACCAGGCCGTGCTGGGAACGCCGAACCTGGCGATTTTTCTATAGTTTTGTCTCGCCTCCATGGCCGCGTCAACAACCCCTGCGGGGGTCGTTTTCTTTTGGCGCTGTTCATTGCGTCGCGCGGCCAGCGGCAACGTCATCAGCATCGCTGAATGCGAGCCATTCCTGGTCATCCAGGCACAAACGCTCAGGGGTGTCGGCAAAGTCCCAGGTCGAACCTATCATGCGCAGCGCCTGCATGGCCCGTTGTGGCTGCTGGGAGAAGCAATGCGCGTTGGGGCTGGCATGGACTTGCGCATCCAGGTTCATGCCGCGCCCCTTGGAAATTCCCGTGGCGCGCCGCAGCACCAGCGCGGCTTCGGCTTCCTCCGGCGGCAGCGTTGCCAGCGCCCAGCGCGCCATGCCCAGGTACAGGTCCATGCCGGCATAGGGCGCCGGCCCCTGGATCACGGTATCGAGCACATCCCAGGCAAGGAAAGGAACACCGTCGCGCAAGAGACGCGCCTGTGTGCGCAGTTCCACCCGCCGTGGCACCTCGATGTCGTACTGGCGCCGCGCCGTGCCGCGCGCAGCCGCGGCGATGGCCAGGCCAGTCAATTCAAACAGGTGCGTGCATTGTTCCGTCGGGTCGGTGACGCGGGTGACCTCGTGGGCAATGGGCGAGAGCTTCATTCCCAACAGCAGGTCAAGTTTTTCCACCGCCATGCCGCAAAGCGAATAGGGGCGTCGCGGGGCGCTTGCGCTGATGTTCGAAACCATTCCGTCGATGCTCACAAGCTCGACCCGGAAGTGGTGAAAGTCGTCTTCAAGGACGGCGCGCACCCGGGTTTGCGCGGGTCTGAATCGACTGCTGAGGATGATGCGGCGTCTGAACATGAGATGGAAGTCCCGGTTGCGCTTCCAAAGACGCGGGAGCGCGCCATGGAGCGGTCATTTAAGCAAAGTGTTGCTGACACTTCTTGCCTTAAAGTGTACGATACATCTAAATGTGTTCAATTTAATATGGGATTTCGCATGGCATTGCTTGAAAACAGGATTGCAATCATCACCGGCGCCGGCGGCGGCATCGGACGCGGCGTTGCACTGGCCTTTGCACGCGAAGGCGCGACCGTGGTGATCGCGGAAATTGACGAGGCCACCGGCGCCCAGGTCGAGCAGGAAATCAAGGCGCTTGGCGGCCGCGCGCTGTTCGTCAAGACCGATGTCACGAGCAAGGCCTCCATCGAAGCGGTGGTGCAGGCCAGCGTGGACCAGTTTGGCCGCCTGGACATTCTGGTGAACAACGCCTTCATTCCGACGCCCAATGTGCTGCTGGAGGACAAGACCGACGAGATGCTGGAAAAAACCCTGACCTCGTCGCTGTGGGCTTCCTGGTGGGCCATGCGCGCGGCGATGCCGCACATGCGCAAGCAGTGCTGGGGCCGCATCGTCAATTTTTATTCCATCGACACTGAAACCGGCGCCTGGCTGCATGCGGACTACAACACCGCCAAGGCCGGCATCGTTGGCCTGACGCGCAGCGCGGCTTCGGAATGGGGCCGCTTCAACATCACTGTCAACGCGATTGCACCGACGGCGATGGGCGCCACCTTTCACAAGCTGGCGGCCGAGAACCCCGGTTTTGCCGAACGCTCGGCAGCAGCGCGTCCCCTAGGGCGCTCGGGCGACCCTGAACTGGACATCGGCCCGGCCGTGGTGTTTCTTTCCAGCGAAATGTCGCGCTTCGTTACCGGCGAGACGCTGCATGTGGATGGTGGCCTGCATCTGCCAGGCTATAACTCGCGGCCGGCCAATGTCCCGGTACGGGAATATTGAAAGCTTTCCTCGTCTTTTCTTGACGCCACTTGCCGCAAGCGGAGGACTTATACCGATTCCGCCGACGAGACCAGCAGCAGGCGCGCGACGTTGGCCCGCTCGGGTTGCGCCAGCATGAAATGGACTGCGGCGGCAATATCGGCCGGGTCCAGCTGCGGCGTCTGGTCGGCCCGCACCGTTTCACCCCGGGCGCGCATGTGGTCGAAGATTTCGGTATCAGTGGTGCCCGGTGCAATCGTGCCGACCCGCACGCCCGACCCCTTGAGTTCCACGCGCAGCGCCGAAGTGAAGATTTCCAGCGCATGCTTGAGCCCGCTGTAGACGCCGACCGACGATGAGCTGAGGTAGGCGCCGATGCTGGAGACATTGACAATCGCGCCCGCCTTCTGCTGCTTGAAGCCGCGTGCAAACAGATAGGATGCGCGCACCACCGCATCGAAATTGACCCGCGTCATTTGCGCCAGCGCGTCGAGGTCGATGGTGTCGAGCGAACCGGCCACGAACATGCCGGCGTTGTTGACCAGGATATCGACACGTCCGTAGCTTGACAGCGCCAGGTCCAGCAGAGCCTGGGGCGTCTGCGGCAGTTCGATTGCCGCCGGCAGGTAAACGCAAGGGCCTGGCAATTCGGCAGACAGGGCTTTCAGCCGGTCTTCGCGCCGGGCGGTGATCACCAGCCTGACGCCCTCAGCGCTCAGTTTGCGGGCAATGGCTTCGCCAATCCCCGAAGATGCGCCAGTGATGATCGCGACCTTGTCACGTAATTCCATGCGGTTTTCCAATATAGGGTGAAAGCGGCTGTAATCGAATTCCGGGCATTAAATTGCTGATATTTCTTGTCTTAAAGTGTACGATACATGAAAATATGTTCAATTTAATGAATTGAATTTGGCCTGGCCAGATTAAAAACAGGGGAGGCCGTGATTGCGTTGAAACACCATGAACAAAGTGCGCACGCCATGAAAACGGGACCCGAAGGTCCCGTTGACAGTGCCTGGTTTTGGATCAGCGTTTGGCGACCTTGATGTCGGTCGCCTCCAGGTCCCAGGTGGTGGGTGTCTTGCCTTCGTCGCGCAACTGGTATTTCAAGATGCGGCCTTGCGGATTCTTCGGCAGGGTGTCCCGGAACTCGATATAGCGCGGCAGCGCGTAGTAAGGAACAGCGTTGGTGGACCAATGGAACAAAGCCTCATGCGTCAGCGTGGAACCCGAATTGAGGATGGCGGTGACCTTCACGTCATCCTCGCCTTTGTCGGAAGGAACCGCGTGAACCGCCACCTCGGCAATATCGGGGTGGTTGGCAAAGGCCGACTCCATCTCAAAGCTCGAGATGTTTTCCCCGCGCCGGCGCAAATAGTCTTTCTTGCGGTCCACGAAGTAGAAAAACCCCTCGTCGTCGAATTTTCCAATATCGCCCGTATGAAACCACATGTTGCGCATCAGCTTGAGCGTGTCTTCCGGACGCCGCCAGTAGCCCATGAACATGATGTCCGGGCGCTGCGGACGGCAGACGATTTCGCCGGCGGTATTGGCTGGCACTTCACGATCCAGGTCGTCAACGATGCGCACGTCGAAATCGGGAATGCGCTTGCCCGACGAACCCGGCGCGGCAGGGTTCCCAGCCGCCAGCGAGGTAATGACGCAGGCCTCGGTCAGGCCGTAGCCGTTGCCGCCGACCAGTTTGGCGCCAAAACGCTCACGCCAGATATTCTTGTTCTCTTCGGTGAATGGATTGCCGCGCACTGTATGAATCTGGCCGAAACAGCGCTTGGCCGCCTCGGTGTCGGGCGCATTGGCCAGCAAGCCGCCCATGCCGCCGAGAATCGACGCGATGGTTGCGCCGCTGCGCTCGACCTCGGGCCAGAAATTGGACACCGAAAAGCGCGGAATGATGGCGACCCGGGCGCCGACCAGGATGTTCGAAATGATGCCGACCGCCAGCGCATTCATGTGAAACAGCGGCAGCGGGGTGATCGTCACGTCTTCGGCGGTCGCTGGTCCGGCACGCAGTTGCAGGCGCGCCAGGTTGCACATGAAGTTGTAGCTGATCATGCAGCCCTTGGACGGTCCGGTGGTGCCCGAGGTGTAGATCAGGCTGGCCAGTTCCCAGGGGTTCGGCTTGGTGGGCAGGGGCGTGTCGTCGCTGCCGCGGTGCGCGTCGAGCGCGGCCAGCGGCACGGCGCCACAGGAGGCCTCAAGGCTGGCGCCGCGATGCAGCACCTGCCTGACCTCGGCCAGCAGATGCGCGACCAGGCCAATGCGCTCGACATAGCCCGCTTCGCAGATCACCAGCGCGGCGCCGGCATCTGCGATCTGGTGGCGCAAAAAGTCACCGCGCAGCGCTGTGTTGATCGGCACATGCACGGCGCACAACTTGTTCACGGCCAGCCAGGAAATCACCGCGTCGATGTTGTTGTCCAGCATCGTGACGACGGTTTGACCCGCCTGAATGCCCAATACGGCCAGAGAATTAGCCAGACGAGTCGAAAGTTCATCAACTTGTCGATATGTGTACAGTTCCCCCGAAAAATCGAGCAAAACCCGCTCAGGATGCGCCATCACAGCGCGTTCGAGTGCGGCGATCACGGTGTCTTGTTCACCGAGCGACCATGAATCCAAATTTCCAGTGCCCATCTGTCATCCTCTCGCTAAAAGCATTGAGGGAAGCCTCAATAATTCTAATAGAAGAATCAAATTCTATTATCGATATGCCGTTAAACATCTACGGGGAAACCCTAGACCGTATTCCAAAACAATTTTTTAAGGAAAGAAACCAATGAACAGTCCAACCCTCAAGCGTGTTGTGAGCAAACCGAAGACCCGGTCAGCAACCCTGATCAAGCCTGTGCCGCCTGTCGTGGTGCCGATGGAAACACGGGCATCCAAAGCCTTGGGCAGCGCAGATGTCACGGCTGCAGAGCCGGCCGAAACCGCCGTGATTTCGATTGAAACCCGGCGCCGACGCGGCAACCGCCGCTCCGAGCAAACCGTTGACAACATCCTCATGGCCACCGAGGAGGTGATTCTCAAATCGGGCGCAGATCGCATCTCCATCCTGGAGGTCTGCAATACGGCGGGCGTGTCGCGCGGGACTTTCTATCGCTACTTCGCCTCCCAGGAGGAACTGCTCGACGCGTTTTCCAGGCACAGGCGAGAGAATTTTCACAAGTCGCTGACGGAAGCCCTGACGCCCTGCACCGACCCGGATCAGCGGTTCGCCACGATGGTCGAATTTGTCGATGCCTACCTGGCAAGCGGCCGTTCGCGGCGCATGCTGCTGGTGGCGCCGGAGTTCGCGCTGAAGTTTTTCAAGCGCATCTTTCACGATGCCGTGGTTCGCTTTCAGGACCTTCTCGGCCCGGTGTTCGATGCCTGGGATGAACGCCTCGATTCCAAGCTCGATCGCGAGTTGATCTGCGAGCTGATCGTGCGCTTCATGCTCAGTGAACACCTGATCGGTGACGACTCCGACCGGCGAGCCATGCCCAGGCGCATCGCACGGCTGGTCGAGTCGCTGCGCCGTGGCGGTGGGGGACTGGCCCGGCGCTGAACGAGCCGGTCAGGGGGAATTAGCAGGTGATGTGGAGGCCTTCAACATGCAAATTTTAATAAAGTTAAACACATTTGCAAAATATGACTAAACTTGGCATGATGTCGCACGTCTGAACCTGTTTTCGATCTCCTGGATTTTCTCTGGGGTGTGTTGATCGCGGTTCTGGCAAGCCCTTCGCGGCCTCACAAGCCGCGCCCACATTACTCAGGAGACCTCCATGCTTATCGACCTTCATGCCCATGCACCGCATCCCGACTATTACGACCAGGACCCGTACTGGGGACCGGCCTTTGAGTCGCAACCCGACGGCGACATCAAGCTGCGCGTTGGCGACTGGATCCTGAGCCTGGGCGCGCCCGAGCGCAAGGCTGCGCTGCGCAAGGCCAAAGCCGAAGGCAAGGCGCTGAGCGTCAATGAATACACCTCGCGCTGGCGCGATCCCAACACCCGCCTGGCCGGCATGGATGCCGCCGGCCAGAACGCCCAGGTGGTGTCGGTGCCGTCGCACTGCTACATGTACTGGACCGAACTGGACTACGCGATTCCGTTTGCCCAGAAGGTCAACGATGTCCTGGCCGAATACTGCTCGGCAGCGCCTGACCGCCTGATGTACTGGGCCCAGGCTCCCCTGCAGAATCCGGTGGAAGCGGCTAAGGAAATCCGCCGTGCCTGCACCCAGCTGGGCGCTAAGGGCCTGGGCGCGGGCGGCTCGAACTTCGGCGGCCTGGAATTCGACTCCAAGGAGATGGACCCGGTCTGGGAAGCGCTGTGCGACCTCGATCTGCCGATGTTCGTGCATGGCTACAACCAGTCGGTCACCTGGGGCGACAAGGCCAACACCGACCGCTACGAGACCACAGCCATCGTCGGCATGAACTACGACGAAACCAAGGCCTTCTGGTACCTGGTCAATGGCGGCGTGTTTGACCGTTTCCCCAAGCTCAAGGTGTACATCACCCACGGCGGTGGCTTTGTGCCCTACCAGCTTGGCCGTCTGGCGCAGACCAACCCGAACCTGGATGTATTCCACAACAAAAAACCCGTTCTGGACTACCTGCGCAACTTCTATTTCGACGTCGAGCTGCACGAGTTGCCCATGCGCCAGGCGCTGATCGAGGTCATTGGCGCCGATCGCATCCTGTACGGCAGCAACTTTGGCGGCAGCGACGCCATCCGGCACGACCTGACCGATGGGCTGAAATTGTCGGATGACGACCTGCAAAAAATTCGCTGGAAGAACGCCTGCGAGCTGCTGCATCTGGACCCCGCCAAAGTCGGCGCAACCGCCACCAAGCCAGCGGTGAGCGCATGAAAATCGCACGCTGCACAGACGGCGTTGCGCCGTTCTGGGCCGTGGTGAACACCGAGCGCGGCGAAGTCACGCCGATTGCCGGTGCGTTTGCCGACTGGGCGCCCGCGCTGACGCGCGGCGAAGGCGCTAGCGCGCTGCAGATGGCCGGCCCGGCCCGGCCGCTGGCCGGCGTTCGGTTGTTGCCGCCCATCGAGAAAGTCAACCGCGTGATGGTGGCTGGCGCCAACTACGCCAAACACCTGGCGGCCGACTTTGGCATGAAGTCGCACCACCAGCCGATTGCATTCCTGAAAGCCTATGGCGCGCTGATCGGGGCCAACGACCCGATCCGCTACCCACCATTGACCCGCGAACTCGATCATGAGGTCGAGCTGGTGGCGGTGATTGGCGCTGGGAAGGTGGATCGCCAGAACCCGCTGTCTAGCGTGCTGGGCTACACCGTCGGCAACGACGTCAGCGCGCGAGACCTGCAACGCAGCGGGCCGCCTGGCGTCGGCATGGACCTGTTCGCGGCCAAAAGCCAGGACCGCACGACAGGACTTGGGCCGTGGATCGTCACGCGTGATGAGTTCCCCGAAGGCAGTCCCAAGTTGCGCCTGCGCCTGAAGGTCAACGGCGAGACGCGTCAGGATGCCTCGTCTGGCGACATGACCTGGGACGTGGCCGAACTGGTGCGCTTCGTTGACGAGCGCTCGACTTTTGAATGCGGCGACGTGCTGTTCACCGGTTCCCCCGAGGGCACCGGCCATGGCACCGGCCGCTTCCTTAACCCTGGCGATGTGGTGGAGGCAAGCGTGGAGGGCATCGGCACCTTGTGCAACACGGTCTCGGCCATCGAACCTGCATGAACGGAGAAAAAATATGAGCTTACAGAACAATAAAGTGGTGGTGGTCGGGGCCGGGCTGATGGGCACCGGCATTGCCCACGCCTTTGCCGCTTCCGGCTTTGCAACCACGCTGGTGGACAGCAACGGCCAGGCGCTGGACCGTGCGCAACAGGCGATTCACAAGATCCTCGATGACGGCGTCAAGCTCGGCAAGATTGAGGCGGCGGCCGCCGAGGCGGCCAAGTCCTGCCTTGCGATGCAGCCCGACTTGACCGCCGCAGCGGCGGGCGCGCACCTGCTAATCGAGACCGTGTCGGAAAACCTGGCGGTCAAAAAGGCCGTGGTGACGCAGGCGGCGGCCGAAATGGCCGACAACGCGATTTATTCGACCAACACCTCGGCCCTGAGCGTCACCGAAATCGCCACGGCAGTCGCTTCTCCGGAACGCGTGGTGGGCATGCACTTTTTCAATCCGGTTCACAAGATGAAGCTGGTCGAACTGGTGCGCGGCCTGGCCACCAGCGACGAAACCGTGGCGACGATGCGCGCATATTGCGAAGCGATCAACAAGCAGTCGATCGTGGTCAGCGAGTCGCCCGGCCTGACCACCAGCCGCATGTCGGCGCTGGCCGGCAACGAGGCGATGTGGATGCTGCAGGAAGGCACTGCCACCGCCGAGGACATCGACACTGCGCTGCGCCTGGGATTCAATCACCCGATGGGTCCGCTCGAACTGGGCGACCTGACGGGCTGGGACACCCGGCTGGCGGTGCTGAAATACCTGCACCAGACTTTGGGCGACAAGTTTCGCCCGTGCCCGCTGATCATCAAGATGGTCGCGGCCGGGCGTTACGGCCGCAAGACCGGCCACGGCGTCTACAAGTATGAAAACGGCCAGCGCGTGCCGGGCTCCGGCATGAAGGGAAGCGCGCTGTGAGCCGCGATGTCGTGATTGTCGGCGCCGCGCGCACGCCGGTCGGCAAGTTCCGGGGCAGCCTGGCCGGCGTTCGCGCCGACCATCTGGGCGCGCTGGTAATTGACGAACTGGTCAAGCGCGTCGGCCTGAGCCCCGAGGTGGTTGACGATGTGATCTTCGGCTGCGTCACGCAAATCGGCGAGCAGTCGGCCAACATCGCCCGTACCTCGCTGCTCGGTGCTGGCTGGCCGGTGTCGATTCCCGGCCTGACGATTGACCGAAAATGCGGCTCGGGCGAAGCGGCCGTGCATGTGGCGGCTGGCCTGATCGCCTGCGGCGCGGCCGACGTGGTGGTGGCTGGCGGCGCTGAAAACATGAGCCGCGTTCCCATGGGCAGCAACCGCGACCTGCATGGCGAGGCTTTCGGCTGGATGGCTGCTGGGCGCTATGAACTGACCGGCCAGGGCGAAGCCGCCGAGCGCCTGTGCGATAAGTGGCAGCTCAGTCGCGAATCGCTCGATGCGTTTGCGGTGGAAAGCCATCGCCGAGCCACCGCAGCGGCGGCGGCAGGCTGGTTCAAGAGCGAGATCGTTCCGGTGCCGGTGGCCCAACTGCGGGAAAAATCACTCGAAGGCGACGCTCCGCTGTTTGTCGCCGACGAAACCATTCGCCCCGGCACAGCCGCCGAGAAGCTGGCCACGCTGAAAAGCAGCTTTCGCCCCGACGGCCGCCTGACCGGCGGCAATTCGTCGCAAATCTCCGATGGCGCGGCCATGCTGCTGCTGATGTCGGCCGACAAGGCTCAATCCCTGGGCGTCAAGCCGCGCGCCCGTGTCAGAGCCGTCGCCACGGTCGGCTCTGACCCGACGCTGATGCTGACCGGCCCGATTGCTGCGACGCGGCTGGTGCTGGTCAAGGCCGGGCTGACGCTCGACGACATCGATCTGTTCGAGGTCAACGAAGCCTTCGCGCCAGTGCCCCTGGTCTGGATGAAGGAAGTCGGCGTGTCGCACGAAAAGCTCAACGTGAATGGCGGCGCCATCGCGCTCGGCCATCCATTGGGTGCCAGCGGTGCGCGCATCATGACCTCGCTGCTGCATGAGATGGAGCGCCGTGGCGCCCGCTACGGCCTGCAGACGATCTGCTGCGCCGGTGGCATGGCGACGGCCACCATCATTGAGCGACTCTAGCCCGGCACCGGCCATGGCTTTGCTGCCGATGATTCCGCTGGCGGATTTTCCGCCGGCGCTGGCGCAAGCGGTGGAGCGGGGCGTGCAGACCCGCATGCTCAGCTCCACGCTGCCGATCCAGGTGTGGGCGCACCGCCCGGCGCTTGCGCAGGCCTGGCTGGCCACGCTGGACCAGATGCACATCCACGGCATTCTCGATGCGCGGCTGCGCGAACTGGTGCGGTTGCGCATTTCCGCCTTCACCACCTGCCGCGCCTGCCAGGTCGCGCGCAAAAGCGGTGAAGTGAGTGAGACGGATATCGCCTGCCTCTCTTCGGAGGACGCTCGTTTTAGCGCGACTGAACGTGCTGCCCTGCGCTATGCCGAACTGTTTGCGTCGGACCCGCTGTCGATTGATGAAACCATCTTTGCCGAACTGGCCCTCTATTTCACGACCCCGGAAGTGGTGGAACTCAACATGTTTTGCGCGCTGATGCTGGCCGGTGGCCGCATGACCCAAGCGCAGCGCGCCTATGAAGCCTGAAGCGGCGACGGCTGACATCAGCCGATCGACCGTGATGGCGCTGGTGGCCTGCCAGGTGGGCCTGCACGGTTGCCTCAATGGCGCCCGCATGGCGATTCCCCTGCAAGCGCTGCAGCAGGGACTGGGTGCCACCGTTCTGGGCATGCTCATGGCCCTGTTTGCGGTGCTTCCGGTGTTACTGGCGCTGCCGGCCGGGCGCATGGCCGACCGCCTCGGTTATCACCGGCCGGTGCATCTGGCTCTGGCGCTGTCGTTCGCCGGGGCGCTGGTGGCCGCATCGTCCGGGCATCTTCTGGCGCTGTGCATCGCCGCGCTGCTGGTCGGCGCAGGCTCCAGCCTGGGCATGATCGCGCTGCAGCGCAGTGCCGGCCGGCTGGCCCGCAATCCGGCAGAGCGGCTGCGTATCTTCAGCTGGATTGCCCTGGCGCCCGCCATCGCCAACTTTGCCGGGCCGATGATGGCCGGCGTGCTGATTGACCATGCCGGTTTTCGCACTGCCTTTGCGGCCTTGGCGCTGCTGCCGCTGCTGACGCTGGTGTTCACCCGCTGGGTGCCGCGCGAAGACATCGTCCCAAAGCCAAAGTCGGCTAACGCAGGACCGCCTGCAAAAGCCTGGGACCTGCTGCGCCTGCCCGACTACCGGCGCCTGCTGTTCATCAACTGGCTGATTGCCGCGACCTGGGATGCGCACAGCTTCGCCTTGCCCATCCTGGGCCACGAACGGGCCTTGAGCGCCTCGGCCATCGGCATGGTGCTGGCCGCTTATGCCATTGCTTCTGCGGCCGTTCGCCTGCTGATCCCGATGGTGGCCGAACGCTTGTCACCGCGCCTGATGATGGGCGTTGCGCTGGCCATGACGGCGGCCATGTTCGGGGTGTATCCGCTGCTCGATAGCGCCTGGGCCATGGCCGGCTGTGCCGCCTTGCTGGGTATCGCCTTAGGCGCAATTCAGCCGGCGGTGATGTCCACGCTGCACCAGGTCACGCCACCGGATCGCCAGGGCGAAGCGATAGGCCTGCGCACGACCTTTGTCCATTTGTCCACGCTGGTGATGCCGCTGACGTTTGGCGCCATAGGCGCTGCGCTCGGGGTGGCGCCCGTGTTCTGGGTCACCGGTGCCGTGCTGTCTCTGGGGGCCTGGCAGGCCATGCGCCTGCCCAGGGCCTCCTGAATTGGAGCGCATTGGTTTTTGATGGCCAGCAAACAATTTTAAAGCATCAAATAGGCCTCTGGCGCAGGCACAAACTGTACAAGCAGCTATTAATTCAGTAGCAAAGACTGCTGGCTGTCTTAAACACCTTGATTGCAAGCCAGGTGGTTTTTCGTCAGCAGGTTCAGGGCGCGTCCGCAAATCCCCTGAACTGGCTGGTATCTACCGTTTCGCCTGCCGGTGGCTTGAGAAAGTAGCAGACATACAGCCGCCCCGGCTCAAAGCGGTAGGTCTCAATGCTCTCAATCGACTGGTCCGTGCCATTGATCAGGTTGCCATGCTGGACCGCCGCCTCATGGCCGTTGATGATGGTCATGCCCACTTGCAGCGTGATCTGGTGGTTGTGCTTGTCCCACATCTCCTCGATCACCAGCCAGCCGTCTTCCTGCCGGGGCCGGCCGGCGTACTGGATGTCCAGCAATTCGGGTGCCATTTCCCGGTACAGGGCCATGAAGCCAGCCTTGTCATGCCGGTTCCACGCTGCCACCTGGCCGGTCATGAAGTTCTCGATACGGGCTTGATCAATATTGTTCATGGTGCTGGCGCTCAGGGTTGCTGGATGAAATAACGGACGACGACCCGGCCGGCGTCAAAGCTGTACAACTCGATGGTCTCAATGGCCATCGCCGTGCCGCGCACCTTGTTGCGGTTGTGGCAGGCCGCTTCATCGCCATTGATGATCATCAGCACTTCTTCGATTTCAATCTTGGCGCTTTGCTGCGCCCACATGCCTTCCAGCACCGGCCAGCCGTCGCTCATCGGCCGGCCGACATATTCAATCTGCAGGCCGTTGGGCGCTGCCTTTGCGTAGGCGGCGAAAAAGCCCTCCTTGTCGCCCGCATTCCAGGCCTTGACCTGGGCGTGTAAAAAATCCGCGATGGCTTGTTTTTCCATGTTTTTCTCGATGGTGGTTAAAGATCAGTGTTCGGCTAGGCAGCGCGCGGTCCACAAGACAGGTCTTTCAAAATGGCACGCTGGCGTGCGGGGCGATCAGCCCTGGCCAGGTAGGCATCGAGCACCACGCTGGGCCCCAACAACGGGCGTGCTTGCTCAAACAGGCTCATGTAAAGAATGTCCACTGCGGTAAAACGCTCACCCAGGATGTAGGAGCCGGAAGCCAATATGGTGTGGATGTGCTCCATCATCGCGTCGTTCAAATGTGACATGGCCGCGTCTTGTTCCAGCAGTTTCTTGCCCTTCATGTAAACCAGGGGTTCGGTCAGGCCGACCTGGTAGAACAGCCAGGTGAGGTAGCGGGCGCGCAACGGGTGGCCCACCGGCACGCCCACTTCGGCATGCGGAAACAGGTCAGTCAGGTAGAGCGCGATGGCGCCCGTTTCGGTGACCACCTGGCCCTGGTGCGCCAGTGCCGGGGTGTAGCCATGGGGATGCGGGTTGCGTGGATCGGCATGGCTGCCGTCAGCCTCAGGGTAGCTGACCACTTCGACCTGATAATCGGCGCCCAATTCTTCGAGCAGCCACAAGATGCGCGACGAGAACGATCCGGGGGCATGGTAGAGCATCAACATGGCTTGGTGCTAGCAGTTTTCAGGCTCTCGCCGGTGTCCTCAACACAGTCAAATGTCGTCGGTGTCTGATGACAGAGCATTTCTTTATATTTCCCAAGCATGGTTATTCCCTTCCTCTGGCCTTTGTTTGCGGTCTGTTCTTGTCATTTCATGGACTGGCGGTTCAAGTCAGGACTTGCGTTCCCGTCGGACTTGTCTTGACGGGTCAAAGATCAGCACCACGCACATTGCGCGCGGTGCCGTTGCGGCAATCCGATTCGCCCCAGCCGAACCAGCGGTCGGGTTCGCGGGTGTCGCCGACGCGGCGCCAGCGGCCTTCCTGTTGCGCAGTGATCGGGAAGCCGCCCACAAAGTCGATCATTTCGCCCTTGGGGCAGGGCAAGAATTCCCATTCCTCCTGGCCATCGAGCACGATGCAGGCGCTTTCGACGAAATAGCTGCCTTCCTTGTGCCTCACACTGGCTTCGATGTCGGTAGTGGTGCGAATCTCGCCCTTGTCATTCTGAAAAATGGCGTATCCCAGGTTGTCATGGCCCACCATGAAGGAGCCGACATCCCAGCTGCCGTCCTGGTAAATCGTCGCGAAAGACCACCAGAGCACATGCATGTGGTTGTTGACCACCAGGTCTTTCTTGAAGTGGACGGCGCCGCCTTCGGCCATGTACACCTGGTCGAAAACCATCATGCCCTTGACCTGCCGGCCATCGCAGGTGCCGGCGATGTCGAAAATCTGCGAGACGTAGAAGGTTCCCCATTCCACGCCGGGCAAATACCACTGCATCCCGTTGCCCATCAGCGGTCCGCTCAGGTCGAACAACCCGTCCTCCTGCCAGCGGATGCCGTCGGCGCCGGCCCGGATGTTCCAGGGCGTTCCCGGCTCGCCTTCCAGGCTGGACCAGCAGGCGGTGTCGCCGTCCAGCCAGCGCTGGGGAAACAGCGTCATGGCGCGCGGCGTCATGCGTGACTTGTCGATGCGCAGATGCTCGCCGTCCAGCCGGGTGGACTGGTAGATGAACTTGGTCGGGTTCGGCGTGCTGCCGGGTTCATTGACGGCGCGCACAAAGGCGTAAATCTCGCCCTCGTCGTCGCGCACGCAGCCAAACGGCATGCCCTTGGTGATCTTCAGGCCGAAAAAGCCGCGCAGATCGTGCATCGCACGGCCGCTGACCTGGTGCGGCGCCACCAGCACCTGGTAGGCAAAGTCACCGCGCTCGGGAAGGGTCTTGAAATGCTTCATGTCCGTAAAGTCCTGATCACTTGGGTGATTTTTAAGGTTGATGCGAGGCAGTCTATCGATGGATTACGCTGTGCACGCAGCCATCGTTTGACCCCAGATCAAATTTTCATTAAACAAATTTAAGATTAGTGTATAAATTTACTTGATGGCATCAGGGTAAGCCCGGGGCAAATCATTTAATTGAAAAAGGAGACAAGGACATGGATTTAATTCAAGACAAAGTTGTGATGATCACCGGCGCCAGCAGCGGCATCGGCGAGGCCTGCGCGCGCCGGCTGGCGCAGCATGGCGCCAGGCTGGTGCTGGCGGCGCGGCGCACCGACCGCCTGGCCCGGCTGGCCGAAGAATTCGGCGAAAACACGCTCTGGGCAGCGGCTGATGTGACCAGGGTGGAGGAACTCGAAGCGCTGGCGACGGCGGCACGCGAGCGCTTTGGCCGCATCGACGTGCTGATCAACAATGCCGGCATCATGCCCATTTCAATGCTGGCGCAGGGCTGCGTTGACGACTGGAGCCGCATGATCGACGTCAACATCAAGGGTGTCCTCCACGGCATCCATGCGGTGCTGGGCGGCATGCTGGCGCAGGGCAGCGGACACATCATCAACATCTCATCGGTCGCCGGGCTGACGGTCGGCCCGGGAAGTGCGGTCTACTCGGGCACCAAGTTCGCGGTGCGCGCCATCAGCGAAGGCTTGCGCCAGGAATGCGTTGGCAAGGTCCGGGTGACCACGATCTGCCCCGGACTGGTGGCCAGCGAACTGACCGAGAGCATCACGATTCCGGCTTTCAAGGAGCGGGCGCAAAAGCTGTATGAAGGCGCGATCTCCGCCGATGCCATTGCCGATGCGGTGGTGTATGCCATCGGCCAGCCGGATCAGGTGGCCGTCAATGAAATCGTGGTCCGGCCGTTGTCGCAGAGTTTCTGAGCGGGCAACGCCGGCCTAAAATGGGCCGGCTGGCGACGCAGGCAATGGGCCGCAGGGTTGCCATGCTTCACCGAGATTGCCACGCCATGCCCCTTTCCGATGCCGAGACAACCACGTCACCCTCCAAGAAGCGCGCAACGATCACCCGGTTGCTGAAGGAGGCGCGCCAGGCGTTTTCCGAGAAAGGCCTGGCAGGTGCGCGCGTGGATGAGATTGCACGCGCCGCAGGCGTGACCAAGCAGCTGGTCTACCACTACTTCAGCAGCAAAGAAGAACTGTTCGCCAGCGTGTTGGACGAGTCGGCGCAGGATGTGCTGGCCGATCTGCTGGCGCTGGAACTCGATCACCTGCCGCCTACCGTTGCCCTGCGCGTTTTGCTGGAGCATTCCTTTGACCAGTACCGCAGCGACCCGGCACTGGGTGCGCTGGCGCAGGAGGGTTTGCGCTTTCACGAACACAACGTGGTCCATCGCAACCACTTTAGCGACATGGCGCCGGCCCTGGTGACCCAGATGGAGCGCATCCTGCGGCGCGGCGCGGCCAGCGGCGAATTCCAGCAAGGCGTCGATGCACGCCTGTTTTGCGCTGCCTCGGCCCTGGTCACGACCGGAGGGTTCACCAATCGCTACACCGTGTCGGCAGTCGCCGGCTTTGACACGACTTCGCCCGGAGGTATTGCCGCCTGGCGCCAGTTCTCGGTTGATTTTGTTCTGGCCTCCATCCTGGCGGGCAACCGTCCCGTGTTGCAGCGGCCCGCCCTGCACGACCAGCACCCAGCCTGCGAAATATGAGCGCAGCAATGAAAGTCAGTAGGAAAGTAGCGGTCGATTCGGTAGATCGACGCTTGTATTCCGAATTTAAGTGAGTCACAATTGAATTATGTGTTCAATATAATTTCATTGACAAGGGACCAATCCATTGTTGATCCCTTTGAACTCAGCACATCAACCATTAAGGAGACCTGATGAGCAAGCCTGAAACGACCACGCTTGAGAGCGCTTATGCCGGTGTAGCCGACAACTACAAGGGCAGCGATGTGGATCTGCATGCGATCTACCGTGACATGCGCAAGAATTCGCCGGTGATCGCCGAGAACTTCATGGCCCGGCTGGGCGTTCCCAGCATTGCCGGCCTGGATGCCAACCGGCCGACCTTCACGCTGTTCAAGTACAAGGATGTGATGGCGGTGCTGCGCGACGCCACCAACTTCACCAGCGGCTTCATTGCCGAAGGGCTGGGGGCATTTTTCGACGGCCTGATTCTGACCGGAATGGACGGCGACGAACACCGCAAGGCGCGCGCCTTGCTGCAACCTGTCTTCATGCCCGATGTGGTCAACCGCTGGCGCGATACCAAGATGGACCCCATTGTGCGCAATGAGTACATCCTGCCCATGCTGCCGGGCAAGCAAGCCGACCTGATGGATTTCGGGCTGCATTTCCCGATCCGGCTGATCTACTCGCTGATCGGCTTTCCCGACAACCGGCCCGAGCAGATCCAGCAGTACGCGGCCTGGGCGCTGGCCATCCTGGCCGGCCCGCAAGTCGATGCCGAGAAGGCTGCGATGGCGCGAAAAGCCGCCATGGAAGCGGCCCAGTCGCTGTACGACGGGGTGAAGATCGCCGTGGAGCAAGTCCGCAAGGACGGCGCGCAGGGCGACGACCTGATCAGCCGCTTGCTCCGTGCCGAGTACGAGGGGCGCCAGCTCGATGACCACGAAGTCACCACGTTTGTGCGTTCCTTGCTGCCGGCTGCGGGCGAGACCACCACGCGCACGTTTGGCTCGCTGATGACGCTGCTGCTGGAGCGCCCGGCGGTGCTCGAACGTGTGCGCAACGACCGCAGCCTCGTGGGCAAGGCGATTGACGAGGCGGTGCGCTTTGAGCCGGTCGCAACCTTCAAGGTCCGCCAGGCCGCGAAAGACCTTGAAATTGGCGGTTTCCAGATTCCCAAAGGTGCGATGGTCCAGTGCATTGTCTCGTCGGCCAACCGCGACGAAGACGCTTATGAAAACAGCGAAACCTTCGACATCGACCGCAAACCCAAGCCGTCGTTCGGCTTCGGCTTCGGCCCGCACATGTGCATCGGCCAGTTCATCGCCAAGTCCGAGTTGCAGGTGGCGGTGAATGCCATTTTGGACCTGCTGCCCAATATCCGGCTTGACCCGAGCAAGCCGGCGCCGAAGATTGTCGGTGCCCAGCTGCGCGGGCCGCATTCACTGCCAGTGATCTGGGACTGAAAAAGGGCGACATGATGTCGCCTTTTGTTCTTGTGCATCTGCCGTGAGGCTTGGAGCGAAACCGTTTTAACCAGTAGACGACTTTTTAGCATCAAATAGGCCTCTTGCGCAGGCATGTATTGCGCGAGCAGCTATGAATTAAGTAGCAAAAAGTGGCCGGGCACCTTGAATTCCACGATTCAACTTTAGGTGGTGACGCTCTAATTCTGGGTCGCGGGCAGGTGCACGACCAGTCCGTCGAGTTCCGCGCCCATTGTCAGCATGCACGACAGCCGGCTGTTCGGGCGGCGCGGCTCGGCCGTGCAGTCCAGCATGGCATCTTCCATCTCTTCCATGGGCGGCAGCCTGGCGAGCCAGGATTCTTCGACATAGACGTGGCAGGTGCAGCACTGGCAGGCGCCGCCGCAGTCGCCGTTGATGCCGGCCAGGCCGCGCTCCAGCGCGTTCTGCATGACGGTGCCGCCTGGCTGGACCTCGATGTCCGAGCGCAGGCCCAGATGGCTGATGTATGAAAGTTGGGGCATTTTTTATCTCCTGATGAATTGGACGGGCCGCGGCGAACTACAGTGACCGGCTGATGATTTCCTTCATGATCTCGGACGTTCCGCCATAGATGCGCGACACGCGGGCATCGACCCAGGCGCGGCTGATCTTGTATTCGCTCATGAAACCGTAGCCGCCGTGCAGCTGCAGCAACTCGTCGAGCAGTTTTCCCTGCATCTCGGAGCCCAGCAGCTTGCACATCGCGCCGACCTCTGCCGACAGCTCGTTGCGCATCGCCTTGGCCAGGCAATCGTCGACGAACACGCGCAGCATGGTGACCTGCGCCTTGACTTCGGCCAGCTTGAAACGGGTGTTCTGGAAGTCGAACACCGTCTTGCCGAAGACCTTGCGGTCGCGCGTGTACTGGATGGTTTCGTCGAGCAGCGCCTCGACCGAAGCCGCCGCGCGAATCCCGATGATGGTGCGTTCCCAGGCCAGCTGGTGCGTCAGGTACTTGAAGCCCTGGTTTTCTTCGCCCAGCCGGTTTTCTGCCGGGACGCGCACATTGTCGAAAAACAGTTCCGACGTGTCCTGGCCCTTGAGGCCGATCTTTTCCAGCAGCTTGCCCTTGGAAAAACCGGGGCGGTCTTCTTCGACGCAAATCAGCGTCAGGTCCTTGGCCTGCGGGTCGAGCTTGGTCGCGGTGACTATCAACCCGGCATTGCCGCCATTGGTGATGAAGGTTTTCTGGCCGTTGACGATGTAGTCATCGCCCTCGCGGCGGGCCGTGGTGCGCATCGAGCGCAAATCGCTGCCGATGCCGGGCTCGCTCATCGCGATCACGCCGATCAGCTCACCGCTGACCATGCGCGGCAGCCAGCGCTGTTTTTGTTCTTCGGTGCCGTAGGCGACGATGTAAGGCGCGACGATTTCGGAATGCGTCGTGAAGCCGATGGCGGTGGCATTGACGCGCGCCAGTTCCTCGATCATCACCGCCGAATGGCCGAAGTCGCCGCCAGCGCCGCCGTATTCTTCCGGCACGGTGGAGCACAGCAGGCCGATTTCGCCGGCCATGCGCCAGATGTCTTTCGGCACGATGCCGGCATGCTCCCACTCGTGCAGGTGTGGCACGATTTCCTTGTCGATGAAGCGCCGCGCCTGTTCGCGGAATTGTTCGTGGTCTTCGCGGAATACAGATCGCATGGTCATGTCCTGGAGGTCAACTGAAGGGGGAGGGCGGACCGCGTTCAGCGGTCTTTATAGACAGGCTTGCGCTTGTCCAGGAAGGCGTTCACCGCTTCCAGATGGTCGTCGGTGTGGTGCGCCAGCGCCTGGTAGGCGGCCGAGAGTTCGAGCAGCGAGTCCAGCCGCATGTGCTGGCCTTCGCGCAACAGCCGCTTGGTCAGGCGCAGCGCATGCGAAGGATTGCCGGCGATGCGCTGGGCCAGCGCCTGGGCATGGGCCTGCAACTGGTCGGCGGGAACGATTTCGGCGACCAGGCTCCATTCGAGCGCCTTCGCCGCGTCGATGGTGTCGCCGGTGAAGGCCATCAGGCTGGCGCGCTGCATGCCGATGACGCGCGGCAGCAGCCAGGCGCCGCCGTCGCCTGGCACGATGCCGACCTTGACGAAGCTTTCAGCAAACAGCGCCTTGTCCGATGCAATGCGGATGTCGCACATGCAGGTCAGGTCGAGACCGGCGCCAATGGCCGGGCCGTTGATGGCGGCGATGACCGGCACGTCGAGTTCGTACAGCGCCAGGGGAATCTGCTGGATGGTGTTGCGGTAGCTTTCGCGCACCTCAAAAGGCGAGCCGGCAAAGATGCCGCCCCGGTCGCGCATGTCCTTGACATTGCCGCCGGCGCAAAAGGCGCTGCCTTCGCCCGTCAGCACCAGGGCCTTGATCGAGCTGTCGCGCCGGACTTGGTGGCACAGGTCCACCAGTTCGAGCATCTGCGCCGGCTCGGTCAGCGCGTTGCGCGTCTCGGGCCGGTTCATGCGGGCGGTGACGACACCGCCATCGCGCTCAATGATCAGAAAAGGCTGGCTCATGGGCTTGCTTTCAAAAAACGGGCGGGCTAGTTCAAGACTGCCCGAAATGATGGCTGGCCACAGCGTGACTGTGCCGGCCTGGCCGGAACGCAGCGACCCTTGGCTCCGCAATGGACCCGGGATCGCTGCGTGGACAGCGTTTTACAGCGCCGTTTGCGCGTCAGCCGCCTCGAACATCTTGTTGATGTCGCCCGACGTGACGGGCTTGTTCGGGTCGCGCAGGGGAGCCGCGCCGCCCATGCCCAATGCCGGCTCGATGCTCACATGCTTGGCCTGGGCGCGCAGGGCGCCGACAGTGCAGTTTTCACGCCCCAAAATGGCGAACGGGTCATACGAGAACTCGCGCATGGTGTTCAGGTGGGTGATCTTGTTGATCACGTCATCGGGCAGATGCTGGGACTGGCGCCAGAACACATTGGCCGACTCGGGCCAGGTGCAGTCGGAATGCGGGTAGTCGCATTCCCAGGTCACCTTGTCAACGTTCAGCGAATCGAGGTTTTTCAGGCCGAATTCATCTTCGATGAAGCAGGTGATGATGTGTTCGTTGAAGATGTCGCTCGGTTTTTTGTCGCCGAAGTTCGACATCGTCCAGGCATTGTGGTGCTGGTGCGTGAAGTTGGCCCGCTCCAGCAGGTAGGGAATCCAGCCGATGCCGCCTTCGGACAGCGCCATGCGCAGCTTGGGGAACTTCTTCCACATGGGCGCCCAGATCCAGTCGGCCGCCGAATTGGAAATCGAGATCGGCATGGAAGTGATCCAGGCGTCGATGGGCGATTCGTCGGAGGCATGAGCCGCCTTGACGCCGGTGCCGATGTGGCAGCAGATCACGACGTTGTTGTCGGCGCAAGCTTTCCACAGCGGGTCCCAGCGGTCATTGTGAATCGAGGGGAAGCCATGGACCGTCGGGTTGTCGGACAGCGTCAGGGCATGCACGCCGAGCTTGGCCATGCGTTCGACTTCGGCCGCTGCGGCCTGCATGTCCCACCAGGGAACGATCATCACCGGGATCATGCGGCCCGGTGCGGCGCTGCACCAGTCGTGGAAATGCCAGTCGTTGTAGGCCTGGATGGCGGCCAGTGAAACCCCTTTGTCGGGGTAGCTCTGGAAGCGCTGGCCGGCAAAACCGGGGAAGGTCGGAAAGCACAGCGAGCCCAGCACGCCATTGGCGTTCATGTCCTCCACGCGCGCCTTGATGTCAAAGGTTCCCCGGCGCATCTGGTCGTAGCCCAGCGGCTCCATGCCGTACTCTTCCTTGGGCCGGCCGACGACAGAGTTCAGGCCCATGTAGCCGGTGGCGATTTCTTCAAAAACCCAGACGTCGCGGCCATTGGCCTTCACGACCTTGGGTTCGCGGCCTTTGTACTTCGCCGGCATATGGCGGGTAAAGGCGTTTGGCGGTTCAATCACGTGGTCGTCCACGCTGACCAGAATCAGGTCGTCCAGTTTCATCGAGTGCCCCTAGGAGTAAAAGGCCGCCGTGGGTCGGCTGGCCAGGTTGATATTGCGTTCGTGCTGGCTATGTTAGCCAAAGTTCTGAACATAATCAAACTATCTGTTCATATTAATCAGCTAAAAACAGCAAACCTAGGGTTAACGATGACGTGAGCGCGCCTGACTTGCCGTGACAAGGCTGAGCTGAAGTCAGGGGATTCAGAACAGGATGGATTCCAGCCGGTGCCCCAGGTCGCGCACCGCTTCGCCCAGGGTTTCAACTTGAGCTTCGTCGCGGTCCCCGCGAATCATGACCGTGGACACGGTGAAGGCAATGTTGCCGCTCGGATCGCAGACAGGTGCAGCAATGGCAAGAACTCCGTTGGCGAAGTAGCCGTCATCGCTGGCCCAGCCACGGCGCCGGGCCAGGTTGACTTCCGCCAGGTAACTGTCGAAGGAAATCGGCCGGGCCCAGCGGATCTGCTCGAACGCTTCGCGTATCTGTTCGTCGTCCAGTCCGAGCCGGCCGGTGAACAGTCTGCCGCTGGCGCCCATGAGGATGGGCAGGCGCTGCCCGGTAGGCATGTTGATATGCAGGTTGGTCGGGCTGGACTCTGACCTGATCAGCACGATGCGGTCGGTGCCCAGCCGTCGCCAGAGCGTCACTGTGACGCCAAACTCGGCAGCTAGGTCGTGCATCAACGGGGAAGCCAGTTCAATGCGCTGGCCACGCGTCACCAGCTGCTCGACCAGCCGCGCCAGCCCCAGCCCGGCCGAGTAGGTCTTTGACAGCGGGTTGAAATCGACGACGTCCTCGGCAACCAGGGTTCGCAGGATGTTGAAGCAGGTGCTGGAATTGATCGACAAGTGGCGCGCAATGTCGGCGGCGCGCTCGGGCGTTCCGGTCTGGGCGAGATAACGCAGGATGCTGACGGCATTGACGACGGGCCGGACAATGACGGCCCGCGTTGCAGATTTTCCCTCGGCCGGCAGGACTGTCTTGGATTTGGGCTTTCCCCTGGGTGTTGCGTGTAATTCCATGGCGGTGGTTTTAGGGTTCATGGTTTGGCCGTTATGGGAGGGACTCTGCATGTACCGCATGCAGAAAGCCTTTGTTTCGGATGCTTGCTCGGTGACGTGTCTTGCCGTTTTAACACGATTCTATATACAGAAACTTGGTCTGATATGTGAATTGCCGTGCAGGAAGTCTTATCTACTCTGCACAGAAGGTCGAGCGGCCTGTTGAAAGGGTTTGTACCTATACAGTGCTTAACACTTTATCAATAAATGTGCATATACTTTGTCTGATGAAGACTTGCCACAAGCCAAAGGAGATGACATGAGTTCTGACAAAAAGATGGTGCTTCGCGTTAGCGCAGACCGCAGCCGGTGTTGTGGCTATGGCTTGTGCGCCCAACTGTGCCCGCAGGTCTACAAGCTCGATGCTGACGGTCTTGTCTATCTGGAAACTGACGTCGTGCCCCCGGAGCTTGAAGAAGAGGCCCGCGAAGGTGCCGCTGCCTGTCCTGCCGAGGCACTGGCTGTCGAGATCGTTCCAGAATAACCCGTCGGGTGAAAGCGAGTTTGAATCCCATGGGACGTATTGAAGGCAAGGTTGCGCTGATCAGCGGAACGGGTGGCGGTCAAGGCAGGGCAGCGGCGCTGCGCTTTGCCCGCGAAGGTGCCAAGGTGTTCGGTTGCGACCTGAACGCCAGTGCCCAGCAGGAAACGCTGGATTTGATGCAGGCCGAGGGTCTTCAGATGGCGGGCAGCGGCAGCGTCGATCTTGGCGACCCGGCGCAAGCCAGTGCTTGGGTTGAAGCGGCGGTGGCCGAATACGGACGCATTGACATTCTTTACAACAACGCATCTGCCGCGCGCTTTGCCTCGATTGCTGACATGTCTATAGAGGACTGGCAGTACACGCTGCGCAATGAGCTGGACATTGTTTTCTTTCCCACCAAGTATGCGTGGCCGCACCTGGCCGTGCGCGGGGGCGTCATCATCAACATCTCGTCGGTGGCTGCCTGGGGTGCATCCACGGTCACCGGTATCGGCGCCCATTCGGCGGCCAAGGCCGGGGTCGTGGCGGTCACGCGCCAGATGGCGATCGAGGGCGTGAAGAGCCGCATCCGTGCGGTAAGCATCAGCCCGGGCGTGATTGCCACGCCGGGAACCCTGCCTTTCCTGAGCAACCCGGCCACACGCTCGATATTGCTCGACGGTGTTCCGATGGAGCGGCCCGGCGAATCCGACGAGGTGGTGGCCACCGCGCTGTTCATTGCTTCTGACGAGGCTTCCTACATCACCGGCACCGACATCGTGGTTGACGGCGGCATGCTCGCCGTCTGACCTCTTGCGCTTTCGGGAATACGCCACAAAGCGTCCGAAGCATCGACAAAACGACATCAAGGAGACATCATGGACATCATTGGCATGGGCTATCTCGGCTTCGAGTCAAGCAATCTGGACGCCTGGAGAAGCTACGGGCCGGAAGTGATGGGCTTTCAGATCGGTCCTTCACCCGAGGCTGACCGTGATTCGCTGTATTTCCGCATGGACGACCGCCGCCACCGGCTGGCGTTTCATCCCGGCAAGGTGGACCGCCTGGCCTATGTCGGCTGGGAAGCGCGGGGCAAGCTTGAATTTCGCGCGGCAACGCAGAAATTCCGCGACGCTGGAGTGCAGGTCACGGTTGGCGACGCGGCGCTGTGCGAGATTCGCGGCGTCAAGGAAGTGATCCGCTTTCGTGACCCGGTGGGCAACCAGCACGAACTGTTCTACGGCCAGAAGTGGATGCCGCGCTCCTTTGTGCCGGGCCGCCCGCACGGCGGCTTCGTGGCCGATGCACGGGGTATGGGCCACGCGGTCATCATCACACCGGAGTTTCCGCCTGAGCTTGAGAGCTTCCTGACTGAATTGATGGGCTTTCATTACTACGGCGCCGGCGCAGGCAAGGGAAAGACCGCGTTTTACCGCGCCAAGCTGAACAACGAAACCAGCCACGACATCGCCTTTGGCCATGGCCCCAACAAGGCGGGCATCCAGCACGTCGGGCTTTTTGTCAAGAGCCTGCGCGATGTCGGGGAAACCTACGACATCGTCAAGAAGCGCCAGCTGCCGATGATGATGACGCTGGGTGCGCATGTGCAGGACCCGCATGTGTCGTTCTATCACTTCTCGCCGGGCGGCTTTGCGTTCGAGGTGATCACCGAACTGGAGCCCTGGCACAACGACGGTTTCGAGTTGAACCCGGAAAAGCTCAGCACCTGGGGTCATGAACTGGTCGGCCCCATTTTGGGCGCCAGCGTCCGAACGCCGGAAGAAGTGCTTGATGAAGAAGGTCTGGCCATCCTCAATCGCCTGCGCCAAAACGCCTGAAGGCTGGCGGGTTTCGCCAGCCTTCAGAATCTCAATTCATGTGAAACAGTAGGCAGCGGCGCCGCTGCCCGCCATCACTCCTGCGCAATGGCAGCCGCTTCACCTCGCAGGCGGATGGTTTCATGGAAATCACGCTTGAGCGTCGGGTAATAGGCAATCTGGCCACCCATGCCGCCAGCGATTTCGATGGATGCCGCGCTGATGAAGCTGGCATATTCGCTGGACAGGAAAAGCGCCATGCCGGCCACGTCCTCGGGTTTCCCGAAACGGCCAATTGGCACCACCTTCAACACCATGGCGTCGAATTCCTCGCGGGTGCAGCCGGGCGGCATTTCCCTGAAATGGCGGTCCCACTGGCCGGTGTCTATCCAGCCCATGTTCAGCGTGTTCACCAGGATATTGTCTTTTGCCAGCGACATGCCGAGTGACTTGGACATCGCGATGCAGGCCGCGCGGTTGACCACCGACGGAATGCCATCGGGTGTCGGGTACACGCCGGCCAGCGCATTGATCTCGATGATCCGGCCCCAGCGCTGCTGGCGCATGTGTGGCACCACCGCCTGAACAAAGCGGAAATGGCCCATTTGCAGCACGTTGGCATGCTCCAGGATTTGCTCCGGCGTCAGCGTGTCGATATTGCCGCCCTGGCCCTGGCCGGCGTTGTTGACCAGCACGTCGATACCGCCCCAGGCGGCCGCGATTTCTTCGACGAAACCCTTGACCCCGGCGGTGTCCGTGACACTGACCGTCCGGGCGATCACGTCTTTCGCACCGCACAGTTGGAGGTCATCGCCTGCGGCCTTGACGGCCGCTTCGTTGCGCGCGCAAATCGCAACGCATGCGCCTTCGGCTGCGAAGGCACGCGCAATCGCCTGGCCGATGCCGCGTGAAGCGCCTGTCACGATCACCCGCTTGTTGCTCAAATCAATCTGCATAAATGGTCGCTTTCTTGGGCATCTGGTTCAGCCCATTTGGGATTAATTTATTAGTCTAAACACTATTTGTAAATGTGTTTATATTTTCTTTGATCTTACCGTTTGAGAAGCGGTTTTTGCCAGACAAACTCAAGTGGAGTTGACTGCCGTTGGCAAAACAGTTTCTCTGGTCAGGCTTGTCAGGATCATTTAAAAAGCGTGCGTTCTGGTCACCTTGCCGGGCTCGAAGCTCCTGCAGACATTGGCGTAGAAAGGCCATTGACTTCTCCTCAAATTCGCTTGGCGAACTACAGCGCGGCGATCAATTCCGGCACGGCGGTAAACAGATCGGCTTCCAGCCCGTAGTCGGCCACGCCGAAGATCGGCGCCTCGGCGTCCTTGTTGATCGCCACGATCACCTTGGAGTCCTTCATGCCCGCCAGGTGCTGGATGGCGCCCGAGATGCCCACGGCCACGTACAGCTGCGGCGCGACGATCTTGCCGGTCTGCCCGACCTGCCAGTCGTTGGGTGCGTAACCGGCATCGACCGCCGCGCGGCTTGCGCCCAGCGCGGCGCCGAGCTTGTCGGCCAGCGGCTCCATGACCTCGTGGAACTTCTCGTTCGAACCCAGCGCGCGCCCGCCCGAGACGATGACCTTGGCCGCCGTCAGCTCGGGCCGGTCGCTCTTGGCGATTTCACTGCCCAGGAAGGACGACTTGCCGCTGTCGGCCACGCCACTTTGCGTTTCAATGCTTGCCGCGCCGCCGGTGACAGCGGCGGCGTCAAAGCCGGTGGTGCGCACCGTGATGACCTTGACCGCGTCCAGGCTCTGCACGATGGCAATGGCGTTGCCCGCGTAGATCGGGCGCTCGAAGGTGTCGGCGGCATCAACCTTGGTGATGTCCGAAATCTGGCCCACGTCGAGCAGCGCCGCGACGCGCGGGGCGATGTTCTTGCCGCTGGCCGTGGCGGGAAACAGGATGTGGCTGTAGCTGCCGGCCAGGGCCACCACCTGCGCGGCCATGTTCTCGGCCAGGCCGTGGGCGAAG
Organism: Polaromonas sp.; assembly: GCF_018780625.1. Taxonomy (GTDB): domain Bacteria; phylum Pseudomonadota; class Gammaproteobacteria; order Burkholderiales; family Burkholderiaceae_C; genus Polaromonas. The sequence continues at coordinate 2,699 of NZ_JADMJK010000054.1, read as the reverse complement.
TGCTCGCCCTCGACATGGATGACTTTGGTGACGCCGGCTATTGTGGAGGCGGCTTGCGCAGCGGCGCTGGCGTTCAGGCCGGCCACCAGCACATGCACGTCGCCGCCACACTGGCTGGCGGCGGTCACGGTGTTCAAAGTCGCCGGGCGGATGCTGGCGTTGTCGTGTTCTGCAATGACTAAAGCGGTCATGGTAGGGGTGCTCCGTTCTTGTTTAGATGACTTTGGCTTCGTTGCGCAGTTTGTCCACCAGCGCGGCGACATCAAGCACCTTGATGCCGGCGCTGCGCTTGGGCGGCTCGCTGACCTTCAGCGTCTTGAGGCGTGGGGCCACGTCGACGCCCAAGTCGGCTGGCTTGACGTTTTCCAGCGTCTTTTTCTTGGCCTTCATGATGTTGGGCAGCGTGACGTAGCGCGGCTCATTGAGGCGCAGGTCGGTGGTGATGATTGCCGGCAGCGTGAGCGACAAAGTTTCCAGGCCGCCATCGACCTCGCGCGTGACCTTAGCCACGCCCTCAAGCACTTCGACTTTCGAGGCGAATGTCGCCTGGCCCCAGCCCAGCAGGGCAGCGAGCATCTGGCCGGTCTGGTTGCAGTCGTCGTCGATGGCCTGCTTGCCCAGGATCACGAGCTGGGGTTGCTCTTTATCGACCAGCGCTTTGAGCAACTTGGCCACGGCTAGCGGCTGCAGTTCTTCGGCGGTCTCGACCAGGATGGCGCGGTCGGCGCCAATCGCCATGGCGGTGCGCAGGGTTTCCTGGCACTGCAGCACGCCGCACGAGACGGCGATGACTTCCGTGGCGACGCCCTTTTCCTTGAGCCGAACGGCTTCCTCGATGGCGATCTCGTCGAACGGGTTCATGCTCATCTTGACATTGGCGATGTCAACGCCCGAGCCGTCGCTCTTGACGCGGACCTTGACGTTGTAATCGACGACGCGCTTGACGGGGACAATGATTTTCATAGGGTGCTTTAAAAAAGTAATGAATTCAGTTGAAGAACTGCCGTTGACCAACTCTCTGATAAATGACCATCAACGTATTGAGGAAGCACTCGTTTTAACCAGCAAACAAAGTTTTAGCATCAAATATGACTTTAGTGAAAGACGGGTATGCAAAAGCAGCTATAAATTTGGTAGCAAAAGCTATCAGGTGTCTTGAGCGCCGTGATTGAAGGTCAGGGGAATTTCTCCGGGTTTGAATCAGATAGATCGCGATCAACGGGTGTGTGGCCCGGATAATTTCCAGGCACGACCCATGGTGCATTGAGGAAATTACACGGTGCGAATGAAATCCGAAAGCGACATATCGCCCTTCAGGACATGCTCGCCGACGACCCGGTTCCAGTAGGCTTCCGACCCATGGCTCATGCGCCACTCATGCAGGCGCCGGGTCAGCAATTGCAGGTCATATTCTTCCGTGACCCCAATCGCGCCGTGCAGCGCATGGGCGGTCGCGGCGACCAGCACGGCCGCTTCGCTGGTGCGTGACTTGGCCATCGCCGCGGCTAAAAGGGACGGTGTTTTCCCGGCGCCCTGAAAGGCCGCTTCTGCGGCAATCGACGCGGCGGCCGTGTGCTCGGCCATCACACTCAGCTGGTGCTGCACCGCCTGGAATTTGCCGAGCGACTTGCCGAACTGGTTGCGGTCGTTGCAATACTGCAGTGTCATTTCAAACAAACGGTTCATGGCGCCGCTAAGCAGGGCCGCATGCAGCGCTGCTGAAAAGCTTGGTAACAGCGCGCCGCCTTGCGCAGCGCGGATCACTTCGCTGTCGTTTTGCCAGGTGAGGTTTGCCGTCAGGCTGCGATGCACACCCGTGGCCTGGCGCTGCGCTGCGGCACAATGCAGCAGCAGCAATGTATCGCCATCATTGGCCAGCACGAAGTCAGCCATCATTCCATACGGTACCAATGCGCAGGTCATGCTCGCGTCGGTGTTGCGCCGGACGCCTGCGGCCAGCGTGATCATGCCCGGCGGTATCGCGAACTGTGACGCGACCAGCGCCCGGGCGACGATGGTCTGCGCCACCGGTACCGGCACCGCGTAGCGTCCAAAATGGCTCAGAATCGGAAACAGCTCGGCCAGGGAAAGTTCGGCCCCGCCGTCAGCTTCAGTGGCCAGAAGTTCCAGAAATCCGGCACCCGCCAGGGATTCCCATAAGGCGGTGGGTGAGCTACCCGCCTCAATGGAACGCACCACAACCGGCGTGCATTGGTCTTTGAGAATGTCTTCGATGGCTTCTGCAAACATGGGTTTTGTTCTTTCTTAGCGCAAGCCCAGACCACGCGCGATCATGCCGCGCAGGATCTCGCGCGTGCCGCCGCGCAGGGAGTAAGTAGGGGCAATCTGGCTGACATAAGCCACGGTCCGGTACAGGTCGGCATCGACCGGTGCCTGCGGGTCCATGGCGATGGCCGCTTCGATGAGGGACGGAATGCTTTGCTCGAATTCCGTCCCGATGTCCTTGATCAGCGCGGCTTCGACCACCGGGCTTTCGCCATTGACCAGCTTGCTGGTAACGGCAATCGACATGTTGCGCAGCGTCGCCAGGTGGGTGGCAAAGCGCCCGATAGTGGCGGCGTAGACTTGGGGATCAGGACTTTTTCGCAGACAGCTGATCCAGTGCTCCAGCAGCACGATGCTCGAATAGATGCGTTCCGGGCCGCTGCGCTCGAAGGCCAGTTCGGCATTGACCTGTG
>NZ_JADMJK010000045.1 GCF_018780625.1 Polaromonas sp. | reverse complement strand
CTCTGGCGGTCCTTGGCGTAGGCCAGCGCGACCTCGAAGGCGCTGCGCGCCATGCCCACGCTTTGCGCGGCAATGCCGATGCGCCCGCCTTCCAGCCCGCCCAGCGCGATCTTGTAGCCTTCGCCCTCGGCGCCAATCAGGTTTTCAACGGGGATGCGGCAGTCGTCGAAGTTGACCTGCGCCGTATCGCTGGAATGCTGGCCGAGCTTGTCTTCGAGCCGGGAGGCCGAATAGCCGGGCGCGTCGGTCGGCACGATGAAGGCGCTCATGCCCTTCTTGCCGGCGCCCTTGTCGGTCACGGCAATGACGATGGCGACCTGGCTGTTCTGGCCGCTGGTGATGAACTGCTTGACGCCGTTCAGCACATAGGCGTCGCCTTGCCTGACGGCCGTGGTGCGCAGCGACGAGGCATCGCTGCCGGTGTGCGGCTCGGTCAGGCAGAAGGCGCCCAGCATGTCGCCCTGCGCCAACTTCGTTAACCACTGCTTTTTCTGCGCCGGGTTGCCGTAGCGCATCAAAATCGCGTTGACCGGGCAGTTGGTCACGCTGATCGCCGTGCTGGTGCCGCCGTCGCCGGCGGCGATTTCTTCCAGTACCAGCGCCAGCGTGAGGTAGTCGAAGTTGGCACCGCCGAATTCCTCGGGCACGCAGATGCCGTAGGCGCCCAGCGCGGCCAGCCCCCGGTGGGCTTCCTTGGGAAAGTAATGTTCCTTGTCCCAGCGCGCGGCATGCGGCCAGAGTTCTGCCTGTGCGAAAGCGCGAACCGCGTCGCGGACCTGTTCCTGGTCTTGTGTCAGCAGCATGGTTGTTGTGTCCAGATCGTGATGAAGGGAATTACCAGCCGGCAAACGGCCGGCCGTCGTGGTGAAAAAACTGGCCCCGGTGGGCCGGCGTGAGCTTGGCGAGCGTGGCGCGCATGGCGCGCACGCTGTCTGAAGCGCTCAGCGGGGCATTGGGTCCGCCCAGGTCGGTGCGCACCCAGCCGGGGCACAGCGCGACCAAAATGGCCGCCGGGTAGTCGTGCTGGGCCGACGCCACCGCCATGTTGAGCGCGGCCTTGCTGACGCGGTAGGTCCAGCCCTGGCTGGATTCCACGCTGCCGATGTGCCCCATGCCGCTGCTGATGAAGCCAAAGCGTCCCTGCGCCGCCTCGACCAGCGGCGCCACCTGCGGCAGCACCTGCATGGCGCCCAGCACATTGGTGTGCAGCGTCTGGTCAAACAGCTCGCGCGTGGGCGGCGAGCGCGCCGTGCCGGACGCGTAAACGCCGGCGACATACAGCGCCGTGTCAATCTTTTCCCCGTCGAGCTGCCAGGCCAGTCCGCTCACGCTGGCAGGCTGGCTCACATCCACGGTCAGCACTTCAGCCCCCTGCGCCTCTGCGCGCGCGCGCCCGGCGGCATCCCGCACGGTGGCAATGACGCGGTCGCCCGCCTCGGTGTACTGACGAACGAATTCCAGGCCGATACCCCGGGAAGCGCCGATAACCAAAACAACAGACATGATGTTTGGAGGCCTGAATGCTACGTCGGACTCAGACGATTTCAACCGCGAGCGCGGTTGCCTCGCCGCCGCCGATGCACAGCGTGGCAACGCCTTTTTTCAGCCCGCGCGCCTTCAGCGCATGGATCAGCGTCACGATGATGCGAGCACCGCTGCAGCCAATCGGATGGCCGAGCGCGCAGGCGCCGCCGTTGACGTTGACAACGTCGTGGCTGATGCCCAGATCGGTCATTGCCGCCATGGGCACCACGGCAAAGGCTTCGTTGATTTCCCACAGGTCCACGTCCTTCACGCTCCAGCCGATTTTTTTCAAGAGCTTGTTGACGGCGCCCACCGGAGCGGTCGAAAACCATTCGGGCGCCTGGGCAAAGGTGGCGTGGCCGACGATGCGGGCGATCGGCGTGGCGCCGAGCTCCTTGGCGGTCGAGGCGCGGGCCAGCACCAGCGCGGCGGCGCCGTCGCTGATCGACGAGCTGGAGGCGGCGGTGATGGTGCCGTCCTTCTTGAAGGCGGGCTTGAGCGAAGGAATCTTGTCGAGCTTGACCTTGCCCGGGCCTTCGTCGCTGCTGATGACGGTGTCGCCGGCACGGCCCTTGACGGTGACGGGCGTGATTTCGGCGGCGAAGGCGCCGGACGCCATCGCGGCCTTGGCGCGCTGCACGCTGGTGGTGGCAAAGGCGTCCTGCGCCTCGCGGGTGAAGCCGTATTTGGCGGCGCAGTCTTCGCCAAAGGTGCCCATGGAGCGGCCGGGCTCGTAGGCGTCTTCCAGGCCGTCGAGCATCATGTGGTCCATCACGCGGTCGTGGCCGATGCGCATGCCGCCGCGGCCTTTTAGCAGCAGATACGGGGCGTTGGTCATGCTTTCCATGCCGCCGGCCACCATCACGTCGCGGCTGCCAGCCAGCAGCTGGTCATGCGCCAGCAAGGTCGCTTCCATGCCCGAGCCGCACATCTTGGACAGCGTGACGGCGCCGGTGCTGGCCGGCAGGCCGCCCTTGAAGCCGGCCTGGCGCGCGGGCGCCTGGCCCTGGCCGGCCATCAGGCAGTTGCCGAACAGCACTTCGTCGACGGTCGAAGGCGCAATGCCCGAGCGCTCGACGGCGGCCTTGATGGCGGCGCCGCCCAGGTCGTGGGCCGACAGGCTGGAAAACTCGCCCTGGAAAGCGCCCATGGGGGTGCGGGCGGCAGCAAGGATAACGATGGAATCAAGCATGTTCTTCTCCTGGAAAAATGACAAGGAATATTAAAAGCAGGGGCGCCGCCGCGCGGGCTTACCCGGCGCTGGCCCCGCCGTGCATGACCGCAAAGCGCTTTTGCTGGTCATACGGAAACACGTCAAAGACATGGCCCGCCCGAATGCGCGCCTGGTGGCGCTGCCAGAAGGCGGCGTCGAGCAGGTCGGCATGGTGCTTCATGAACACTTCGCGCACTGCGTCGTTGCCCAACAAAAAGGGCGCGAAGGTTTCAGGAAACACGTCCTTGGGCCCGACCGAATACCAGATTTCGCCGCTCATTTCTTCTTCTTCGTTGCGCGGCGTGGGCACCTTGCGGAACTTGCAGTCGGTGATGTATTCGATTTCGTCGTAGTCGTAGAAAACGACCTTGCCGTGGCGCGTGATGCCGAAGTTCTTGAACAGCATGTCGCCCGGAAAGATGTTGGCTGCCACCAGGTCCTTGATGGCGTTGCCGTATTCAACCACGGCGCGCTCAATCTGCGCACGGGCGGCGGGCTCGTTCACACCCATGTCGAAGGCTTCCTGCAGGTAAATATTGAGCGGAATCATGCGCCGCTCGATGTAGACATGCTTGATGATGACTTCCACCCTGCCGTCGCCGTCGCGGTCGCTGATCTCGAGCTGGCTGGGCGCGAACTTCTTGATCTCGGCAATCAACTCGTCGTCAAAGCGGTCGCGCGGAAACGCCACTTCGCTGTATTCCTGCGTGTCGGCCATGCGGCCCACGCGGTCGTGCTGCTTGACCAGCAAATACTTGCCCTTGATCTGCTCGCGCGTGGTGTCCTTGGGCGGCGGGTAGAAGTCCTTGATGACCTTGAACACATAGGGAAACGAGGGCAGGTCAAACACCAGCATGACCATGCCCTTGATGCCGGGCGCGATGCGGAACTTGTCGGTGGAGTGGCGCAGGTGGTGCAAAAAGTCACGGTAAAACAGCGTCTTGCCCTGCTTGGCCAGCCCCAGTGCGTTGTAGATTTCGGCGCGCGGCATGCGCGGCATCATGCTGCGCAAGAACTGCACGTAGGCCGACGGAATGCCCATGTCGACCATGAAGTAGGCGCGCGCAAAGCTGAACAGCATCAGCAGGTCATCCTCGCCGAACAGCGCGGCGTCAATCACCAGCCGGCCGGAATCGGCCAGGCCGAAAATGCCCTCGCGGCTGCCGGCCGGGGCCTGGCCCGGAGCGGGCTGGCGGTGCAAAATGGGCAGGGCAAACGGTATTTCGTTGAATCCGTTGATGATCTTGCCGACCACGTAGGCGCCCTTGTTGCGAAAGAACAGGCTGGAAAGCACCTGAATCTGGAAATTGGCGCGCAGCTTGACATCGCCCAGGCGCCGGGTCATGGCCTCTGTCACATAGCCGGCATCGCGCGCGAGGTCTTCAAACCCCAGCCGCAAATCAAAGTCGCGCACCAGCTTGACGACGGTGTCGTGCATGCTGTCCCGGCTCGGGTAGTAGGCGCGGTAGGTGGGCCGGGCTGTGGGCTCGCTGTTTTCGATGTACTCGGTGCTGACGGCGGGCCGGACAAAAATGAAATTGTTCTGGAAATAGCTGCGGTGCAGGATTTTGGTGGTGACCGAGTTGAAAAAGGTCTCGGCCAGCTCGGGCTGGTGGTGGTCGATCAGCAGGCCGATGTAGTGCAGCTTGACCTGGTGCCAGACGTCCATGGGCTGCTCGCCCGCCTTGAACTCGCGCTCCAGCCGCGTCGACGCTTCCCGCACCCGCAGGTCGTAAAACTCGATGCGCTCGCGCTGGGCGCGTTGCTGGCCATGCCAGTCCGAGGTTTCAAACCGGTGCTTGGCCCGCGCCGACTCGGTGCGAAACAGCTGGTAATGGCGGTTGAAGCCGTCGATCATCGCCTTGGCGATGTCGTAGGCAATCATGGAGTCAAGGCGCTGTGGAAACATGTTTTCCCCGGTTTTCTTGACTGCGAAGGCCGGCAGCCTACCGCCGGGCCGCCGACACGCCCGCAATGGCGGCCCGGTACAGGGGAACGATACCCTCCAGGCTGTCCAGCGTGATGTGCAGGTCTTGCAGCAGCCCGTCTTTCAGGCCATAGACCCAGCCGTGCAAGGCGACCCGCTGCCCGCGCGCCCAGGCGTCCTGCATCACGGTGGTTTGCGCCACATTCATGACTTGCTCGATCACATTGAGCTCGCAGAGCATGTCAAGCCGCGCCTCGGGCGGCGCTGCCTGAAGAATCGCGCAATGGCGGTCCCGCACGTCCTTGATGTGGCGCAGCCAGTTGTCGACCAGTCCCATGCGCAGGTTGTTCAGGGCCGCGTTCACGCCACCGCAGCCGTAGTGGCCCACCACCATCAGGTGCTCGACCTTGAGCTGGTCCACCGCGAACTGGATGGTGGACAAGCAGTTGAGGTCGGTGGGCACCACCACATTGGCCACGTTGCGATGCACAAACACCTCGCCCGGCTCCAGCGCGGTGATCTGGTTGGCGGGCACCCGGCTGTCGGAGCAGCCGATCCACATGTACTTGGGGTTTTGCTGGCTTTTGAGGCTGGTGAAAAAACCGGGGCGCTCGCGCTCCATCTGCGCGGCCCAGGCACGGTTGTCGGCAAAAAGGTCTTGAATGGAGGGCATAAGGGGGCTGTCGGTAAGGTTGCGTACGATCAGAACTTGTCCGGGCGGACAATTTCGACATCCTGGAGAAAAGCCACCATCGCATAGTTGTCGTAATAGCGGGTCAGGAAGTCTTGCAGCACGGTTTCCGCCAACGCACGCGTGCAGATGACCTCGATGCGGATGTTGGCGGCCTCCCCCCACGCCGCGTCGCGCACGCCACGGCGGCCCTGGCCGCGGGCATCCAGAACGGTGTAACCGCGCACGCCCAGCCGCTTCAGGTCGCGCAGCAGGGATTTTTCGATGGCGGCTTCGGTGATCACGGTGAGTACGGTTCGTTTTTCCGTCAGCAAGGTCATGGCGTCGCTCCGGCGATTTGGCTGGCCAGCCAGTGGTAAAGCGGGATGCCAGCCAGGATGTTGAGGGGAAAGGTCACGCCGAGCACGGCGGCCAGCGACAGGGCCGGGCTGGCTTCCGGTACGGCCAGACGCATGGCTGCCGGCACCGCGATGTAGGAGGCACTCGCCGCCAGGATGGCCAACAGCGTCATCCCGCCGACCGACAAGCCCAGCAGCATGCCGCAGCCCAGCCCAAGCAGCGCCGACAAGAGCGGCATGAGCAGGCCAAAGGCGACCATGAACACGCCCCGCTGCCGCAGTTCACCCACCTGACGGCTGACAATCAGCCCCATCTCCAGCAGGAACAGGGCCAGCGCGCCCTTGAACAGATCGAAGAACAGCCCCTTGATGGGCGCAAGCCCCTCCGGGCCGGCCGCCCAGCCGATGGCCATGCCGCCCAGCAGCAGGGTCACGCCCTTGCCCAGGAAGGTCTCGTGCGCCAGCCCGCGCCAGTCGGTCTGCTTGCCCACGCCGCGCGCCAGCACGATGCCGACCATGATGGCCGGCACTTCCATGACGGTGAGGAAGATCGCCATTTGCGGCTCGAACGTGATGCCCCGGGTCATCAGCCAGTTGACGCCCACCGCGAAGGTGGCCACGCTCACCGAGCCGTAGTGGGCCGCCGTCGCCGCCGCGTCCGCCCGCCCCAGGCGTCCCACGCCGCGCAGAAAGGCGAAGGCGATCAGCGTCTGCGCCACCCCCAGCAAGACCACCGCACCCAGTTGCGGCAGCAGCGGGCCAATGGCCTGTTGCGCCAGGCCTTCCCCGCCCTTGAGGCCAATGGTCAACAACAGGAACACCGACAGGGAGTCATAGAGGGCTGTCGGCAGCTTGAGCTCCGAACGGACCAGGCCCGCCGCCAGGCCGAACAGGAAAAACAGGACGATGACGTCAATCATGGTGCCGCGCCCCCGTTCTGCATCGGACGGCGATAAATTCCCTGGTGTGGCGCTGGTCGAATCCGACCCCGGGAGGATTTGGCGATGCGGCGAATCTCTTCGCGCTCCCGGTCGCGCCTGGCGCCGTCGGCGAAGGCTGCGAACAGGGCGCTGGCGAGAATGGATTGTTGCTGTTCATCATTCATGGTCAGGCATTGGATCACACCGGTACATCAACCCAACACATACGCGCAGAGGCGCTGGCCTGAGCTCTTTCAAAAGACTCATAAAGTCTCTGCAAACAATTCCCGTCCGATCAGCATGCGGCGGATTTCGCTGGTGCCGGCGCCAATTTCGTAGAGCTTGGCATCGCGCCACAGGCGACCCAGCGGGTAGTCGTTGATGTAGCCGTTGCCGCCGTAGATCTGCACGCCCTCGCCGGCCATCCAGGTGGCCTTTTCGGCGCACCAGAGAATCACCGAAGCGCAGTCCTTGCGCACCTGGCGCACATGGTCCACGCCCAGCAGGTCCAGGTTTTTGGCGACGGTGTAGGCAAACGAGCGGCCGGCCTGCAGCACGGTGTACATGTCGGCAACCTTGCCCTGGATCAG
>NZ_JADMJK010000090.1 GCF_018780625.1 Polaromonas sp. | reverse complement strand
TCATTGAACACGGCAGCTTTGGCGCCGCCGCCAAGGCGCTCAGCCTGACGCTGGCGGCCGTGTCGCTGCGCATCAAGTCGCTGGAGGCCGCGCTGGGGCAGCGCTTGCTGGTGCGCGGCAAGCAGGTGCGCGCCACCCCCGCCGGGCAGGCGCTGCTGGGCCATGTCAAGCAGGTGCGGCTGATGGAGTCCGACCTGATGGCCGGCTTGCCGGGCGGCGGTGCCGGCATGCAGACCCTGAGCGTGGCGGTCAACGCCGACTCGCTGACCAGCTGGTTTTTGCCCGGCGTGGCCAGCGCGCTGCAAACGCACCGCCTGCTGCTCGATGTGGTGGTCGACGACCAGGACCACACCCATGACGCGCTGAAAAGCGGCGACGTGGTGGGCTGCGTGACCACGCTGGCGCAGTCCATGCGCGGCTGCGTGGCCGAGCCGCTGGGCATCATGCGCTACCGCTGCGTGGCCGCGCCGGCGCTGATTGCCGCCTGGGGCGGGGCGCTGCCGCACGGCATGCTGCGCAGCCCGGCAGTCATCTTCAACCGCAAGGACGCCTTGCAGGACGCGTTCCTGGCGCAGCATTTCAATTTGCAGGGCGCGCTCTACCCGCGCCACTTCGTGCCGGCGGTCGATGCGTTCGAGCTGGCGCTGGCGCTGGGCCTGGGCTGGGGCATGGTGCCCGACATGCTGCTGGCAGCGCGCCCCGCCGGCCTGCCGCTGCAGGAAGTGCTGCCCGGCCACCCGGTCGACGTGGTGCTGTACTGGCAGCACTGGGCGCGCGAACCGCTGGCCGCGCAACGGCTGACACAGGCCATCAAGCGGGCTGCCAGCGAGCGTCTGCTGCAGCACTGATGCCGGTTTCGCCGTCGCGTGCCTGGCGGCGATAAAGTTTGTATAAAATACGGCTTTAGCCACGTAACCACGGGAACTTGTAGCTATAAAAAAAGTAGCGTTGTGCACTCGCCCGCTGCGGCAGGCCGGTGGCGCCTTCCTGCCGCAGCCGCGCCCGGCGGCCGTCACCGTAAAATCGTCCGATGCTCTCGATTAAAAAAGACCTGCTCGCAGCCCTGGCTGACGCGCTCGAACAACTCTCTCCCGGCGCCGGCACCAAAGCCGCTTTTGAATCCCCCAAAGTGGCGGCCCACGGCGACTTCGCCTGCACGGCGGCCATGCAGCTGGCCAAGCCGCTCAAGCAAAATCCCCGCCAAACGGCCGAAGCCCTGCGTGCGCTGCTGTTGCAGGCGCCGGCCTTTGAGCGTTGGGTGGAGGCGATTGAAATTGCCGGCCCGGGCTTCATCAACATCCGCCTCAAACCCGCAGCCAAGCAGGAAACCGTGCGCGAGGTGTTGCAAGGCGGCGCCCAGTACGGCCGCGAGCCTGCGGGTAGCCAGCCGCGCATGATTGTTGAGTTTGTATCGGCCAACCCGACCGGTCCGCTGCATGTGGGCCATGGCCGCCAAGCCGCGCTGGGCGACGCGATCTGCAACCTGTTTGCGACCCAGGGCGCCCAGGTCTGGCGCGAGTTTTACTACAACGACGCCGGCGTGCAGATCCAGACCCTGGCCACCAGCACGCAGGCGCGCGCCAAGGGTTTCAAGCCCGGCGACGCCGACTGGCCCGAGCTGGCCTACAACGGCGACTACATTGCCGACATCGCCGCCGACTTCATGGCGGGCAAAACCGTCAAGTCCGACGACCGCGAATTCACAGCATCAGGCGACATCGAGGACATGGACTCGATTCGCCAGTTCGCCGTGGCTTACCTGCGCCACGAGCAGGACCTGGACCTGCAGGCCTTTTCGGTCCGTTTTGACAACTACTACCTCGAATCGAGCCTGTACAGCTCGGGCCGCGTCGCATCGACCGTGGCCAGCCTGAAAGACGCCGGCAAGACCTACGAGCAGGACGGCGCGCTCTGGCTCAGGTCCACCGACTACGGCGACGACAAAGACCGCGTGATGAAAAAGAGCGACGGTACGTTCACCTACTTTGTGCCCGACGTGGCCTACCACCTGGCCAAGTGGGAGCGCGGTTTTGCCAAAGCCATCAACATCCAGGGCATGGACCACCACGGCACCATTGCCCGGGTGCGCGCCGGCCTGCAGGCGGCCGATGCCGGCGTGCCGCTGGGCTACCCCGACTACGTGCTGCACACCATGGTGCGCGTGGTGCGCAACGGCGAAGAGGTCAAGATATCCAAACGCGCCGGCAGTTACGTCACGCTGCGCGACCTGATTGAATGGACCAGCGCCGACGCCGTGCGTTTCTTTTTGCTCAGCCGCAAGCCCGACACCGAATACATCTTTGACATTGACCTGGCGCTCGCCAAGAACAATGAAAACCCGGTGTACTACGTGCAGTACGCGCACGCCCGCATCTGCTCCATCCTGACCACCTGGGCGGCCCAAGGCGGCGACGAAAACCTGCTCAAGGACGTGGACCTGTCCGCGCTGTCCAGCCCGCAGGCCCAGGCCCTGATGCTGCTGCTGGCCAGGTACCCCGACATGCTCAGCCATGCGGCCAGCGGTCTGGCGCCGCACGACGTGGCGTTTTACCTGCGTGAACTGGCGGCCTGCTACCACAGCTACTACGACGCGGAGCGGATCCTGGTGGACGACGAGGCGGTCAAGCTGGCGCGGCTGGCGCTCATCGCGGCCACTGCGCAGGTGTTGCACAATGGCCTGGCGGTGCTGGGCGTCAGCGCCCCGCGCAAGATGTAAACCGGATTGACCGTATTGATGACTTCAGATTTGGGCAAGGAAGCTGGGCAAGGTATGAAAAAACAACGAGGTGGAACCCTGCTGGGGATCATTATTGGCACCCTGATTGGCCTGGGCGCCGCGCTGGCCGTGGCGGTCTACATCACGAAGGTGCCAATTCCCTTCATGAACAAGAGCCAGCCCCGCAACCCCGACGGTGATGCGATGGAGGCCAAAAAGAACCGGGACTGGAACCCGAACGCCGGGTTGGCCGGGAAAAACGTCGCCAAACCGCCGGCCCAGGCGCCGGCCCAAGCGGGCGATGTCATTGCGCCTGACCCGGACGTGGTGACGGCACCCAAACCCGCTGCATCGGCTGCCGCCAAGCCTGAAAAGTCCATCAAACCTGCCAAGCCTGCCGCTTCCGCGGATCCGCTGGGCGATCTGGCCAACGCCAAGGCGCAGGAGCCCAAGGCCAGCGCGGGTCCCGATCCGTTCAGCTATTTCATCCAGGCGGGCGCCTACCGCACGCCGGAAGACGCCGAGCAGCAGCGCGCCCGATTGCTGCTGCTGGGCATGCAGGCCCGGGTGACCGAGCGCGAGCAGTCGGGGCGCACCGTGTACCGCGTGCGCGTGGGGCCGTTTGATAAAAAAGACGATGCCGAAAAGGTCAAGGAACGGCTGGACAACAACTCCATCGAGACGGCCCTGGTCAGGGTTCAGCGATAAGTGGTTTGAACTTTTCCGGGCTGGCGTGTCAAATCTTTACACCGGGTAAATACGCCATCATTGCTGCACTGTTACGGTCAAGCGTTAATGCCCGGCTGTCCCTGCCATCCCCGTTATTCCAGGAGAAAAAATTGATTCAACGACGTGAGTTTTCGCTTTCAGCCGCTTCCGTAGCGGCCGCAGCCACCTTTGGCGCCGCCGTGCTGCCCACCGCAGCGCAAGCCCAGGCCAGTGCCTTCAAGCAGGGCACTGATTACCTGGCGCTGGACAAGCCCGCGCCGACCGAGGTCGCCGCGGGGCAGGTTGAGGTCGTGGAGTTTTTCTGGTACAGCTGCCCGCACTGCAACAGCTTTGAGCCGCAACTCGAGGCCTGGGCCAAAAAACTGCCCAAGGACGTCGTTCTCAGGCGCGTTCCCGTGTCCTTTCGCCCCGATTTCGAGCCGCAGCAGCGTCTCTACTACGTGCTCGAAGGCATGGGCAAGGTCGAGGAACTCCACAAAAAAGTGTTTTATGCCATTCACGTGGAAAAGCAGGCGCTGAACACAGCCGCGCTGGTCACTGCCTGGGCCGAAAAGCAGGGTATTGACAAGGCGAAATTCACCGAGATGTACAACTCGTTTTCCGTCAGCACCAAGGCCCGCAAGGCCACGCAGCTCCAGGACACCTACAAGGTGGACGGCGTACCGGCGCTGGGCGTGGCCGGGCGTTACTTCACGTCCGGCTCACTGGCGCAAACCATGCCGCGCGCGCTGCTGGTGGCCGACTACCTGGTGGGACTTTCTCGCGGCAAGGCGTGATCATTTAGTCCTGTAGCGGCCGGCCTCCTTTGCGGAAAAGGCTGGACGCTATGGAAGGCAATCCCCTGAGCCCGGATTCCCGGCATCAGGCATCCGTCAATTGACCCAATGGCCGTGCAGGGCTGCTGCCGGGCTTGTCACGGTTACGGGCCACCATGAAATCGCCCCGATTGAAACTGCGGCGGATGGCCTGTAGCCCGGGACAAGGCCTGAAGGGCCAACCGCAAGACCTCGGCTCACCGAGGCCACTTCAATGCCGGTGCTAACCAACCAGCCAGGATCGCAATTAAGCGTTAAGGTTCTCGCATTGCCGTGCAACAAAACATGTGGTCTGGATCCTCGATATGACACACTCTAAAAGCTGGACCGGGCCGCGCGCGATCACGGCGAAGGGGCTCTGGTGCGGACCGGTCCTTGGCCTGCTGCTCGCCGGGCTGGCTGGCCAACCGGCGCTGGCGGCGGAGGCCGCTGCACCATTGCCTGGCGCAAATCCCGGGCACCCGGCGGCGCAGTCTTCCCCGGTTCCCGCCGTTACCGATGCGCCGGGTGCGTATTTTCCGAAGCGGGCGAATTTTGGCCAGGCGAGCCCATCCCGGGAGGCCAGGCATGTGGCGGACTGGGTCGTTGATTCGGGCGACAACGGCAGCCTGCCCTTTGTGGTGGTCGACAAGGTGGACGCCCGGGTGTTCGTATTTGAGCCGGGCGGCCAGCTGCGTGGTGAATCGCCCGCGCTGCTTGGCCTGGCCATTGGCGATGAAGCGGTGCCGGGCATAGGCCAGCGCAAGCTGTCGAGCATTCGCCCCGAGGAGCGCACCACGTCCGCCGGCCGCTTTGTGGCCGCACAGGACCGCAACCTGCAGGGCAAGGAAATTCTCTGGATCGACTACGATGCCGCGATTTCGCTGCATCCGGTGGTCACCGGCACCGCCAGGGAACGCCGGGCCGAGCGCCTGGCCACGCCCAGCCCGCTGGACAACCGCGTCTCCTATGGCTGCATCAATGTGCCGGTCCCGTTCTACAAGAATGTGGTTGGTCCGGCTTTTACCGGCACCGACGGCATTGTGTACGTGCTGCCTGAAACCCGCTCGGTCCGCGAAGTCTTCGGCTCGTATGACGTCGATGAGCGCGCACGCCTTAAGACGGCAGGCCAGGCCTGGCCGTCACAGGGCGCCAAGTGATCCTTGTGGCTTGAGTAGGCGCCGCCACGGCGGCGCAGGCCCCGGCTTCGGAAATGTCAATAATTGCGCCCCAGGCGCATTCCTCCCGTCGGCTTGGCTACAATGGCAAGATTCACCATGCAGCAAGATTCGTGCCTTATGAAAAAATCCTTTTTCTCCCTGCTCCTGATCGCCGCGCTGGCGGCGGGGGCTGCGTCTGCGGCTCTTGCTGAAACCGCCGACCGCGACAAGCCCATGAATGCCGAGGCCGACGCCCTGCGTTATGACGACCTGAAGCAGTCCAGCGTGTTCACGGGCAACGTGGTCATCACCAAGGGCACGACCATCATTCGCGGCGAACGCGTGGACGTGAATCAGGACCCCGAGGGCTACCAGCAGGCTGTGGCCATTGCCGCACCCGGCAAGCTGGCCTTTTACCGGAAAAAGCGCGATGGGGTGGATGAGTACATTGAAGGCGAGGGCGAGCGCATCGAATACGACAGCCGCGCCGACAACGTCAAATTCATCGGGCGCGCCGTGATGCGCCGCTTCAAGGGCGCCACGCTGTCCGACGAAACCACGGGCAGCCTGATTACCTACAACAACGTCACCGACGTGTTCACGGTGGATGGCGGCGCGCAAAACCGCACGGCCGCCAACCCAAGCGGGCGGGTCCGCGCCATGCTGTCGCCGCGCGCTGCCGTGCCGGGCGCCCCCGTGCCGCCTCCCGCCGGGCCCGTGCCCAGCCTGCGCCCCAGCACCACGCTGGGCAACCCTACCAATTAGAGAGCCTGCATCCGATGAATCGGGAGACTGACACCAACGCAACCGCCACCATCCCCGCTGCGCCCAGCCGACTGGTGGCGCAGGGTCTGCAAAAAGCCTATGGCAGCCGCAAGGTGGTCAAGGATGTTTCGCTGACCGTGGAAAAAGGCGAAGTCGTGGGCCTGCTGGGCCCCAATGGCGCGGGCAAGACCACCTCGTTCTACATGATCGTGGGCCTGGTGCGGGCCGACGCCGGTCAAATTTCCATCGACGGCCAGCCAATCGAGCACATGCCGATTCACCAGCGTGCCCGGCTGGGGCTGAGCTACCTGCCGCAGGAAGCGTCTATTTTTCGCAAGCTCACGGTGGAGCAGAACGTGCGCGCCGTGCTCGAATTGCAGCAGGACGACAAGGGCAAGCCGCTGACCCCGGCCGCCATTGATGCGCGGCTCGATGCCTTGCTGAAAGATTTGCGGGTCGATCATTTGCGCGACTCGCCCGCCCCCGCGCTGTCGGGCGGCGAGCGCCGCCGCGTGGAAATTGCGCGCGCCCTGGCCACACAGCCGCGCTTTATCTTGCTCGACGAGCCGTTTGCCGGCATTGACCCAATCGCCGTGATCGAGATCCAGCGCATCATCGGGTTCCTGAAAGCGCGCGGCATTGGCGTGCTGATCACCGACCACAACGTGCGCGAAACGCTGGGCATTTGCGACCACGCCTACATCATCAGCGACGGCCATGTGCTGGCCAACGGCACCCCGGCCGAGATCGTGGACAACGCCGATGTGCGCCGCGTCTATCTCGGCGAACACTTCAAAATGTAGCCATGCGTTCCCCCCCGTTGTCGCTCACTTCGTGTAGCTCCCTCCCCCCTGAGGGGGCCGTCACCTGCGGCCCGGCACAGCCGTGGACGAATTCCCCCCCGTTAGGGCTCACTTCGTGTAGCCCCTCCCCCCTCAAGGGGGCGACGCCTGCGGCCCGGCAAAGCCGGTCCCGCCGCGCCTGCTTGCAAAACGCGCCGCAACGTCTCTTATCAACTGACTGGAGCTAGGGTGAAACAAGGGCTTTCACTTCGCGTCTCGCAGCATTTGGCGCTCACGCCGCAGCTGCAGCAGTCGATTCGCCTGCTGCAGTTGTCGACGCTGGAGCTGAGCCAGGAGGTCGAGCAGATGCTCGATGAGAACCCGTTCCTGGAAATCGCTGAAGAGGCCGCCGTGCGCGAGGACTTTGGCCTGGAGCAGACCGACACGCCGGTCAGCCAGGACATTCGCGAATTTGAGTCTGCTACTGTTTCCGTCGCTACAAGCCAGAATGACGCCGAATCCAGCACCGAATCCAGCCAGGAGCCCACGCTGGAAGAAAGCTGGGAAGGCGACGGCTCGGTCGAGTCATCGCCCGATGACAGCGAGTGGGGCGGCGACGCGCCCGCGCGCAAGAACAACCTGGACGACAGCGACGCCGAAGCGTCCGACCTGACCGGCGCGCATGTGTCGCTGCAGGACTATTTGCACCGGCAGGCGCTTGGCCTGCGGCTGTCCGAGGTGGACCGCGCGGCGCTGCATTTCCTGATCGAGTCGCTCAACGACGACGGCTATCTGGAAGACAGCCTGGCCTCGCTGGCCGCCGGCCTGGCCGGCAGCGACCTGGAGCAGGCCGAGGAGCTGGAGCAGCATTTCGCCATCACCCTGAAGCTGCTGCAGCACATGGAGCCGGCCGGCGTGGGCGCGCGCCACCTGGCCGAATGCCTGAGCCTGCAGCTGCGCGATGCCGAGCCCAGCGACGAAACCCGCGCCGCGCTGGCCATGTGCCAGCAGCCCATGGAACTGCTGGCCAAGCGCGACGTCAAGCGCCTGGCCCATTTGTGCGGTTTTACCGACGACGTGATCAAGGGCGCCATTGCCGTGATTGCCCGGCTGGACCCCAAGCCCGGGCGCCGTTTTGTCAATGTCGAGCGCAACCTCATCGTGCCCGACGTCATCGTCGTCAAATCGGGCCGGGGCTTCAAGGTCTCGCTCAACCGCGAGGTCATGCCCCGCCTGCGCGTGCAGGACATGTATGCCAACGCGCTCAAGCAGCACAAGGGCCAGGGCGGGCAGGCGCTGCAGCAGCGGCTGCAGGAAGCGCGCTGGTTCATCAAGAACATCCAGCAGCGCTTTGACACCATCCTGCGCGTCAGCAGCGCCATTGTGGAGCGGCAAAAGAACTTCTTCACCCACGGCGAGCTGGCCATGCGCCCGCTGGTGCTGCGCGAAATCGCCGACGAGCTGGGCCTGCACGAGTCCACCATCTCGCGCGTCACCACGGCCAAGTACATGAGCACGCCGTTTGGCACCTTCGAGCTCAAATACTTCTTTGGTTCGGCGCTGGGCACCGAGACCGGCGGCAACGCCTCCAGCACGGCGGTGCGCGCGCTGATCAAGCAGTTTGTCGCGTCCGAAAGCACCAAAAAGCCACTGAGCGACAACCAGATTGCCGAAATGCTCAAGGAGCAAGGCATTGAATGCGCGCGCCGCACCGTGGCCAAGTACCGCGAAGCCCTGCGCATTGCGCCCGCCAGCCTGCGCAAAGCCCTCTAGGCGGCCGCGCTCTTCGCCATTTTTTTACCGTCACGCCGAATGCCCCCGCGTCACGTCCTCATTTTTAAAGCCATACCATGAATCAACTTCAACTATTTTTGCCCTGCGCCGCCGGCGTCGAAGCCTTGCTGGCCACCGAAGTCCAGCGCATCACCGGCACGCAGGGCAAAGCCTGGCGCGCCGGCGTGCAGCTGCAGGGCTCCTGGCGCGACGCGATGAAGCTCAACCTGCACAGCCGGCTGGCCCAGCGCGTGCTGATCGAGCTGCAGCACTGCCAGTACCGCAGCGAGCAGGACCTGTACAACGCGGCCGCCAACGTCGCCTGGGAAATCTGGTTCACGCCCAAGCAGACCTTCAAGGTCGAAATCACGGCGCAGCACAGCCCGCTGCAAAGCCTGAACTTTGCCGCGCTCAAGGTCAAGGACGCGATTGCCGACCGCTTTCGCCACAAGTTCAACGACGTGCGCCCCAGCGTGGACACCCACTGGCCCGACGTGCGTGTCTATGTGCACCTGACCACCGACACCGTGACGATCTACATCGACACCTCGGGCGAGCCGCTGTTCAAGCGCGGCTGGCGCGAGGACAAGGGCGACGCGCCGCTCAAGGAAACGCTGGCCGCCGCCATGATTGCCGCCAGCGGCTGGGACCAGCTGTGCAAGGACGGCGTGCCGCTGTACGACCCCTGCTGCGGCTCGGGCACCATCGCCATCGAGGCCGCGCAGATCGCCTGCAACATCGCCCCCGGCATCAACCGCAAGTTTGCCTTCCAGAAGTACCTGCCGTTCCAGGGCCATGTCTGGGAAGGCCTGCTCGACCAGGCCGAGGATGCGATCACCGAACCCACGGCGCCGGTGTATGGCAGCGATGTGTCTTTCCGCATGGTCGACTTTGCCGAGCGCAATGCCGAGCGCGCCGGCGTGGCCAATGCCGTGCAGTTTCGCGGCGGCGACGCGCTGCAGCGCATGCCGCCAGCGCCCACTGGCGTGATGCTGGTGAACCCGCCCTACGGCGAGCGCATTGACGTGGCGGGCGTGGCCGGTATTTCAGGCGTTCAAAGCCGCAACCAGCGCGACGAGCGCGGCCAGAACGTCGACGATTTCGGCCAGCCGCTGCGCCGCCCCGAAGCCGCAGAAGCCGCACAGGCCCCGCGCGACCGCTCCGCCAACCCCGGCCGCGAGCAGGCGCAGGACGCCTGGGGCGACGAGGCCTCCGACTTCTTTCCGCAACTCGCCGCGCACTGGAAAAAGAACTACGCCGGCTGGACCGCCCACATCCTGACGCCCGACCTCAAGCTGCCCGGCAAGATGCGCCTGAAGGAATCGCGCCGCGTGCCGATGTGGAACGGCCCGATCGAATGCCGGCTGTTCCGCTTTGACATGGTGGCCGGATCGGCCCGCGCCAAGCAGACAGACCAGCCCGCCACGCCGCGCCGTGACGACTGAGGCCTGCCAGCCCGTCGTGCTGGACACCAACATCGTGCTGGACCTGTTTGTGTTCGCGGACGCGGCGGCACAACCCCTCCAGCAAGCGCTTGAAGCCGGCGAACTCGACTGGATCGCCACGCAAGCCATGCGCGACGAGCTGGCGCGCGTGCTGGACTACCCGCAAATCGTGCCGCGCCTGGGTTTTTACCAAATCACGGCCGAACAGGTGCTGGCGCAATTTGACCGCCACACCCGCCTGCTGGCCGTTGCCGTCAAGGCCCGCCTGACCTGTAGCGACCCCGACGACCAGAAGTTCATTGACCTGGCCGTGGCCGGACAAGCCCTGCTGCTGAGCAAGGACCGGCATGTTCTTTCGATGTCAAAAAGGCTGGTGGCCCTTGGCGTGCGGGCGCAGTCCGCTATTTAAAGGGTAGCGATTCGTTTAGTCCGGCGGCCGTGCCGCGCTGCATGTTGACCCGCTGCAGCAGCGCCAGCCCGATCACAAAAAAGCTGCCGGTCGCCAAAATCGCCAGCCGGTGGTTGTTGTGCGTCAGCCAGGTCACCAGGCCGTAGGTGACGGGGCCGATGATGGCGGCCAGCCGCACGGCAAAGGTCCACAGCCCAAAAAACTCGGCCAGCCGCGCCGCCGGAATCAGGGTGCCGGCCATCGCCCGGCCGCCGCTTTGCGACGAGCCCATGGCCAGCCCGGCCAGCGTGGCCGCCAGCCAGAACATGGGGCGCGATTCCGTTAAAGCGGCAATCAGCACCATGGCAATCCAGACCAGCAGCGTCATGGCCAGCGCCGGCTTGTGGCCCAGCCGGTCCTGCCAGTAGCCAAACGCAAACGCGCCGACGGCCGCCGCAATGTTCACGACGAACACCAGCGCCATCGTCTCGCTCTGCGAGAACTTCATCGCCTGGTCGGCATACACCGCCGCCAGCGCAATCACCACGGCAATGCCGGCCTGGTAAAACACCGCGCACAGCAGCAGCCGCTTGAAGTCGGTGTAGGGCTGCGCCTGCCGCCAGCTGCCCACCAGCGCGGCCCAGGCCGAGCTTTTGGCCGGTGCCGTGCGCTGCGGCTGGGCGCGTTCCTTGAGCAGCGCAAACGTCACCAGCGCGGCCGCGCCATAGACGGTGGCCGTGATCAGCATGGTGACCGGCACAAAGTCGGTGGCCGCCTGGCCCTGTGCCTGCGCGTGGAGCACATAGGCCAGGCACAGCCCCAGCGACAGCATGCCGCCGAAGTAGCCAAAGCTCCAGCCCCAGCCCGACACCTTGCCCATCGCCTCATGCCGCGCCAGCTCGGGCAAAAACGCCGCCGTCAGCGACTCGCCGACCGAGTAAAAAAAATTGGACAGCACAATCGCCGCCACCGCCAGCCACAAATCGCCGCGCCCCGTCAGCGCTAGCGCGCCGGTGGTCGCCACGCAGGCCGCTGTTGCCAGCATCAGCAGGCGGCGCTTGGCCGCGTGCGCGTCGGCCCACGCGCCCAGGGCCGGCATCAGCAGCAGCACCAGCAAATTGGACGCCGACAGCGCCAGCGTCCAGGCCAGCGTGCCCCATCCAGCCCCGTTGGCCACCACGCCAATGAAGTAGACGTTGAACACCGCCGTGAGCACCACGGTGGTGTAGCCCGAGTTGGCAAAGTCGTACATGGCCCAGCCAAAAACCTCCCGCCTGGCCACGCCGGGCTTGAGTGCGGAGTCGTCAAAAATCGCCATTGGGTTTCTTTCTGGATAAAGGGGCGGCAAAGTGTGCGGCAGATGGTAACGCCATCACGCCAGCAATAGTGGTGCGCGACGGCACCCGGGCAAGCCTTGCGGCGCAAGCGCCCGGAGCGCGGCAGATACACTCTTGCACCATAAGAGCCTCATGCGAGGCTCAGGACTGCATTGCCATGACGACATCACCGACATCACCTGTTATTCCCGCCACCCCTGCCACCTCCGACCTGTCTGCCGAGGCGGTGTGGATGGAAACCGAAGACTTTGACGAGCTCGACGCCATCCTGGACGACTTGCGCAGCCGCTACGACGAAACGCCGCAGTGGGAATTCTGCGAAGGCTTCATGGCCGCCGTGGTTTGCTCGCGCCGCCCGATTGCTGCTGACGAATACCTGTCCGTGCTGCTGGGCACGCCGGCCGAAGGCGAGGAGGCGGACGCCGAAAGCGGCTCCTTTGCCAGCGATGCACAGCGCGAACGCTTCCTGGCGCTGTGGAATCAGCGCTGGAACGAAGTCGTCACCGCGCTCGACGCCGAAGTCAACTCGCTTGAAGACGAGGCCTGCTACCACCCCGAAGTCATGGACATTCGCGGCGCCGTGGCCGACATGCCGCCCGAGGAGCAGGCCGCGTTCAAGGACGAAGACCTGCCCGCCTTTGCCCAGGTGTGGGCGCTGGGCTTCATGTTTGCCGTGGAAAGCTGGCCCGACGAATGGATGGCCCCGCGCGACAAGGACGCCGCCAAATGGCTGGACGGCGCGCTGCAGGCCATCGTCGCCATGAGCGAAGACGACACCGGCCCGCGCGAAGTGTCCCCGCTGAGCGAAGAAGGCACGCCCAGCACCAGCATTGCCCGGCTCAACGCCTTCGGCGAAGCGATCTGGGCCGTGTACGACCTGCGCGAGTTGTGGAAAACCATGGGGCCGAAAGTCGAGACCATCCGCAAGGAAGCCACGCCGGGGCGCAACGATCCTTGCTCGTGCGGCAGCGGCAAGAAGTACAAGAAGTGCTGCGGGGCTTGAAGATCAGGGCTGGTTGCTGCTGATTTTTTAGCGTCGGGGCATCTGCGCAGCTTGCTGCGACGCATGCAGCGCCTCCATCTGCCGGTCCTGCCAGCGCCGCAGCAGCGTCACCGCCACCGTCGCCCCGATCAGCGCATAAAACATGTCCGACTGCGTGTCCCACGGGTCGCCCTGCGTGCCCAGGAATTCATCGGCGCCCTGGCCCAGCGCCAGCGCGGAGGCCCATTCGACGAGTTCGTACACGGCGCTGATCGCCATGGCGGTGCAGACCGCGAGAAACGCCGCCATGCCCTGGTGGCGCAAGTAGCCGCGCTGCAGCAGCACTTCGCGCGCCGCCATGGCGGGCACCAGGCCCTGCATGAAATGGCCGATCTTGTCGTAGGGGTTGCGGCCCAGGTCAAGCGCATCCTGCAGCCAGAAACCCATCGGCACGCGCGCGTAGGTGTAGGCGCCGCCCAGGATCAGCACCAGCGCGTGCAGGGCAATCAGCGCGTACAGCAGCGTCGTCAGCGGATAGCGGCGCCAGGTGGCCAGCAGCACCGGCGCGGCCATCAGCACGGGCGCGACCTCCATCAGCCAGGTGCCCCGGTCATAAGGCGCCACGCCCGACCACAGCAAGGCCGCCAGCACCAGCAGCCCCAGTACGGCCAGCAGGCGGGGGCGTCGTCCTGAAATAGTTACGGTGTCGGTGGCCATGGATTGCTCGCTGGAGTCGGTTGAAAAAATGGGGCAGTGCCCCGCGCCAGTATGTCGCAAAGCCATGGCACCGCCTGCCGCGGGCTGAAAATCAAGCCGCGGCCCCATTGGCGCTATTCTTCACCCTCCTGCCAGGCGTTGGTCCAAGCCGCGCGCGTCCCTTTGCAACCGAGTCCCCTTCATGCCCCACCATCCCACTGCGCTCAAATTCCTCATGCCCGGCTGGTTCGTCGTCGTCATGGGCCTGTCGGGGCTGTCTCTGGCCTGGCACAGCGCGGTGCCCATTCTGGGTGACACGGCGGGCGCCGGGGCGATGGTGCTTGGCGCGCTGGCGGCGCTGGTGTTTGCGCTGCTGGCCGGGCTGTCGCTGCTGCGCTGGCAACGTTATCCGCTGGCGCTGGCCGATGACCTGAAGCACCCGGTGCGCCATCCGCTGGTGGCGGCATTGCCGGCGTCGCTGCTGTTGCTGGCCACCGTCGCCACCGCGTTGACCGGAGCCGGTACGCCCGCCAGGGTGCTGTGGGTGCTGGGCGCGGCCTGGCAGTTTGGCGTCACGGTGTGGGTCCTGTCGCGCTGGCTCAAGGGCAACAAGGAGGGCGGCCTGGTCTGGCCCAGC
This sequence comes from Polaromonas sp., assembly GCF_018780625.1. Taxonomy (GTDB): domain Bacteria; phylum Pseudomonadota; class Gammaproteobacteria; order Burkholderiales; family Burkholderiaceae_C; genus Polaromonas. The sequence goes on along the minus strand of NZ_JADMJK010000090.1, from coordinate 20,864 downwards.
CTGACGCCGCTGATGCTGATTCCCGTGGTCGGCAACATGCTGGCGCCGCTGGCTGGCGTGGCGCTGGGTTCTTCGCAATGGTCGGCGGCGCAGCTGGGCCTGGGGCTGCTGCTGTGGCCGGTGCTGCTCACGCTGCTGGCCGTGCGCGTGGGCACGGCAGGCCTGTGGCCCGAGCGGCTGCTGGCCAGCACCTTCATCACGGTGTCGCCGCCGGCCGTGGCGGGCCTGGCCGCGCTGCAACTGGGCGCGTCGCCGCTGCTGTCCTGGATGGCCTGGGGCGTGGCGCTGTTTTTCCTGGTCTGGTCGGCCGGTATTTTCAAGCGCGCCATTTCGCAGCCGTTCAGCGTGACGCTCTGGGCGCTGTCGTTTCCGCTGGCGGCGTTTGCCGCGCTGACGCTGCAACTGGCGCCCCATGCCGCCCGCTGGTTTCAGCCCCTGGCGATGCTGGTGCTGGCCCTGACGACGCTGGTGATTGCCGCGCTGTCGCTGGCCACCGTGAAGGGGCTGCGCGAAGGCACGCTGCTGGCGCCTGAGCCGGTAGCGATGATCACGCCGGCCGGCGCGTAGGGCGTGGGGGCATCAATGCTTGGGCTGTGCGCCTGCCGCCCTGGCGTTGGCGTCCAGTCCGCCTTTGGCTTGCCACTCGGCAAAGCCGCCCTGCAAAATCCGCACGTTGTCCCAGCCGGCCACCCGCAGCGCAAAGCCCGCCTGGGCCGACAGCGAGCCGGTGTTGCAGTAGATCAGTACCGGCTTGTTTTTGGGAATCTGGCTGCTCTTGGCCAGCACCTGGCGCCACTCGATGTTGACGGCGCCGGGAATGTGCGCGGCGCTGAACTGCGCGGCATCGCGGGCGTCAATGACCATCATCTTGGCGTATTCGTCCTTGGGGATTTGCTCGGGAAAAATGGTGGCGCCGCCATAGTCCACAAACTCCAGGTAGCCCGCCATTTCGTCGATGGCCGCAGCCTTGTTGTCGGCCCAGACCGGTGCGCACAGCGCCAGGCCCAAACCGAGGCTCAGGCTGACGGCCCAGCGTGAAGTAACTTTTTTCATGATGTCTCCAGTGTTGACGCTGGATCATATAAGCAATCTGCGATATATGGTGTATCCAGAAAGCGCCTCGATGCCAACCCGCGCCGGCAAGAGGCCGGTTGCGCGCCTCTTGTTCCGTTCCAGAACTGCACACGAACCATGAGCCGGTGCAATCTATCCCTGTCATTGCGAATAAAGTGCGGCAATCCATGACTGCGCTTTTTCGGCGATGGATCGCCGCGCTTCGCTCGCGCTGACGAGTCGGGAGGCGGTTCATGGAAAGACCCCAAAAATTGACCGCACAATAGCCCCGTCACCCACACCTTCAGCGCCATGAATCCACCTCTTGTTCATCCTTCTGCCTTGCTGCCGTCCAGACCGTCGGTGCCACTGGCGCAGCGCATGCTGCCCGACGACGACGCGCAGCGCGCCATGCTGCACAACGAGGTGCATGCCCGCCCGCCCGCGCGCATCCGCGTGCCGGCGCTGGTGGTGTATGTGGCCGTGTTCAATGAAGGCGTCACGCGCGAGCAGGAATGCGCGCACCTGCGCCTGCTGCCCGGTCAGCAGGACCTGGCCCCCGAAAGCCTGCAGGGCAATTTCTTGCGCCTGCGCTTTGAGGGCTATACCGTCAAGTGGGAGCGGCACACCGAGTTCAGCCGCTACGCCATCGTGCAGCCCTTGCCCGCGCACGCACAGCTTGGCGCGTCTGACCCCGAACTGATGTCCGCGCTGGTGCTGGCGCCTGAATGGCTGCGCGGCATACCGGGCCGCACCATTGCGGCCATCAAGCTGGCCATGGTGCATGGCGACCTGGCGGCGGTGGACGACACGCTGGCGCAGGCCCGGGCCTGGTTTGGCGAACACCCGGTGGTGGCTTCGGTGACGGGCAATGCCGGCCACTCCTGGGCAGTGACCGACTTCATGCTGCGCCCCAGCGGCTTTGAACGCATGCTGGTGATCGTGCCGCCGGGCACCACGCAAACGCGCGTCGGCCGCATCTCGCACCGCCTGCTGGAGCTCGAAACCTACCGGCTCATGGCCCTGCGCGGCCTGCCCGTGGCCAAGCAGCTGGGCCCCATGCTGACCGCGTCAGACGACGCGCTGGCTGACATCACGGCGCGGCTCGAGCTCAAGTCGGCGTCAGACCAGGAACTGCTGGACACGCTGGTATCGCTGGCGGCCCGTGTGGAGCGCGCCACGGCCGAGCATGTGTACCGGTTTTCAGCTACCCGCGCCTACGACACGCTGGTGACCCAGCGCATCACCGAATTGCGCGAGCAGCCCATTCCCGGCACGCAAACGCTGGGCGACTTCATGCAGCGCCGGCTGTCGCCCGCCATTGCCACCGTGGCATCCACCGCGCAGCGGCTCGCGTCATTGTCAGAGCGGGTGTCACGTACCAGCGCCTTGCTGCGCACGCGGGTGGACATTGCCACCGAGGTGCAAAACCAGCAGCTACTGGAAAAGCTCACGCGCGGGCAAGAACTGCAGCTGCGCCTGCAAAGCACGGTGGAAGGGTTGTCGATCGCGGCGATCTCCTACTACGTGGTCAGCCTGCTGCTCTACGGCGGCAAGGCGCTCAAGGGCGCGGGCGTGCCGATCAACCCCGAAATAGCGGCCGGGGCACTGATCCCGCTGGTGCTGTGGGCGGTCTGGAGCACCACGCGGCGCATTCACCGAAAGCTGCACACCGGGCATTGAAACCGCGCGTCAATGTGCTCAAACAAGGGCAACCCTTTGTGTTGAAGGGCGGCAAGCAGCGCGGGGTCCGTGCTCAGGCCCGCCTACAGCACATCAACCGGAATCTTCAGATAGCGCACGCCGTTGTCCTCGGGCGGCGGCATTTTTCCGGCGCGCATGTTGACCTGCACGGACGGCAGCATCAGCACCGGCATGGACAGCGTGGCGTCCCGCGCGCGGCGCATGGCTACGAATGCGTCCTCGGTCACGCCGATGTGCACATGGATGTTGGCGCTGCGCTGCTCGGCCACGGTGCTCATGTGGGCCTCGGGACGCCCCCCGGGCGGGTAGTCGTGGCATAAATACAGCCGGGTCTCGGGCGGCAGGGCCAGCACTTTCTGGATCGAGCGGTACAGCACGGCCGCATCGCCCCCCGGAAAGTCGCAGCGCGCAGTGCCGTAGTCGGGCATGAACAGCGTGTCGCCAACAAAAGCCACGGTGCCCGCGCCATCTTCAATCACGTAAGTCATGCAGGCCGGCGTGTGGCCGGGTGTGTGCATGGCGCGCGCGGGCAGGCTGCCAATGGTGAACAGGTCGCCATCTTCAAACAGGCGCTGAAACTGGGAGCCGTCGCGGGCAAACTCGGGGCCGGCGTTGAACAGCTTGCCAAACACCTGCTGCACCGTGGTGATGCGGCCGCCAATGGCGATGCGCCCACCCAGCTGGCTTTGCAGATAGGGCGCGGCCGACAGGTGGTCGGCGTGCACATGTGTTTCCAGCAGCCACTGCACCTGCGCGCCCAGCGCCTGGACGCGCGCCACCAGTTTGTCTGCCGACCGGGTGCTGGTGCGTCCCGATTTGGGGTCGTAGTCCAGCACGCTGTCGACCAGCGCGCACTGCATCGTGCGGTGGTCCAGCACGAGGTAGCTGAAGGTGGAGGTGTCTTCGTCAAAGAAGTGTTCTATGGCGAGTGGCTGCGGCATGGCGGGGCTTTCGTCGTTGACTTGAAAAAAACAGGGCGCTGCGGGCGTAACCCTGGAGGTCTTGCTTGATTTACATCAAGTCCAAAACATGCTGCCCGTGTCCAATGAAAGTATTGACTTGCACTATACCCCTGCAGGTAATTGAAAAGGAGTCAGGCATGCGCAGCACGGCGTAGCTGGCCGTGCTCAAGGGCCGGGTATGACAAACGCTGAGCACACGACGCACAAGGAGACGCACTATGCATGAAATCTGGCTGGCCCTCAATATGGTTTATGAACTGGCGCTGTCTGCGCTGCCGCTGGTGGCGGTGGTCGTGGGCTCATGGCTGGCGCTGATGTGGGCGGCTCGGGACGGGCTCAGCGCCCGGCATATTCCGCTGGCGCTGGGCGTGGGCATGCTGGCGGCGGTGGTGGCTGCCTTGGCTGTGCCGCCGCTCACCGGCGCGTCGCTGGCCGACAGGGGGTATGGGCTCGATGGGGCGAGCCTGGCGGCCGTGGCACTTGGATTGGGTGCTGTGGTGGCGCTGCTGGCCTGGCCGGTGGTTTGCCTGCTGCGGCAACCGGCCTTGCCGCCTGTACATGCTTACCGCGTGCAGCGCCGCACTACGTCAGCAAGGCCGCCAGCCGCTGCAGGGCATGCTGGACCGTGGCCGCGCGTACGGCCGCCCGGTCGCCGGCAAAATGGCGTATTTCACTGACGACGCCGGCGGGCGTGCCCCAGCCAAACCAGACCGTGCCCACGGGTTTGGCGGCGCTGCCGCCGCTGGGGCCGGCCACGCCGGTCACGGCCACCGCCACTTGGGCATGGGCGCGGGCCAGGGCGCCCTGCACCATGGCCCGTACCACTTCTTCGCTGACGGCGCCGTGACGCGCGATCAGCGCGGCGTCTACGCCCAGCATTTCCGTCTTGGCGTCGTTCGAGTAGGTCACGAAGCCGCGTTCAAACCAGGCGCTGGAGCCCGCGAGGTCGGTGCAGGCAGCTGAAATCAGGCCGCCGGTGCAGCTTTCGGCGGCTGTCAGCAGCCATTGTTTTTTTTGCAGCGAATCGGCTATTTGGGCAACCCATTCGGGCGTGGACAGCGTGTTGGGGGAAGACATTTCCGGTCTCAAAAAAAGCGCCACAAGGCGATCACCAGCAAGGTGCAGGCGGCGGCCACCAGGTCGTCAAACAAGATGCCGAAGCCGCCGCGCCAGCCAAAACCCTTGAAGGTCTTGTCGGCCCAGGCGACCGGGCCGGGTTTGGCGGCATCAAAAAACCGGAACAGCGCAAATGCCACCAGCTGCCCGAGCAAGCCGGCCGGCATCACCAGCCACAGCACCAGCCAGAAGCCCACCACCTCGTCCCAGACGATGCTGCCGGGGTCGGCGACGCGCATGTTGCGGGCCGTGACGGTGCAGGCCCACCAGCCCACCAGCACGGAGGCGGCGATCAGCGCGCCCATGCCGGCCGGCGACAGCCAGCGCTGCAGCACCAGAAACGACAGCCAGGCCCACAGCGTGCCTGCGGTGCCGGGCGCCAGAGGGCTCAGGCCCGAGCCAAAGCCCATGGCCACGAAATGCGCAGGGTGGGCCAGCATGAAGCCGGCGCTGGGCCGCAGCGCGGCGGCGCGGGGCATTTCGGGGGACAAGAGGGCGTCGGACATCGTCGGTAGGGGGCAAGGGAGTAGGGGTGACGATGATTTTGGCATACCGGTTCGGCAGGCGTGGCTGACAATACCGGCAAACCGGGGATGGCTCAAGCCCGGGCCACTGCGTCAATCTACGGAGTCAGACCATGCGCAACGATTCAAGGTGCTGCGGCACCGGCACCTGCCTGATCAATGCCGACGGCGACTGCTGGTGCGGCCAGCGCTGGGACGGCGAAAAAATGTGCATGCCCGTGCCGGCGCACGCGCTGGGGGCGGCAGCAGAAACCGAATTGGTGAAGGATGCGCCGACGCCCCAGGACGAATAGCCGGGTGCGGCCGCGTCAGGCGAAGTGGTCGAACGAGGCGAAGCTGTGGGGCGGCAAGGCCTGGCCCTGGCCATCGATCAGCCGCAGGCCGGCTTCGGGCTCGATGCGGCCAATGCGCGTGACCGGGGTGTGGGCCTGGCGCGCGGCGGCCTGCACCGCCTCCCGCGCTGACGCGGGGGCGGTGAAGGCGAGTTCGTAGTCGTCGCCGCCGGCCAGCACGTATTCGAGCTGATTGTTTAAGGAAATAAGGCCTGTAGCCCAATCTTTGTGGGTGCATGAAGCTATTAAATTAATAGCTATCGAGGTGTCGATGGTGGCCCCCACGCCAGAGGCTTTGAGGATGTGCCGCAGGTCGCCGAGCAGGCCGTCGCTCACGTCAATGGCCGCGCTGGCCACGCCGCGCAGCGCCTGGCCCAGCGCCACGCGCGGGGTGGGTTGCTCCAGCCGCTGCCGGGCCTCGGCCAGCACGGTGGCGGGCAGGGCCCGCGTGCCGCGCAAGGCGTCCAGCGCCAGCCGGGCGTCGCCCAGCGTGCCGCTGACGTACACGTCGTCCCCGGCGCGGGCGCCCGAGCGCAGCAGCGCCTGGCTGCGGCCATGGACCACCGGCACTTCGCCAAATACCGTGATGCAGATATTGAGCGGCCCCTGCGTGGTGTCGCCGCCCACCAGTTCGCAGCCGTGGGCATCGGCCAGCGCCAGCAGGCCGCGCGAAAAAGGCGCCAGCCAGGCATCGTCGGCAAGCGGCAGGGCCAGCGCCAGCGTGAAGGCCAGCGGCGTGGCACCGCAGGCGGCCAGGTCGCTGAGGTTGACGGCCAGCGCCTTGTGGCCGAGCGCGGCCGGGTCTACGTCGGCAAAGAAGTGACGGCCTTGCACCAGCATGTCGCAGGAGATGGCCATTTGCGTGCCGGGCGCCGGCTGCAGCAGCGCGCAGTCGTCGCCCACGCCCAGCACGGCCCGCGGCGTGGGGCGCGTGAAATAGCGGGCAATCAGGTCAAATTCACCCATGGCGGCTGCGGGCCTCAGCGCTGCTGGGCGTGGGTCACGCCGCCGCGAAAACGCTCGGCCGCCTGCCGGATGACTTCGGCCAGCAGGCGTTCCTCGCCCTGCTTTTCGCGCAGCCAGCGGGCGTCGTTGTCGTTGCGGTCCACGCTGCTGCGCAGCAGGTTCAGGGAGGCGCTGGCGCCCACGCTGATCGCATGGCGGTCGATCTGGCTCATGGTCATCAGGATGTGCTCGCGCAGCGGCATGTGGCTGCCGGTGGCCGGGTCGACGTAGACCGCATCGAGTCCGAAGCGGCAGGCCTGGAAACGGTTGTAGGTGTAGACCAGGTAGTCGTCTTCGGTCGGCATGAAGGGTTGGTCGTTCATGAACCAGGACGCCAGCGACTGCACGTAACCGGACAGCGCGGCGGCGCGCTCTATGGTCAGCGGCGTGTCGAAGACGCGGATTTCGATGGTGCCGAACTCCGGCTTGGGCCGGATGTCCCAGTAGAAATCCTTCATGCTCTTGACCACGCCGGTGTGCGCCATCTTGTTGAAGTACACCGTGAACTCGTCCCAGGTCAGCGCAAACGGCGCGCGGCCCGACAGCGGAAAGGCAAACACCGAATTGAGCCGGGCCGAGTCAAACGCCGTGTCCTGGCCCTGCACATACGGGCTGGAGGCGGACAGCGCAATGAAATGCGGAATGTAGCGCGACATGCGGTGCAGCGTCAGCAGCGCGCTGTCGGGGTCGGGGCAGCCGACATGCACATGCTGGCCAAAAATGGTGAACTGCTTGGACAGGTAGCCGTACAACTCGGACAGCTCCCGAAAGCGCGGCTTGTCGTAAATGCGGCGCTCGTGCCACTGCTGGAACGGGTGCGTGCCGCCGCCGACCACGGCAATGTTGAGCTTGTCGGCGCACTTGACCAGCGCGTCGCGGATCTGGCTCAACTGGCCCAGCACTTCGGACGACGACTGGCACACGCCGGTCGAAATCTCGATCATGCTCGACGTCATCTCGGGCACCACGGCGCCGGGCAGCGGCGTTTTGGCCATCAGGCGCAGCATGTCCTCGGCGTAGGGCGCGAGGTCGTAGTCGTGGGTGTTGACGAGCTGCAGTTCAAGCTCCACGCCCAGTGACAGGGCGGCGGATTTCTGGAAGGTTTCAAGACTCATGGACAGGTCCTGTGGCGGGGCCGCGCGTCAGGCGCTCCCAGGGTTTTGAGCTTTCGCCGGCGCGGTAAATGGCCACGGTGGCCAAAATGGCGCCCAGCACCTCCATCAGCAAAATGGCGGGCAGGGCCACGCCGGCAATCTCGCGCCCGATGGGGCCGGACGCGGCCACATACTGGGACACCAGCAGCAGTGCCACCGAGGACATCGGCGACATCGCGCAGCCGACCCACAGGGCTTGCTTCCAGCTGGAGCCGCTGCCCACATTGCCAATCGCAACGCCGGTGATTTTGGCCAGCATGCGCGCCAGCACCAGCACCGCGACCACGCCGGCCACGGGCGCGCTCCAGTCGGCCTGCGCCGCCACCACGGACACCAGCACGAACATCAGCATGGTGAGCATGGACGACGCCGTGCCCATTTGCCGGGGCCACGACCAGGGGCGCGGGTTGAGTTGCTTGAGCAGCATGCCGCCCAGCAGCGCTGCCAGCGCGGCCGAGCCGCCAAAATTGGCGGCCAGTGCGGCGCCGGCGGCAATCACCGCGAGCAGCAAAATGGCGGTGTTTTCGCTGGTCGGGCTCATGACGCGCAGCGCGGTGCGCAGCGTCAGCGCCAGCACCGCCGCCACCACCACCGACATGCCCAGCACCACCAGCACCGGGAACAGCGAGTTGACCAGCCCGCCAGCTTCGCCCTGGGGCATCATGCCGGCGCGGGCGCTGCACAGCGTCAGGGCATACAGGCTGCTGAGGGTGGACAGCACCATGGCGCGCTCCGTGACTGGTCCGGCGGCCCGCGTGTCAATCGCCACGCGCGACAGCACGGCCGGGGATGCCGCCATGGCCACCAGGGCCAGCGACTCGGCCACCAGGCTTTGCACGCCCATCAGGCCCAGCGCCCAGTACACGAGCAAAAAGGTCAGCGTGGATTCCACCAGGCTTTGCACCAGCACCATGGGGTTGTGGCGAAACCAGCGCAGCGGGATGCGCCCGCCCGCTTCAAACAGCACGACTGCCACACCGAGTTCGAGCAAAAACAGCCCGATGCCTTGCAGTGGCCAGATCGCGCCGGTGAAGCCGGCCAGGCCGGCGAAGGCGCCGACCACGGAGTAGCCGATGACCTTGGGCAGGCCGCTGTAGCGGTTCACGAGATGACCTGCGGCGGCGGCCAGCGCCAGCAAAATCGACCATTGCACGGTGGGCAAGCCGGCCGATGGCTTGATCCATTCAGCCCAGATGGACATGATGTCGTTCATTACGGTGTATCTCCACTCGAGTCAGGACTTCTGCAGCCAGGCCCGGGGGGAAGGCGTGGTGCGCGATTGCTTGGCGCCCTGAGGCGCCAAGACCGGCGATGGATACCGGTGGGTGTCAGCTAACAACCGTTTGGGCCGAGTTTAACTGCATCAAGTGCGCCCCCCGGCCGAAAAGGCGCATGCCGGGCAAGGCCAAAAAGGCCTGCGGCGCGCGTGATTTCTATTCGGGCATGAAGAAGCTGCGCGGATGGCTGCGCCAGCGCGCCCAGATGGCCGAGCGGATGCGCGCGCGGTCCGGGCCGCTGACGCTGTGGGCCTGCAAGGCCAGACGGAACGCGAGGTAAAAACTCACGCCCACATTGAGCGCTGCCGTCAGCGGAATGGCAGCGATGCACCACCAGAGCGCCGGCTGCCTGAAGGTCTCAAGCCCCAGCGTGGCGCTCGCGGCCGCCAGTTGCCCGGCCGACAGCGTGACGTGGCGCACTTCAAGATCCAGGCCAAAGAAACTGGTGAAGGCCGGAATCAGTCCGAGCATGAAACCAAATGAAATATTCGAGGCAAAGCCTGAGATGTTCTTGCGCATGAAGGCTGACCAGCGCGCGGCGCGTTCGGCGCCCAGCACGCCCGTAAAGAGCGGGTTGTGCCGCAGGGCCGAATCAAGCCGGTGCAGCACAAACCAGTTTTCTGCCCAGCCCGCAATGATGCTGGCCATGAAGAGAATCCCGCCCGTCAAACCGGCCCAGAGCAGCGTAGGGCCCAGCAGCGTCAGCGTTTCCAGCACATGCCTTGCCTGCTGGGGGCTGAGCATGGGGTGGTCGCGCAGCACGTAAATCAGCGCATTGACCAGCAGCACGGCCGGCACCACCATGAATACATTGCCAAACACGGCGGCCATCTGCGAGCGCACCAGGTGGGTCACCTCGTCGACAAACGACGTGATGGCTTCTGGCGAGTCGATGTCCTTGAGTTTGGCGGCCATGGCGGGCGCGGTCATGGCCGGTTGCTTGGTCGCCAGCGTGAAATGCAGCAACTGGATCAGGGTGAAAAAGAAGGCGTAGTTCACGCCGATCCAGAAACCGCCCCAGAACGCGGTCAGGCCGACGGCCATCAACAGGAATTTGAACCAGATGGTGACGGCCGTGACGGCACCGCCGCCCATGGCCTTGCCCAGCATTTCCTTGTAGTCGCTGCGGTTGCGGGTGATGTAGTGTTCGCCGGTTTCGGCGCTGCGCTCGGCCACCTTGGCCGACAGCAGGGTGGAGTTGGCGCTGATCAGCGCGCCTATGCTTTTGCTTTCCTCGCTCGTCACCACGCGCCGCGCCAGCAGCTTGACCGCCGCCACTGCGGGGTGGGGCGAGGTCAGGCTGTCCAGCAGCTCGCGCACGCGCATGATGCGCTCGCGCAGCTGGCGCAACCGAAACACCATGCCCACGGAAATGCCGTTTTCCTCCAGGTGCGCATAAATGCTGTTGATGGCCTGGCGGCATGCGTCCAGCCGTTCCCGGTACTGCGTGATGGCCGCTTCCAGCCGGGCCTCGTCGCGATCGGCCTTGAAAAAGGCCTGGCGCAACTCGTCAATGTCGGCGGGCAGCGCATGAAACGCCCGCGCGCCCGGCAGGCTGGGGTCTATGCGCAAGCGCAGTTCAGGGGCAAAACCGGTGGCGCGAATTTGCGCGGTGCAGTAGGTCAGGGCGTCCATCAGGCTGTTGTGCCAGTGCAGCGTGTCGGCCTCGGGCTGGGCCGACAGCAGGCGCGCCAGCTGGCTGATTTTGGGCTCGTCCAGCGCGGCCAGCCACTGCGCATCGAAACGCGTGGGCGCCACCAGCGGCAGCAGCTCCGACGCATCGACGGTTTCGGGCGTGCTGGGCAGCAGCTTGCGGCGCAGCCGTTCGGCCAGTTCGCTGACAAACGCCGTGCGCGGCGCAAATCCAAAATCAGCCAGCAAGGTCGTGATGTCCACGGTCTGCAGCAGCTGCTGCCACCAGGCCTGCAAGCGCGCCTGCAGCGCAGGCTGCGCCTGAACCGCATCCATGAAGACCTGGACCCGCACCAGCGCCGACTCCGGGGAAGTCTGGTCGCCGCGAATCCATGCAAACAACTGGATCAGCCAGACGTGGCGCTCGGCCAGTCCGGCTGCCGGGTCCAGCGCCGCCAGCAGGGCCGGCAGGTCCTTGACCGGTCGGCTCAATGCAGCACCCGACCGGAGGCGCTGCCACCCGGGTCGGCTTCCAGAACAAACATCGGGATCGCGACTTCAAAGCGCGCGCCGTCTTCAGCGACACAGAAAAAACTGCCGTGCATGGTGCCGCTGGCGGTGCGCAGCCGGGAGCCGCTGGTGTACTGGAAGGATTCGCCCGGTTTGAGCAATGGCTGATGGCCCACCACGCCCAAGCCCTTGACCTCTTCGGTGTGGCCGTTGGCGTCGCTGATGAGCCAGTGGCGCGAAATCAGCTGGGCCGGCACCTCGCCGGTGTTGGTGATGGTGACGGTATAGGAAAACCCATAGACCGCTTCTTGCGGCGCGGACTGCTCCGCCTGGTATTGGGGGGTGACTTCGCAGGAGAATTGGTATTTGGACATGGCAGCAGCAGGCGCAAGCAGTAGTTGGCAGCCATGTTAACCGCCTCCGCCACGGCCGCGCCGGCGCCGGGGCATGGCCCCTGAGCCGGCTTGCTGCGACAATCTTGCGCATGCCCAACACCACCACGCCCGCCTTTCGCATTGCCCCGTCCCTGTTGTCCGCCGACTTCGCCCGTCTGGGTGACGAGCTCAAAGCCGTCATCGCGGCGGGCGCCGACTGGATTCACTTTGACGTGATGGACAACCACTACGTGCCCAACCTGACCTTTGGGCCCATGATTTGCCAGGCCTTGAAGCCCCACGCCAAAAAAGCCGACGGCACGGCGGTGCCGATTGACGTGCATTTGATGGTGCAGCCCGTCGACGCGCTGGCAGCCGCCTTTGCCGATGCCGGCGCCGACCTGATCAGCTTTCACCCGGATGCCTCCGGCCATGTGCACCGCAGCGTGCAGGCCATCAAGGCCAAGGGCTGCAAGGCCGGGCTGGCGTTCAATCCGGCGGCATCGCTGGACGTGCTGGACTGGGTGATTGACGACATCGACCTGATCCTGATCATGAGCGTCAACCCCGGCTTCGGCGGCCAGAGCTTCATTGATTCGGCGCTGCGCAAAATCGAGCAGGCGCGCAAACGCATTGACGCCTCGGGCAAGGACATCCGTCTGGAAGTCGATGGAGGCATCAAGACCGACAACATCCGCCGCGTGGCCGACGCGGGTGCCGACACCTTTGTGGCGGGCAGCGCGATTTTTGGCAAGCCCGACTACAAGGCCGTGATCGACGCCATGCGGGCGGCGCTTGGCGCGTCGTGATGCAGTGGGCCATTGACGGCGAAATAGACGCCGTCATCATCGATCTGGACGGCACGATGGTGGACACCATGGGTGACTTCGTGGCGGCGATCAATTTGATGCTCGGTGATTTGCCTCTGCCCGACGACAGCCTGCCTCTGGACGCAGCCACCGCCAACCGCATGGTCGGCAAAGGCTCGGAGCATCTGGTCAGGTCCGTGCTGGCGCACGTTCAAGAGCAGATGCCGCCGGCGCAAAACGCGGTGGATGTGCTGGCGCACTACGACTTCGCCTTTGACCATTACCAGGCGCATTACGCCGCCGTGAACGGCCAGCATTCAGCGTTGTATCCGGGAGTGCTGGAAGGGCTGCGCGGCTTGCACGGTGCGGGCTTGCCCCTGGTGTGCCTGACCAACAAGCCTGTCGCCTTTGCCCGCGCGCTGCTCGCGCGCAAGGGCCTGGACGGGTTTTTTGGGACGGTGTTTGGCGGTGATTCGTTCGAGCGCAAGAAGCCGGATCCGCTGCCCCTGCTGAAAACCTGCGCGCTGTTGGGTACCACACCCGCCCGCACCCTGATGATTGGCGACTCCAGCAACGACTCCCAGGCCGCCCGCGCGGCAGGCTGCCCGGTGCTGCTGGTGACCTATGGCTACAACCACGGCGAGCCGGTGCAAGCCGTGGATGCCGATGGCTTGATTGACTCGCTGACGCAGGTGCGCTGGCCGCAATAAGCGCACGGCGCCCGCTTCAGGGCATCTTGCCCAGCAACTCGTCCTTGAGTTTCCAGTCTGCCGGTTTGGCGCCCAGCCAGATGCGCATCATGGCATTGAAAAACTCGGGTTCCTTGATGGCGTCGCCCTGCGCTTTTCCCCTGACTGAAATCACGGTGCCCGTGCCTGGTACCCAGTCGATGGTGAAGCCTTCGCCCGCCGCCATTTTTTTCTGGTCCGAGAAAACCTGGCCCATTTTGAGCAGGCCGGGGATCAGTCTGGACATTTCTGCCTTGGGGGCGTTTTCCTCAAACGCCTTGGTGAAGCTTTTGCCGAGTTCGTTTGAGTCAATCTCGCGCAGCAGTGTGATGTGCATGCGCCTGGGCCCCGCTGCGGCGTAGATATCTTCTGGCGTGCCGGCCTTTTTTTCAAGATAAAGGGCCGCCACATAGACCTTGAAAATCGCCTTGTAGCGTATGCCGGCGCCATTGAGCTGCAGTTTTTTGCCCTGCAGCTCCAGCGACTCGTCGAGCTTGACGCCTGAAATCTCGACCGGCGCGGCCAGAACGCTAAGTGACAGCAGCCAGGCCGCCAGGCCCGCCACGCATCGCATGGTGAAAGTCATGAGTAGGTCTCTCCGGGGAATGGTTAAAAAGAACGGTCGTTCGTTTTTGTGTACCCATTTTGAAGCCGGCCATGCGCCCCGGCAACAGGGTTTGCGAGATCAGCGTTAGTACCCATGGCTATTTCTGTCGTTGTGCCCGGCGCGGGTGGTCCGCAGCCAGCAACGGGCGGCCCGTCTTTGCTACACTTTGGCCTACATGTTCATTCATCGCATCAACCAAACAGCCTGCGCCGGCCGGGGAGCCTGGCTTTGGCGTTCCTGTTCCACCCGGCACGCCTGAGGCGCCCGTATCGCTCATTGTTTTGAGCCCGTGCATGGCCCCGCAGCCTGCTTTTTGCTGAATTGATGCGCTCCTGCGCCACGCAAGAGCATTCCCGGCCCCGGACCTCGGGGTGTTTTGAATGACAGAAGGCGGCGTTTTTTGATGCGCAGCGTCTTCTGATGAAGGACTTACCGTGATCTCTGAACTCGAATTTAAAAGTCTCGCGGCGCAAGGCTACAACCGCATCCCGCTGCTGGCCGAGGCCTTTGCCGACCTTGAAACCCCGCTGTCGCTTTACCTGAAACTGGCGCACTCCAAGGACGGCGGAAAGTTCAGTTTCCTGCTCGAATCCGTGGTCGGTGGCGAGCGCTTTGGCCGCTACAGCTTCATTGGCCTGCCGGCCCGCACGCTGGTGCGCGCTTCGGGCTTTGGCGCCGACATGCGGACCGAGGTGGTGACCGACGGGCGCGTGGTTGAAACCTCGGCGCGCAACCCGCTCGACTTCATCAGCGACTACCAAAAACGCTTCAAGGTCGCGCTGCGGCCTGGCCTGCCGCGCTTTTGCGGCGGACTGGCCGGCTACTTTGGCTACGACACGGTGCGCTACATCGAGAAAAAGCTGGAAGCCAGCTGCCCGCCCGACACGCTGGGCTGCCCCGACATCTTGCTGCTGCAGTGCGAAGAACTGGCCGTGATCGACAACCTGTCGGGCAAGCTGTATTTGATTGTGTATGCCGACCCGGCGCTGCCCGAGGCCTATGCCAACGCCAAAAAGCGCCTGCGCGAACTCAAGGAGCAGCTCAGGTACTCGGTCAGCGCGCCCGTGGTCAAGCCGAGCCAGGGCCACCCGGCCGAGCGCGACTTTGCCAAGGCCGACTACATTGCCGCCGTGGAGCGCGCCAAGCGGCTGATTGAAGCGGGCGACTTCATGCAGGTGCAGGTCGGCCAGCGCATCAAAAAACGCTACACCGAGTCGCCGCTGAGTCTGTACCGCGCGCTGCGCTCGCTGAATCCGTCGCCCTATATGTACTACTACCATTTTGGGGATTTCCATGTGGTCGGCGCGTCGCCCGAAATCCTGGTGCGCCAGGAGCAGGTGGAAGAAGGGCAAAAAATCACCATCCGACCGCTGGCCGGCACCCGGCCGCGCGCCTCGTCGCCAGAAGCCGACAGGGCGGCCGAGCAGGAACTGATCAACGACCCCAAGGAGCGCGCCGAGCACGTCATGCTGATTGACCTGGCGCGCAATGACATTGGCCGCATTGCCAAGACCGGCACGGTGAAGGTCACAGAAGCCTTTTCGGTCGAGCGCTACAGCCATGTCATGCACATCGTCAGCAACGTCGAGGGGATTTTGCTCGACGGCATGACCAGCATGGACGTGCTGAAAGCCACCTTCCCGGCCGGCACGCTGACCGGCGCGCCCAAGGTGCACGCCATGGAGATGATTGACCAGCTGGAGCCGACCAAGCGCGGGCTGTACGGCGGTGCCTGCGGCTACCTCAGCTATGCGGGCGACATGGATGTGGCGATTGCGATTCGCACCGGCATCATCAAGGACGGCACGCTGTATGTGCAGGCGGCTGCCGGTGTGGTGGCCGATTCTGTGCCCGAGCTGGAATGGAAAGAAACCGAAGCCAAGGCGCGCGCCTTGCTGCGCGCCAGCGAGCTGGTGGAAGAAGGACTGGAGTAAGCCATGAAGCTCTTGATGATCGACAACTACGACAGCTTTACCTACAACATCGTCCAGTACTTTGGCGAGTTGGGGGCCGAGGTCGAGGTGTTCCGCAACGACGAGATCACGCTGGCCGAGATTGCCGCGCGCGCGCCAGACCGGCTGGTGGTATCGCCCGGCCCGTGCTCGCCCGCCGAGGCCGGTATTTCGGTGGCGGCGATCCAGCACTTTGCCGGCAAGCTGCCGATTCTGGGTGTCTGCCTTGGCCACCAGGCCATAGGCGCGGCGTTCGGCGGCACGATTGTGCGGGCGCAGCAACTGATGCACGGCAAGACCAGCGTGATCACCACCACGCAAGAGGGTGTGTTTGCCGGACTGCCCCGGCAATTCACCGTCAACCGCTACCACTCGCTGGCGATCGAACGCGCATCCTGCCCCGAGGTGCTGGCCGTCACGGCCTGGACCGACGACGGCGAGATCATGGGCGTGCGCCACAAAGAGCTGCCGATTCAGGGCGTGCAATTTCACCCCGAGTCGATACTGACCGAGCACGGCCACGCGATGCTGAAAAACTTCCTGACGCAGCAGGCGTGAATTTGCTATGTATTCAATAGCTGTAAATGTCCGAATTGATTGGGCTGGAGGCTTAAATGATTCATAAAACTGTTGATCTGCGAAGCGACACGGTGACCCAGCCGACCGCCGCCATGCGCGCGGCCATGCTGGCGGCCCCGCTGGGCGACGACGTGTTTGGCGACGACCCCAGCGTCAATGCGCTGCAGGACAAGATCGCCGCTATGCTCGGCTTCGAAGCCGCGCTGTTCATGCCCACCGGCACGCAGAGCAACCTCTGCGCCATCCTGGCGCATTGCCAGCGCGGCGACGAATACCTTGTCGGCCAGATGGCGCACTGCTACCGCTGGGAAGGCGGCGGCGCGGCGGTGCTGGGCAGCGTGCAGCCGCAGCCCTTGAACCACCAGGCGGACGGCACGCTGGCCCTCGCTGACATTGAAGCCGCGATCAAGCCCGACGACGCGCATTTCGCCCGTACGCGCCTGCTGGCGCTTGAAAACACGCTGGGCGGCAAGCTGCTGCCGTTTGACTATCTGCAGCAGGCCACGCAACTGGCAAAAGCCAAAGGCCTGAGCCGGCATCTGGACGGCGCGCGCCTGTTCAATGCGGCGGTGGCGCAGGCGGCGCAAACCGGCAGCGACGCCTTCACCGAGGCCGCGCGCATAGCCGGCTGTTTTGACAGTGTCTCGGTCTGCTTCAGCAAGGGCCTCGGCGCGCCGATTGGCTCGGCGCTGTGCGGCTCGCAGGGCTTCATTGCACGCGCCCACCGCATCCGCAAGATGGCCGGCGGCGGCATGCGCCAGGCCGGCATGCTGGCGGCGGCGGCCTCGCATGCGCTGGACCACCATGTCGAGCGGCTGGCGCAAGACCATGCCTTGGCCCAGCGCCTGGCCGGCAGCCTGGCGGGAATTGAAGGCGTGCAGGTCGAGGTGCCGCAGACCAACATCGTGTTCGTGGACCTGAGCGGTGCTGCCAAGGCGAAGTCGGCGGGCCTGCTGCCCCACCTGGCCGAGCAGGGCATCCAGGCCACCGGCCTGTACCGGCTGCGCTTTGTCACGCACCTGGATGTGGACGAGGCGGGCATTGACCAGGCTGCAGCCGCGATGCGCCAATTTTTCAAGGCCTGACGGCCTGTTGCCATTCAGAAAACATACCCATACCCTAAAGACGCCCATGCCCAACAGCCACAAAATCACGCCCCAGCAAGCGCTGCAGCGCACCATCGAGCACCGCGAGATCTTTCACGACGAGATGCTGCACGTCATGCGCATGATCATGAGCGGCGAGATGTCGCCGGTGATGATGGCCGCGCTGATCACCGGGCTGCGCGTCAAGAAGGAAACCATCGGTGAAATCACCGCCGCCGCGCAGGTGATGCGCGAGTTTTCGACCAAGGTCCATGTGGCCGACAAAACCCACCTGGTCGACATCGTCGGCACCGGCGGCGACGGCTCGCACACCTTCAACATCTCTACCTGCGCCATGTTTGTAGCCGCGGCGGCGGGCGCCAAGGTCAGCAAGCACGGCGGGCGCAGCGTCAGCAGCAAGTCGGGCAGCGCCGACGTCGTCGAGTCGCTGGGCATCAACATCAACCTGTCGCCGGACGCGATTGCCAGGTGCATCGAAGAAGTGGGCGTGGGTTTCATGTTTGCGCCGAATCACCACCCGGCCATGAAAAACGTCGCGCCCATCCGCAAGGAACTGGGCGTGCGCACCATCTTCAACATCCTGGGCCCGTTGACCAATCCGGCCAGCGCGCCCAACATTTTGATGGGCGTGTTCCATCCCGACCTGGTGGGCATTCAGGTCAGGGCGCTGCAGCGCCTGGGCGCCGAACATGCGCTGGTGGTCTACGGCAAGGACGGTATGGATGAAGTCAGCCTGGGTGCGGCCACTGTGGTGGGCGAGCTCAAAGACGGCGAAATCACCGAGTACGAAATCCATCCCGAAGACTTCAAGCTTCAGATGGCCAGCAACCGCGCACTGCGCGTTGAAACGCCCGAGCAGTCCAGGGCCATGCTGCTGGGCGTGCTCGACAACCAGCCGGGCGCGGCGCGCGACATCGTGATCCTCAACGCCGGTGCGACGCTGTACGCCGCCAATGTGGTGGATTCCATGATGCACGGCATCGAGCGGGCGCGGGCGGCCATCGAATCAGGCGCGGCCAGGGACAAGCTGGCGCAACTGGTGGCCTTCAGCCAGCGCGCCGTGGCGTGAGGCCATGTGGCGCGATCCCGGCGCCTGGATCGCTCTTGGCATTTCTGCGCTGTTTATCATCGTGGGCTTCGTGATGCACCGCATCTTTATGAAAGTCTTCCAAAACGGCGTTCACCCGCCGACCTCCCTGCCAACCCACTGGAATCCCATGAGTGACATTCTGAACAAAATCATTGCCGTCAAGCGCGAAGAAATCGAAGAAGCGATCAACCGCAAGCCCCTGCTGGCCATGCGCAAAGACGCCGAGTCGCGCGTCAATACACGCGACTTCGTCGGTGCCCTGCGCGCCAGGATTGCGGCCGGCCAGCCGGCAGTGATCGCTGAAATCAAGAAGGCCAGCCCGTCCAAGGGCGTGCTGCGCGAGGACTTCATTCCCGCCGACATTGCCCAAGCCTATGCCGAGTCCGGTGCGGCCTGCCTGTCGGTGCTGACCGACAAGCAGTTCTTCCAGGGCAGCATCGACTACCTGAAGCAGGCCCGGGCATCGTGTGGCCTGCCGGTGCTGCGCAAGGATTTCATCATCGACGCCTACCAGGT
This sequence comes from Polaromonas sp., assembly GCF_018780625.1. Lineage (GTDB taxonomy): Bacteria > Pseudomonadota > Gammaproteobacteria > Burkholderiales > Burkholderiaceae_C > Polaromonas. The sequence continues at coordinate 1,834 of NZ_JADMJK010000090.1, read as the reverse complement.
CTATGAATCGCGCGTGATGGGCGCTGACTGCATTTTGCTGATCGCCGCCTGCCTGGACGATGCGCAGATGAAGTCGCTGGAGGCGCTGGCGATGTCGCTCGACATGGCCGTGCTGGTCGAGGTGCACGACGAGGCTGAGCTGGACCGCGCGCTCAAGCTCAGGACGCCGCTGATCGGCATCAACAACCGCAACCTCAACACCTTTGAAGTCTCGCTCGACACCACGCTGAAGCTGATGGGCAAGGTGCCCGCAGACCGTCTGCTGGTGACCGAATCGGGCATCACCACGCCCGAAGACGTGAAGCGCCTGCGTGACGCCAAGGTCAACGCCTTTCTGGTGGGCGAGGCCTTCATGCGCGCCGACGACCCGGGCGTGGCGTTGCAGCAGCTGTTCGGCCTGTAACGGCGACCATGGAGCAGGTTTCGTTGGCCGGCATGCAGGCAAGCGCGCCTGATCGTCTGACCAGCGCCGACCCGTCGGACTGGCTGGTTGCGCCCGGCTGGCGGCCCCTGACCGAGGTTTTTTTTGCGAGTCCAGCGGGGCAAAAGCTGCTGGGCTTTTTGCGCCGCCGGCTGGCCGAGGGCGCGGTGATTTTTCCGCCGCAGCCGCTGCGCGCGCTCGCGCTCACGCCGCCCGAAGCGGTGCGCGTGGTGATCCTGGGGCAGGACCCGTACCACGGGCGAGGGCAGGCTGAGGGGCTGGCTTTTTCCGTCGCGCCCGGCGTGCCTTTGCCGCCGTCGCTGCGCAATATTTTCAAGGAGTTGCAGCGCGACCTGGGCACGCCGCCGCCGCTCTTTCCGGTGCCCGGCGGCAGCCTTGTGGGCTGGGCCCGCGACGGCGTCCTGCTGCTCAACACCTGCCTGACAGTGGAAGAGGGGCGGCCAGCCAGCCATGCCGGGCAGGGCTGGGAGGTGTTGACCGACAGCGTGATTCGCCAGGTATCGGGCGGTGATCATGCGGTGGTGTTTCTGCTGTGGGGTGCCCATGCCCAGAGCAAGCGCGCGCTGATAGACGCCAGCCGCCACAAGGTGCTGCTGGCCAACCATCCGTCGCCGCTGTCTGCGCTGCGGCCGCCGCTGCCGTTCATCGGCTGTGGCCACTTCTCGCAGGTGTCCCGGTGGCGTGGCCTGCAAGCGGGTCGGTAAAAAGAGCGGGTGCACGGCAAATGCCTTGGCATCCCACAACTTTTATTTAATTTCCATACCATTGGCTGGCTACTGACATAAACCCGTGGCATAATCTGAGGTTCACTTAGAGGATGGGTGTCCGAGTGGTTAAAGGAGGCAGACTGTAAATCTGTTCGCTAACGCGTACGCTGGTTCGAATCCAGCCCCATCCACCAACTTCTAGTTGATTTTGGTAAGAGTGCATCGAAAGGCCAGTGTCGTGTGACCGGTCTTGAGTTGTGAAATAGTAGAGTGTGAGTTGATCTGGTAGAGCTGCGCGGGAGTAGTTCAATGGTAGAACCCTAGCCTTCCAAGCTAATGACGCGGGTCCGATTCCCGTCTCCCGCTCCAAAAGCTGTGCTTGCAGGCAGTTTTGGGGTTCGCTGGTTGATTTTGCGCCTGATTGCAGTAAGAGATTTTTGAATTCAGCCCATTTGGCTCAGTGGTAGAGCACTCCCTTGGTAAGGGAGAGGTCGCGGGTCCGATTCCCGCAATGGGCACCATATTTTTAGCGGATGCAGTGCAGTCGGCATTGCATCAGGTTGTTGTTGGATTAGCTGGTGTTGTAACTTTCCGGAGTCGAAAATGGGTAAAGAAAAATTTTCGCGGACGAAACCGCACGTCAACGTTGGCACGATTGGCCACGTCGATCATGGTAAAACCACCC
>NZ_JADMJK010000242.1 GCF_018780625.1 Polaromonas sp. | reverse complement strand
AGGCTTGCCGCAAGGCCAAGGTCTGGGGCGTTTTTTCACTGACCGGCGAGCGCCACGAAGAGCACCCGAACAAGGCGCCCTACAACACGCTGATCCTGATGAATGACCAGGGCGAGATCGTGCAGAAGTACCGCAAGATCATGCCCTGGACGCCGATTGAAGGCTGGTATCCGGGCGACCGCACCTACATGACGGAGGGCCCCAAGGGCCTGAAGATCAGCCTCATCATTTGCGATGACGGCAACTACCCCGAGATCTGGCGCGATTGCGCCATGAAGGGCGCCGAGCTGATCGTGCGCTGCCAGGGCTATATGTACCCGGCCAAGGAGCAGCAGGTGATGGTGGCCAAGGCCATGGCCTGGATGAACAACGTGTATGTGGCCGTGGCCAATGCCGCCGGCTTTGACGGCGTGTACTCGTATTTCGGGCATTCCGCCATCGTCGGATTTGACGGCCGCACACTGGGTGAGTGCGGCGAGGAAGAAATGGGGATCCAGTACGCCGAACTGTCCATGGGCCTGATCCGCGACACGCGCAAGAACGGCCAGTCGCAAAACCATTTGTTCAAGTTGCTGCATCGCGGCTACACCGGCACCATCAACTCGGGCGAGGATGCCGGCGGCGTGGCGGACTGTCCCCTTGACTTTTACAAGACCTGGGTCAATGACCCGCAAAAAGCGCGCGCCATGGTGGAGGCCATCACCCGCACGACGCCGGGCACGCCCGAATGTCCAATAGAAGGCATTCCGAACGGCGCCTGAAAACCAGCCGCCCCCACGCGTCAGCGCCCCGGCAAACCGGGGGTGCCACCACTGCGCCAGCCCTCGGCGGTACGCTTATTGCTTGAGTCTTGCATGCCTAACTGCAAGCTCAAGCGCGCATGACCCAGCCGACCCAACCGACACCGCCCACACAGAAAATCTTCCGTATCCGGCGCGACTACAACACCTGGGTCGCCAACGAGACGATGGAGGATTTCTCGCTGCGCTTCACACCGCGCGGGCGGCGCCATTGGTCCGAATTCCGTGTGGCCAATACCGCGCTGGGCGCGGTCTCGTTCCTTGCGCTGGAGGCCATAGGCGCCGCCATGGCCCTGAACTACGGTTTCACCAACACGTTCTGGGCCATCCTGATGGTGGGCCTGCTGATATTCCTGACCGCGCTGCCCATCAGCTACTACGCTGCCAAACACGCGATAGACATGGACTTGCTGACGCGCGGCGCGGGCTTTGGCTACCTGGGCTCGACGATTACCTCGCTGATCTACGCCAGCTTCACCTTCATCTTCTTTGCGCTGGAGGCGGCCATCATGGCTTCGGCGTTGCAGCTGTACTTCACCGACTGGTCGCTGACCGTCTGTTACCTGCTGTCTTCGCTGATCATCATTCCATTCGTCACCTACGGCATCACCTTCATCAGCCGGCTTCAGCTCTGGACCCAGCCCTTGTGGCTGTTGCTGCTGCTCTCCCCTTACCTGGCCATCCTGATCAAGGACCCGTCGGTGTTCTTGCAGGTTCGCAGCCTGTCGGGCTACGCCTCGGGCGACAGCGGCTTTAACTGGCTCATGTTCGGCTCCGCGGCCACCATGGCCTTTGCGCTGGTGGTGCAGGTCGGCGAGCAGGTCGATTTCCTGCGCTTCCTGCCCGAAAAAACGCCTGGCAACCGCAGGCGCTGGTGGTTTTCGGTGCTGGCGGCCGGCCCGGGCTGGATCGTGCCCGGCGTGTGCAAGATGATGGGCGGAGTGCTGCTGGCCTATCTGGTGCTGCAGGCCCAATTGCCGGTTGAAAAAGCGCTGGACCCCACGCAGATGTACCTCGCCGGTTTCAGCTACGTCTTTACCCATCCGGCCATCGCCATTCTGGCCACCGTCCTGTTTGTCGTGGTCTCGCAGGTCAAGATCAATGTGACCAATGCCTATGCAGGCTCGCTCGCCTGGTCCAATTTCTTCGCGCGCCTGACGCACAGCCACCCGGGCCGCGTGGTCTGGCTGGTGTTCAATGTGGGCATTGCCATTTTGCTGCTGACGCTGGGCGTCTTCAAGGCACTGGAGCAGGTGCTGGGCTTGTATGCCAATCTCGCTACCGCGTGGGTCGGCGCGCTGGTGGCCGATCTCGTCATCAACAAGCCACTGGGTCTGTCGCCCAAGGGGATTGAATTCAAGCGCGCCCACCTGTATGACATCAATCCGGTGGGCGTCGGTGCAACGCTGCTGGCAAGCCTGAGCGGGATCTTCTGCTACACCGGCGGCCTGGGACCCTGGGCGCAATCCTTCTCGCCCATGATTGCGCTGGCTGTGGCCCTGCTGGCCTCGCCCCTGCTGGCCTGGACGACCGGTGGACGCTTTTATATCGCCCGCAAAAGCCCCCGCTTGTGGCAGCCTGGCCAATTGGTGCCATGCACGGTGTGTGAGAACCGTTTTGAATCCGAGGACATGGCTTTTTGCCCGGCCTATGGCGAGGCGATCTGTTCCCTGTGCTGCACGCTGGAGTCACGCTGCCATGACCGCTGCAAGACCCGCTCGCGCTCCACAGAGCAACTGCAGGACCTGCTTGGCAAGCTGCTGCCAGGTGCGCTGTCATCCCGCATCAATTTTCGCGTCACCCACTACCTGGTGGTGCTGTGCGCGCTGGCGGTGTTGCTCACCGCCGTCATGGGCCTGGTCTATTACCAGGAAGCCGTTGCCTCCGCACTGGAGCCGGCGCAGCGCGCCACCGTGTGGCTGGCCTTCCAGAAAACGTACACGCTGCTCTTGCTGGTGCTGGCCGTGGGGTCCTGGTGGATCGTGCTGGGCGTGGAAAGCCGCCAGGTGGCCCAGGAAGAATCCAACCACCAGAACCAGTTGCTGCTGCGTGAAATCAAGGCGCATGAGCAAACCGACGCAGCCCTGCAGCAGGCCAAGGAGGCCGCTGAGGCCGCCAATCAGGCGAAGACCCGCTACGTCACGGGCGTCAGCCATGAATTTCGCACGCCGCTCAACAGCATCCTGGGATATTCGCAGGTGCTGCTGCGCAACGACAAGGCCACGGGTGAATTTCGGCGCCAGGTCACGACGATCCAGCGCAGCGGCCAGCATCTGGCCAGCCTGATCGACGGCATGCTCGACCTGGCACGCATCGAGGCCGGTCGCATGCAGATTGACAACGCGGCCATTTCCTTTCGCGATTTTCTGGATGACGTGGTCAAGATGGTGGAGCCGCAAGCCGTGGCCAAGGGCCTGGTTTTCACGTTCGATGCGCCGCGGCCTCTGCCCGCCTACATCCACACCGACGCCAAGCGACTGCGGCAAATCCTGCTCAATCTGCTGGCCAACGCCATTAAATTTACCGAGCACGGCAGCGTCACGCTGCGCGTGCAGCACCGCATGGAGGTGGCGCGCTTTGAGGTGATTGACACCGGCGTCGGCATTGACAGCCACGATCACGCGCGCATTTTCCTGCCCTTCGAGCGCAGCAGCTCGGGCCGGCGAACCCAGGAGCCCGGCACCGGACTGGGCCTGACCATTACCCAATTGCTGACAGAGCTCATGGGCGGCGAGATCTCGATGGAGAGCACGATTGGCCAGGGAAGCAATTTCAGGGTTCGGATGTACCTGCGCGAGCTGACTGCGCTGGACAAGCATGCGGTGAAAGACCACCGCCGCATCATCGGCTATGAAGGCCCGCAGCGCCGCATCCTGCTGGTGGACGACCAGGCGAGCCAGCGCCAGTTGCTGGCCGCGTTGCTGGTCCCGCTCGGGTTTGCACTCAGCGAAGCCGCCAGCGGGCTTGAATGTCTTGAGGCCGTTCGCAACGAGATCCCCGATGCGGTGCTGCTGGACGTGAACATGGACGGCATGGATGGCTGGGAAACCTGCCAGCGCCTGCGCGCCCAAGGCCTGGCCACACTGCCGGTCATCATGGTTTCAGCCAACGTCTTTTATGAGCCGCTGCAACGCAAACAAAGCGGTTGCAATGCGTTTGTCAGCAAGCCGGTGTCGGAGTCCGAGTTGCTGGGCCAGCTCCAGACGCACCTGTTCCTGACCTGGACCTACGAGACCGCGCTTGAATCGCCGGACGCTTCCGTAGAGGCCCGGCCAGCAGTGCCGGCGCAGCGCTCGCTCAGCAACGAAGCCGTGGCCGAACTGACCTGGCTGGTTCGCATCGGGGACATCTCGTCCCTACGCCGCAGCATTGACCGCATGGGGGCGGACAAGGGCGCGACGCCGGCGGAATGCACCTATTTGCGGGCCTTGCTGGACCGTGTTGATCTGGAGGAATTTTCAAGATGGCTACGACAGGAATAACCCCCGCGCCGGCCGATGGCACCAGTGTGCGCACGGCGCCGCAACTCGTCGTACAGGTGATAGACGACGCACCCGACACGCTCGGCTTTCTGATCGACGCACTGGAGTCCGCAGGCTATTCGGTGCTGGTGGCACGCAGCGGCGAAGCCGCGCTTGAAACCTTGCAGTGGGTCACGCCCGACGCGATTTTGCTCGATGCCATGATGCCCGGGCTCGATGGATTCGAGACCTGCCGGCGCATCAAGCTGCTGCCTGAACGTGTCCATATTCCGGTCATCTTCATGACCGCCCTGTCGGAAACCGCGCACATCGTCACGGCCTTCGACAGGGGCGGCGTGGACTATGTGGTCAAGCCCGTCAAGATCGATGAAGTCCTGGCGCGCCTGTCAGCCCACATGCGCAACGCCCGGGTATCACGGCTGGCAAGGCAAGCCGTTGACGTGGCCGGCCTGGGTGTGCTGATGCTGGACGCGCATTGCCGCGTCGCCTGGCAATCGCCCAAAGCCGCCGCCTGGCTAAATGAATTTGTAGTGCCAGGCGCTACCGTCGACCTTTTCAGGACCCTCGCGAGCCAGTTCGAGAGCTCGGGTTGCACCACCTGGCCGCTCGGACAACGCGGCGGCGAAGAACTGGTGATGCACTGGATCGGCAGCAGCGGTCTGGGCGAATCCATGACCTTGCTGCAGTTGCGTCCGGTCGCCGCGTCCCGCGTACGCAGCGCCGACCTCACGCGGCGCGAAGCCGAAGTCCTGTCCTGGCTGGCCAAGGGAAAAACCAACCGCGATATTGCAGACATTCTGGGCATGAGCCCGCGCACGGTGAACAAGCACCTGGAGCATGTGTACGCCAAGCTCGGCGTGGAAACGCGCACCTCGGCTGCAGCAGTGCTGTCACGTGAACTCGATCACTCCACCTTTTGACTTTTTGACTTTCCGGGGCGACGGCCAGCCCATGAATGGCACGGCACCCACTGATGACCGGGCATGGCCGGGCATGGCCGGGAACCTTGCCTGCGCGACAGATTACTTCAAGCCCATGCAACTCGCGTAATAAGTGACGGTGGCGGGCCAGTCGGAAAAAATGCCCCTCACGCCCACGTCCCTGGCCAGCACATCGACGGCCAGCAGCGTGTCGCTCTCGCGCTGGATCGCCTGGTTCACGGTCTGGTAATACCAGCCGCCCTTGCCGGTGGCCAGCAGGCCGGAGCGCTCCAGGCTCCAGGCGATGATGCCCAGGCCCGCCTGTTTGGCATTTTTGGCGTAGGCAGAGGCGGCCAGTTTGCCGTCTTTCACGTCCAGCAGCGCAAAAATCGGCGGCGCGACAATCTGGATGCCTTCCTGTTTGTAGCGCTGGAGTTCTTCCAGGCCGGGCAGGTCAGCGACCTTCTCGACGTCATCGAGGAACACGGCCTGCTTGCCAAAGGCGGGCTCGTGTTTGATCCAGTACAGCACGTCGTTCTTGTCAAACGACTGGGCAAACACCTGGCTGGCGGGGACGTTCGCGGCCTTGTACTCGTCGACCATTTTCTGGGCGTACTGGGCCTGGCTGAAGCCCTCGAACGGCATGGCCACGCTGGCGGCCTTGAGCTCCGGCGTCATCTTGACGCCCAGCTTCTTGAACAGGGCAATGCTTTCCTGGTGCGTCATCAAGGTGCCGCTGGTCGGGCCGCTGTACAGGTCGGTGCGCCATTTGGCCGTGCCGTCCATGAACTCCTGCGCGGTCGTGGCCTTGGGGTTGAAGGCGTCCATCTTGCCGCGCAGCATCTTGAACTCGGCCAGCGTGATGTCGCTGGCGCGGCATTCGGCGCTGGCGGGCGTGTTTTTCACGGCATCAAACGGGGTGAAAGGCTGGGTGCATTTGGCCGCCAGCGGCGTGGCCAGGATGTTGGTGGTGGTGTGCAGGTCGTTTTGCGCGTGACGGCAGACCAGTTGCTTGTCTTTGGTGAACGTCACGTCGCATTCCACAATGCCTGCGCCCATGCGGGCGGCCGCCTCGTAGGACTCTTTGGTGTGTTCGGGAAACATCATCGCGGCGCCCCGGTGGCCAATCGAAAAATCGGTTTTCCTGAACGGGCCGTTGGCGCAGCTTTGCAGTCTGGCTTTGAGCGGGCTGTCAGCCATTTCGGCCACCAAAAAGAAAGGGCGTGGGCCGACCTGGATGTTGGTGATGGACGGCGGGCTCTGCGCCAGCACGGACAGGCTGCACGCCAGCAGCGCGGCCGCGACAAGGCGTTGGGTGAAACGGTGGCGCATGGAGGAGTCCTTTTGAAGCCGCAGGGTTGAAAAAGGCCATGCTAGACCCGCCCCGTGACAGCCCGGTGACTAGCCGCGCTGCCTGACCAAATCTGCCATCTGCGCCGCGGCGTCGCTGCCCTGCGCCATCAGGCCGGCCACCACGCCCTGCCGGTCTGCCGCCGGGCGGTTCTGGCTGACCTTCCATTTGCCGACCCAGCGCTGCACCGGGATCTCGATGCCGACGATGGCTTTGAGCATGCTGGCGAGGTAGTCGGCGGGCGCATCCTGCACCTGCCAGGGCTGGGCCTGGCCGGCCTCATGCACCTGCGTCAGGCGCGTCACCAGCGCCAGCAGCCGGGCAGGGTCGTCAAAGGCCTCGGGCACCCCATGGGCGTGCACGGTGGCGTAGTTCCAGGTCGGCACGGCCTTGCCGTGCGCCTGTTTGCTGGGATACCAGTTGGGCGACACATAGGCTTGCGGCCCGGTGAACACCGCCACCGATGCAGCAGACAGCGCCTGCCACACCGGATTGGCGCGGGCCACATGGCCCATCAGCGTGCCATGCTCGCCGCGCCGGGCGTCGAGCAAAAACGGGATGTGGTTGACCAGCAGCGCGCCCTGGTGCGGCACCACCCAGGTTGCCAGCGGGCAGGCGGCGACGAGCGCGTGCAGCGCGGCGGTGTCGGTCTCTTCAAAGTGGGG
>NZ_JADMJK010000122.1:32979-35188 GCF_018780625.1 Polaromonas sp. | reverse complement strand
CTTCCCGGCTGGCAAGGCAGTGGCCCCGACCACTGGCAAAGCCGCTGGGAGCGCGCGCACGGCTACACCCGTGTGGAGCAGCACGACTGGCAGCGGCCGCTGCGTGGCGACTGGATTGCGCGGCTTGAAGAGGTGCTGCTGTCGTGTAGCGCGCCCGCCGTGCTGGTGGCGCACAGCCTGGGCTGCGTGCATGTGGCGGCCTGGGCCGCGCATTCGCGCAACACGCAGCGCGTCAAGGGCGCGCTGCTGGTGGCGCCGCCCGACACCGAGCGGGACGACCTGCGCCAGCAGCTGCCCGGCTGGTCGCCCTTGCCCCGGGGGCGGCTGCCGTTTCCCGCCGTGGTGATTGCGAGCAGCGACGACCCTTTTTGCGCCCCCGGGCGTGCCCGCCAGCTGGCCGCCGACTGGGGCGCTGACTACCTCGATGCCGGCCCATGCGGGCACCTCAATGCCGACAGCGCGCTGGGCGACTGGCCGCTGGCCCACGCGCAGCTGCTGCAGCTGATGGACGCCTGACGCATCACGTATCTGCCAGCCGCATCCTCCCCGATTTGAAAACAGAAAGACAAGCACATGGTCACCAAAAAACTCAAAGGCCTGGGCCGCGGCCTGGAAGCCCTGCTCGGCCCCAAGGTCAGCGAATCGGCCGACAGCGCCAGCAGCACCAGCCCCGGCCTGCCGGCCACGCTGCGCCTGAGCGACCTGGTGCCCGGCCAGTACCAGCCGCGCACCCGCATGGACGAGGGCGCGCTCTACGAGCTGGCCGAGTCCATCAAGGCGCAGGGCATCATGCAGCCGATTCTGGTGCGGCGCCTGTCCAGCGGCGCCAACGACGGCAAGTACGAGATCATTGCCGGCGAGCGGCGCTTTCGGGCCGCCAGCCTGGCCGGCCTGGACAGCCTGCCGGTGCTGATACGCGACGTGCCCGACGAGGCCGCCGCGGCGATGTCGCTGATTGAAAACATCCAGCGCGAAGACCTGAACCCGCTCGAAGAGGCCCAGGGTCTGCAGCGCCTGGTCAAGGAATTCGGCCTGACGCACGAGCTGGCCGCGCAGGCCGTGGGCCGCTCGCGCAGCGCGGCGTCCAACCTGCTGCGCCTCTTGAACCTGGCCGATCCGGTGCAGACCATGCTGATGGCCGGCGACCTGGACATGGGCCATGCCCGCGCGCTGCTGAGCCTGGACCGCGCCGCGCAAATCACCGCCGCCAACCAGATCGCGGCCAAAAAAATGTCGGTGCGCGAGGCCGAAAACCTGGTCAAGAAGACCAGCGCCGACTTTGCGCCCAGGCCCGAAAAACCGGTCCGGGAAAAGTCGCGCGACACCCTGCGGGTGGAAGAAGAACTGGCTGATCTGCTGATGGCCGAGGTCGAGGTGCGCGTCAAAAAGCAGGTCAAGCGCCATGGCCGGCGGGAAGACACCGGCGAGCTGGCCATCCAGTTTTCGTCGATGGACGAGCTGAACGGGCTGATCGAGCGGCTGCGCGGCGGCTAATAACGTGGTGCGCTAGAACTCAAACCCGCCCTGCTTGCGCATGGCGGCAGAGGCGGGGCCGGTCAACATCGCGGCGAGTTTTTGCGCCAGCGCCGGTTGCTGCGCCTGGGTGCAGATGCCCAGCGTGTAGTCGGTTGCCAGCTCAAACTCCCTGGGCAGGTCAGCGACAAGATCCACCCCCGGGGTGTAGTTGATCTCGGTGACTTGCGTGCAGCCGATCAGCCCCGGCTCGGCCGAGTCCGCCATGGCCTGCATCGCCGTTGCGCCGTTGGGATAGACGCGAAAAGCCGCGCTCAGTTCCTGGTCCAGCCCCAACGCCTTCAGGACGTTCAGGAAGTGGATGCCTGCGGTGGCTTTGGCCGGGTCGGGGAAATAGATGCCCTTGGCCGCGCGCAAGGCCGCAGCCAGCGCCTCCCGGGTGCCCACATCGGGATGCTGCTCGCCCGTTCTGACGGCAACGCCGGTTTTCACCCGGCCCAGCGACTGCGCGCTCCCCGCCACCACATGGCCTGAAGCGATCAACTTGTCGATCAGCGGGCGGGTCAAGATCACCAGGTCGCAGGGCGTGCCGCTGATCAGCTGGTCGTGCATCGCGCCCACGGCGCTGAAGGTCGCATGGACCGCGCAGCCGGTTTCTTTTTCAAAATCGTCTTGCACGCCCGTGACGGCGGCGTTTGCGGCGCCGCCGCTCAGCAGGTTGATGTTCATGTTCATG
>NZ_JADMJK010000122.1:0-32879 GCF_018780625.1 Polaromonas sp. | reverse complement strand
CGTGACGGCGGCGTTTGCGGCGCCGCCGCTCAGCAGGTTGATGTTCATGTTCATGGTCCTTGTAATGATGGGGATGATTGGGGGAGGCGGGATTTAGCTCGCTTGCGCCAGTTGCATGAGCTTGTCCGCGCTGAAAGGCATGGACCGGATCCGCAGCCCGGTCGCGTGGTGTATGGCGTTGGCAATGGCCGCCGCCGTGGGCCCGGTGGTGCATTCGCCCGCGCCCAGTGCCGGGCAATCCGGGCGGTCCATCAGGCTGATCTCCACCTCGGGGACATCGCCGAACTGGAAGATGGGATACGACGCCCAGTCGACCGAATGCACGCCCTCGGGGCCGAACCGGGCTGACTCGCACAGCGACCAGCTGGCCGCCTGTATGGCGCCGCCCTCGATCTGGTTGCGGGCGCCGTCCGGGTGAATGACCAGCCCCAGGTCGGCGGCGATGTAGAGCTTGCTGAGCCGGACGGCTTCCTCGACGACCAGCTCGACCACGACGGCGCAGTAGGCGCCGGTGTTCTTGTAGCGCGCGTACCCTATGCCCCGGCCGGACCCGTCGCCCCCTTGCAACGCAGCGGGCTCATCCCAGCCGGCCAGCCGGGCGGCCTCCCTGAGCACGGCCCTGGCCCGCTCGTCCTCCAGATGGGCCAGCCGAAAGGCCAGGGGATCCCGGCCATGGCGCTCGGCCAGCTCGTCCATGAAGGATTCGGCGGCAAACACATTGGCATGCGCGCCCAGTGCGCGCAAGGCTGAAACACGCAGCGGCATGGACAGCACGCGGTGGTTCAGCACCTTGACCCCGGCAATAGCGTAGGGCGGCACGGCGTTGCGTTCCGACCCGCCGCCCACCGACAGGGCGGCATTCACCGCCATCGTGACGGGAAAGGGGTCTGCGGTTTGCCAGGCGCCCAGCAAGGCGGGCGTCTTTTCGCGGCCGGGCCGCGTTCCGTGGCCCTGGCTCCAGACCTCCTGCGTCCACGACAGCAAATTTCCGGCATCGTCCAGCCCGGCCTCCAGGCGCACGGCCATGGCGGGCCCCATGGGCGCGTGGGCCATTTCCGCATGCCTTGACCACTGCACCCGCACGGGCCGGCCCGACGCCTGCCTGGCCAGCCAGGACGCGTCAAACGCCACGTCGTCGGCGCCGTTGTGCCCGTAGCATCCGGCGGCGTCGCAATGGGACACCATGACGCTTTCGGGGTCCATGCCAAAGGCCAGCGCCAGATCGCGCCGCAAGTTGAAGATGCCCTGGCTGTGGCTCCACACCTGGAGCGTGGCGCCCTTTGACTGGGCAATCGCGCAGGACAAGCCGATCGACGCATGGTGCAGGTAAGGCCGCTCATAGTCGGCGCTGACCATCTGCAGGGGTGTGGCCTTCGGCGTGGCGGCTGGCTGGTCCAGCACCACGGTGGATGCCAGCGGCTGCGACTTCAGCCAGGCAGTGACCCCGTCCACGGGCGGCACCCCGGCGGCGTCCGTCCACACCTGCGCGCGCGCGACCTTTTCCGCAGCCCGGGCCAGTACGCGCTCGGCATCGGCCAGCACGCCAATCAGGAGGCCGTCCCGGACGACCTTGATGACGCCTTGCAGTCCAGACAGCGCCTGGGCCAGCTGCGCGGCGCGTGATGCATTCAATTGCGCCGTCAGGGTGTTGGGACGAAATACCTGCCCAAACACCATGTCCGGGAGCACCAGGTCATTGATGAATTCAAATTGCCCGAACACCTTGTCCTGTATGTCTGGTCTGGGGTAATGGCCGCCGACATGGTGCTGATGCTGGCGCGTCTCAAGATGGCCAGGGTCAATCGTGGTGGCCAGCATGGCGGCGTCGACCAGCGCCAGGTAGCTGGCACTGTGCATGTGCTGCGGATCGGTAAAAACGCCATCGCTCAGTTCAATGGCGCTGGGGCTGACGCCGTGCTTTCCAGCATGGCGGCTGCGGCAGGCTTCGCGCAAATGCGCGGCGGCGTGGCGCAAGGCGGTGCCCGAGTCCTGAACCGACAAACTGCCCGAGGTCACGGCCTCGTCCGGGCTGCGCATCGTCGTGGCCCTGACCATGACCACCTCGTCGGGATGCAGCTGCAGTTCTTCGGCAACGATCAGCCGCAGGGCATGCAAAATCCCCTGCCCAATATCGACCTTGCCTGAAAAGGCCAGAATTTTCCCGTCCGGCCCCACATCCAGCCATTGCCCCAGACGGGGATGGTTCTTCAGGTTGGCTGCAAGCAGCGGCGCACTCATGAGGCCACTTTCAGGATGGCCTTGATGACCCGGTTGTGGACGCCGCAGCGGCACAAATTGCCCGCCAGGGCCTCCTGAATATCTTGCCTGGACGGGTGCGGGCTGCGTTTAAGCAGAGCCGCTGCGGTCATGAGAATGCCGCTGGTGCAGTAGCCGCACTGCAGGGCTTGCTCTTCAATAAATGCGGTTTGCAGGGGGTGTGGTGCTTCGGGAGAGCCCAGCCCCTCCAGCGTGGTCACCTGCTTGCCGGCCACGGACCACATCGGTGTTTCGCACGCGTACACGGCGTAGTCGTCAAGCATCACGCGGCAGGCGCCGCATTGCCCCAGGGCGCAACCCTGGCGTGTGGCTTTCAAACCCAGCGTGTTGCGCAGGACGTCCAGCAAGGTCTGGTCGGGGTCGGCTTGAACGGACGCGGCGCGCCCGTTCAATTCAAACGCAATGTCTGCGGGCATCAGGACTCAGTCAGGCTTGGCGCCGGAGACCTTCACGATCTTTTCCCATTTGGTGACGTCCGAGGCGATGTACTGGTCAAATTCGGACGGTGTCATGGACATGGGAATCGCCCCTTGCTTGGCCCACAGGGCCTTGACATCGGGCTGGGCGACAATTTTCCGGATTTCGGTGTTCAGCCGGGTCACGATCTCGGGTGGCGTCCCTTTGGGCGCCATGAGTCCTAGCCAGATGGTGGCTTCATAGTTGGGAACACCCGCTTCTGCGACCGTCGGCGTGTCAGGCAGGTTGGCCGAGCGGGTGCGCCCCGTCGCGGCCAGGCCCCGGACCTTGCCCTGCCGCGCGAATTCCGCCATGGTGGTCTCGGCGTCAAACATCATGTCGACCTGCCCGCCCACCACATCGGTGCGGGCACCGGAGCTGCCTTTGTAAGGAACATGTGTGATGTCTACCCCCGCCATGAATTTGAACAACTCGCCGGCCATGTGGTAGGGCGTGCCCGTTCCGGACGATGCGTAATTGAGTTTGCCGGGCTTGGACTTGGCGAGCTGGATCAATTCGCCCAGATTCTTGACCGGAACCGAGGGATGCACGACCAGCAGCAAGTTTGAATAATTCACCGGGGCAATGCCGACAAAGTCCTTCACCAGGTTGAAGGGCTTGTTCGGGACCAGGGACTCGTTCACCGTCTGGGTGTTCGACATCATCAGCAGGGTATAGCCGTCAGCCGGCGACTTTGCGACAAAATCGGTGCCAATGATGGAGCCGGCGCCAGGCTTGTTCTCGACCACGAAAGGCTGCTTGAACTCATCCGTCAAGCGCTGCGCCACAAACCGCGCGTAATTGTCGGCAGGACCGCTTGCCGCAAAAGGAACCACGATCTTGACCGGCCGGCTGGGGTAGCTTTGTGCCGAGGCGTAGCCTGAAGTGATTGCAAATGCGGAAATGACGGCTGTCAAAATTCGGTTTTTGATTTTCATGGCGCTTGTCTCTTTGTGGTCGTTTAAATGGGGCTAAAAGGTTAATTTCAGGACGTTTCAAATGGACGGTTGAGCCTCCCTAGGAATGGCGCCAATGGCCGGCTTGATGGGGTCAGTCCACTTTTCCAATGCGCTTGACCAGCGATGACATGGCGCGCGCGTCGGTCTGCACGAAACGCTCAAAGTCGGGCGCATCCTGAAACTGGAAAGAGGTTCCTGCAGCGGTCAGCGCCTGCACGGCGCGCGGGTCCTGCGCCGCGAATTTGGCGGCCTGGCGCAACTTTTCCACAACGGCTGCCGGCGTCGCCGCAGGCGCGAACATGCCCGCCCATTGCGAGTACACGACGGGCACGCCGAGCTCCTTGAAGCTCGGGACATCGGGCATCACGGCCAGCCGGCCTTCTCCCCAATGCGCCAGCGCCCTGAGCTTGCCTGACTTGATCTGCTGCAGCACGCTGGCCGGTCCGGTGGACAAGGCATCGACCTGTCCCGCCAGCAAGGCAAACACGGCGGGGCCGGCACCGGTGTAGGGCACGTGCAGCATGTAGCTGGATGTCGCCACTTTCAGCTGCTCCATCGGGACGTGCATGGTGCCGTAATTGCCCGACGACCCAAACGACACTTTGGCCGGATTCGACTTCACGTAGGCGATGAATTCGGCATAGGTTTTCCAGGGGCTTTCAGCGCGCACCACCAGCACCGTCGGGTCGGCGGTGAAGCGGGCGATTGGCTTGAGCTGGTCAAGCTGGTACATCGGCGTGCGCTTGAGCAGCTTGTCGGCTTCGGGCAGCACCACGAAGGACGACAAGGCCATGACGACCGTGTAGCCATCGGGTTTGGCCTTGGCCACCTGGCCCATGCCAATACCGCCGCCGGCACCGCCCTTGTTTTCGACGACGACGGGCTGCTTCAGGAAGCGGCTCATGGCTTCGGCCACGGGGCGCCCGACCGTGTCGGCGACGCCGCCAGGCGGAAACGGAACCACCATGGTGACGGGACGGCTGGGGTAGTCTTCCTGTGCCAGCGCAGGCATGGCCAGCATGCCCGCAAGCAGGGGCAGGCTGAAGGTTTTCAGGACGGTGCGACGTGCATTCATTGTGGTCTCCTAGGTAAACCGGGTTTTCAGTGAAACCCTGCGGTCAGTATCAGATGAAACGGTTCTCGATGGCGCCGATGCCGTCGACTTCGACGCGTATGACGTCGCCCGCCTGGATGTAGCGCGGGGGCTTGAGCCCCATGCCGACGCCGGCCGGTGTTCCCGTGGCAATCACGTCGCCGGGGTACAGGGTGATGCCCCGGGAAATGGTCTCGATCAGGGTCGGGATGTCAAAGATCATGTGGTCGGTCGGCCCGTCCTGGCGCAACTCGCCATTGACCCAGCAGCGCACCCGCGTCTTCGTGCCGTCCAGCTCGTCGGCCGTCACAAGCCACGGCCCCATGGGGCAGAAAGTGTCGAAGGACTTGCCCATGTCCCACTGCTGGTGGCGCATTTGCACATCGCGGGCGGTCACGTCGTTGACGATGGTGTAGCCGAACACATGGCCCAGCGCGTCGGCGCGGGCGATGTTCTTGCCGCCCTTGCCAATCACCACCGCCAGTTCGGCCTCGTAGTCGATCTGGTCCGAGATGTCCGCGCCCGGCAGGCGCACGTCGTCATGGGGCCCCACCACGCATTCGGGCACCTTGGTAAACACAATCGGCCAGGATTCCGGGTTGCTGTCGTTGTCCTTGAACACCGATGCAGACAGCTCCTTGGCGTGCGCCTGGTAGTTGCGGCCGACGCACCACAGGTTGCGCCTGGGCAGGGGCAGGGGCGCTTCGAGCCGCACTGCCGACAGCGCCACGCTGGTCGTCGTGTCCAGCGGGGGCAGCGCGCCGCCGGCTGCAAGCGCTTCAATCAAGGACAGGGCGCCGCGCTGGGCGGTTTCGGCGCTGACCTTGAAAGGGGTGATGTACTGGCCGTCGGTGGACACGAGGCCGACCTGGCGCGTGTCGTTGTGAAGATAGGTGGCGATCCGCATGGGCTTGTCCTTTTTCCTGTAATTTGTAATTGGGCCGGGCGATGCCCGGGTGTTGTGCGTGGCACTTGGTTAAAATCTCAACCAGCAAGTACCAATGTTTGCCAATGGTAGACCAAACAGGCCTCAAGTCAAGTGGTGTCTGCCGCACCGCACAGGCAAAAAAGCGGAAGTTTTGAGCAAAATCGTGTTCCAACGTCGATTTTCTTGAAGGGAGCGAAGCCAGGGATGCGGCCTAAATTGGTATGACTTGGTTGCGTTTTCGGTTCACTCTGAATACACTCAGGCACTATGGACATTTCCACACCCTTTCGCGACACCATCCAGCACAAGCTGCAATCAGGCGAGTGGCGTGCCGGCGATCGCCTGCCCACCGAGCGGGCGTTGAGCGAGCAATTCGGGATCAGCCGAACCACGGTTCGCAAGGTGTTCCAGGAGATGAAGGCGCAAGGCCTGATCAGCCAGACCGTGGGCAGCGGCACCTATGTGACCGACCTGGCGGCGGCAGCGGCGCTCAAGAGCCTGGCGACGGGCGATACCGTCCAGCAGACCAGTCCGTCCGAACTGATGGAGGCGCGTCTGGCGCTGGAGCCCGCGATCATTGAACTGGTGATTGGCAACGCCACTTCCGCCGACTTTGCCCGCATGGACGCGTGCTGCGTCAAGGCTGAAGCGGCGGGGACGGTCGAGGAGTTTGAACACTGGGACGGCATGCTGCACGAGGTGATCGCCGATGCCGCCCACAATTCATTTGTCTCCAGCGTCTTCAAGCTGATGAACCAGGTGCGCGCGCAAGGCGAATGGGGCTTGCTGAAAAAACGCAGCCTGACGCCCGAGCGCCGCATCGCCTATCAAAATGAACACCGCCTGCTGGTGGACGCCATCAAGGACCGCGACCTGGTGCGTGCCAAAGACCTGGCCACGGGGCACCTGATCCATGTGCGCAAGAATTTGCTGAATTTTTGAGCCGGTCAGGGCTTCTGGGCGGGTGCCTTACGCCCTTACGCTTCCAAGCCCTTACGCGACATGCAAACGCGCCTTGCGGCCCGCATCCGGCAGCATGTGGCCGGTTTCCACATAGCGCGCATGCCAGCTCAGCGCCTCGTTCAGCAGGTGCGGCGTGTGCCGGCCCGCGGCGCCTTGCTGGGCGCGCTCGAAGTAGTCGCGCAGGGCAGGGCGGTAGTCCGGGTGCGCGCATTTTTCAATGATGAGGCGGGCGCGCTGCGTGGGCGACAGGCCGCGCAGGTCGGCCAGTCCCTGCTCCGTCACGACCACTTCCACATCGTGTTCGGTGTGGTCCACATGCGAGACCATGGGCATGATGCACGAGATGGCGCCGCCCTTGGCGACCGAGGGCGTCATGAAGAACGACAGGTAGGCGTTGCGGGCAAAGTCGCCCGAGCCGCCAATGCCGTTCATGATGTTGGTGCCCATGACGTGGGTGGAGTTGACGTTGCCGTAGATGTCGGCCTCGATCATCGCGTTCATGGCGATCACGCCCAGGCGGCGCACCACCTCGGGGTGGTTGCTGATCTCCTGCGGGCGCAGCACGATGCGCGCGCGGTAAAAATCGATGTTGGCGTTGAAGTCTGCCAGCGCCTCGGGGCTGAACGACAGCGCCGTGGCCGAGGCCATGGTCAGCTTGCCCGAGCGCAGCATGTCCAGCATGCCGTCTTGCAGCACTTCGGTGTAGGCCGTCAGGTGCTTGAACGGGCCGTCGTTCAGGCCGCCCAGCACGGCGTTGGCAATGTTGCCCACGCCTGACTGCAGCGGCAGCAGGTCGGCCGGCATGCGGCCGCGTTTGACTTCGTGCTGCAGGAATTCAATGATGTGGCCGGCAATGCGCTGCGAGTTGTCGTCGGGCGCGGCAAAGGCCGAATTGCGGTCGGGCTGGTGGGTGTGCACCACGGCGATCACCTTGGCCGGGTCGCAGCGCAGGTAGGCCTCGCCAATGCGGTCACCCGGTCCGGTCAGCGGAATCGGCAGGCGGTGCGGCGGCAGTTGGGTGCCGTAGTAGATGTCGTGCATGCCTTCGAGGCCGGCGTTTTGCAGGGTGTTGACTTCCAGGATGATCTTGTCTGCCTGGTCCAGCCAGGTCTTGTTGTTGCCGACCGACGACGAGGGAATCAGCCGCCCGTCCGGCAAAATTCCGGCGACCTCGACCACCGCCACATCAAGGTGGCCCAGAAAGCCGAACCAGGCCAGTTGCGCCACATGCGACAGGTGGATATCGGTGTACTGCATCTGCCCGGCGTTGATCTGCTGGCGCACCACCGGGTCGGACTGGTAGGGCAGGCGCATCTCGATGCCGTGCGCCTTGGCCAGCGCGCCGTCGAGTTCGGGCGCGGTCGAGGCGCCGGTCCACAGGCCGATGCGGAAGGCCTCGCCAGCGGCGTGCAGGCGCTCTATGCGCTGCGCCAGCGCCTGAGGCACGGCCTTGGGGTAGCCGGCGCCGGTAAAGCCGCTCATGCCGACATTGGCGCCCGCCGGAATCAGCTCGGCGGCCGCTTCGGCCGTCATGATTTTCTGGTGCAGGGCGGGGTTGCGCACGCGATCGGCAAGAGGCATGAAGGGCTCCGGGTGAAAGTGGGGGCGCCGCAGCGCAAACCGGAGATTTTAGCAGGCCGATCCGGTTGAACTAGGGTTAACCCTAGGTCAACTCCAGGTTTTGGCGTCGGCCTGCCCGATCGCTTGGTGCTCGAATTTCATCTGGTCCTGGATTGCCAGGATATGCCTGCTCGCCATCCGGTTGCGGTGGTCCAGCATGGCGCCCGGCCTGCTACGCTTGCGGCATGAAACCAATCGTTCAATGGACTGCGGGGGCCGTTCTGGTATTGGCGGTGGTGGCAGCGCTTGGCCTGGCCCGCCAGCGCGGCACCCCGGTACAGGTGGTTGCGGTGGCGCGCACCGGCATCGTGCAGTCGGTGGTGGCGACCGGGCGGCTCAATGCGCCGGCGCGGCTGGACATTGGCGCCGAAGTCACCGCCACGGTGCAGGACGTGCTGGTGCGCGAAGGCGACCGTGTCAAGGCCGGTGCACTGCTGCTGCGCCTGTCGGATGCCGAAGCCAGAGCGGCGCTGCAGCAGGCCCGCGCCGCCCTGCAGGAGGCGCGCGGCCGCGCCACCCAGCAGGCCAGTGTCACGGCGCCGGTGGCTTCGCAGGCCGTGGTGCAGGCCGAGGCCGCATTCACGGCCGCTGCGCGCGAGCACCAGCGCGCCCGCGAACTGGTGGCCCAGGGTTTCTTTTCGCAGCAAAAACTCGACGATGCCCAGCGTGCGCTCGACACCGCGCGCAGCGCCCTTGAATCGGCCCGCCTGCAGGCCCAGGCCAACCAGCCCAGCGGCGTGGAGCGCGCGCTGGCCGCGTCGCGCGTGGACCAGGCGGTGGCAGCGGTGGCCGTGGCCGAGGCCAGGCTGGCGCGCCTTGTCATCACCAGCCCGCTCGACGCGCTGGTGCTGACGCGCAACGCAGAGCCCGGCAGCATGGCCCAGCCCGGCCGCGTGCTCCTGGGCCTGGCGGCCCAGGGCGGCCTGCGCATCGATGCCGGCGTGGACGAAAAAAACCTGCGCCTGCTGACGCCTGGCATGGCGGCCCGCGCCGTGGCCGACGCCTATCCCGGCCAGTCGTTTGACGCGCAGCTAAGCTACATCGCGCCGGCGGTCGATCCCCAGCGCGGCACCGTCGAGGTGCGGCTGGCGGTGCCGCAGGCGCCCGCGTTTTTGCGGCCTGACATGACGGTGTCGGTGGAACTGGTGGGCGGCGCCAAAGCGGACGCGCTGGTGCTGCCATCCGGCGCAGTGCGCGACGCCGACCGCGAGACGCCGTGGGTGTTGCTGCTCAAGGAGGGCCGGGCCGTGCGCACGCCGGTCACGCTGGGGCTGCGCGGCATCGGGTCCGTGGAAATCGTGGCGGGACTGAAGCAGGGCGACCAGGTCATCCCGCAGACCGAAAAAGCCCTGCCCGGCGACCGCGTGCGGCCCGGCCCGGTGGTGGTCAACAACCAGCGTTTTGAAGTGCCGTCCGGCATGATCCGTTAACGCCATGACCACCCGTCACCGCCCCGCGCTCAGTTCCTGGACCCGCTGGATGCCGTTCGAGCTGCTGGTGGCGCTGCGCTTTTTGCGCGAAGGCCGGATGCAGAGCGCGCTGATCCTGGCCGGCGTGACCGGCGGCGTGGCCGTCATCATCTTCCTGACCCAGCTGATCAACCAGCTGCAGTCCACCATCATCGACCGCGTCATGGGCTCGCAGGCGCATGTGGTGATTCGCCCGCTCGAAGAAGTCACGCAGCGCGTGCTCGCGCCCAGCGCCGACCGCGCGGTGGCCGCCGTGGTGCAGCCGCGCGCGCAGCGCCTGCGCCCGGTCGACCAGTGGGAGCGCATTGCCGCGCTGGCGGCCGCCACGCCCGGGGTGCTGGCGGTGTCGCCGGTGGTCAGCGGCCCGGCCTTTGCGTCGCGCGGCAACAGCAGCAAGAGTGTGGCGCTGCTGGGCGTGCAGCCCGACGCCTACCGGCGCGTGGTGCGCATGGACAGCTACATGACGCGCGGCCGCTTCGACGTGACCGGCAGCGGCGCGCTGATAGGCAGCGACCTGGCGCAGGACTTGGGCGTGACGGTGGGCGACAAGCTGCGCGTGACCAGCGCCGACGGCCGCAGCGAAACGCTGGACATCACCGGCCTGTTTGACATGGGCAACCGCGACCTGAACCGGCGCTGGGTCTTCGTCACGCTGAAACTCGCGCAAACGCTGCTGGATTTGCCCGGCGGCGTGTCGAGCATCGACCTCACGGTGAGCGACCTGTTCAGCGCCAACCAGGTGGCGGACACGCTGCGCGCCCAGACCGGGCTCACGGTGGACAGCTGGATGCAGACCAACTCGGGCCTGCTCAATGCCTTGTCAAACCAGACCGTGTCCAACAACCTGATTCGCAGCTTTGTCGTCATCATTGTGGCGCTCGGCATTTCCAGCGTGCTGGTCGTCAGCGTGGTGCAAAAGCAGCGCGAGATCGGCATTTTGCGCGCCATGGGCGCCGGGCGCCGCCGCATCATGACGGTGTTCTTGCTGCAGGGCGGCCTGGTCGGGCTGGTGGGTTCGGTGCTGGGATCGGCGCTGGCTTTCGGCCTGCTGGTGGTGTTCTCGTTCGTCTTCAAGAGTCCCGACGGCAGCCCGCTGTTTGCCGCGCAGCTCGACCCGCTGCTGGTGCTGATGGCCTCGGGCGTGGCCTGCGTCGTGGGGCTCGCCGCCGCCGCGATTCCAGCCCGCAGCGCCGCGCGCATGGACCCGGTGCAGGCGATACGGGCGTGAGATTTTGCGGTCGGTCAGCGCAGCGAAAGCCGGTCGTTGACATTCGAAACATAAGGCGCATTCCATAGGCCACGGTGCAAACCAAGGGGACCTCTGTACCTTGGGGTTGGGGGGTTATCGCTGGCACCCGGTCATGGCTGAAATGTTGTCAAATGCAGGGGCGGCAACGGCCGCGCCGTGCGCTGATGAAACCGGTATTCAACAATGAAGGAGACAGACCATGCAAAAACGACTATTTCTATCCGGCGTGACGGCGGTTGCACTGGCGGCAGGTGCAGGCAACGTCCTGGCCCAGGAGGCGACTTTCAAGATTGGACTGATCGTGCCCTTGTCGGGGCCGTTCGCCTCCACGGGCAAGCAACTGGAAGCCGCCGCGCGCCTGTACATGGCGCAAAACGGCAGCAGCGTGGGCGGCAGGAAAGTGGAGCTGATCGTCAAGGACGACACCGGCACGCCCGATGTCACCAAGCGCATCGCGCAGGAACTGGTCGTCAACGACAAGGTCAACGTGCTGGCAGGCTTTGGCCTTACGCCGCTGGCGCTGGCCAGCGCGCCCATCGCCACGCAGTCCAAAACGCCCCTGGTCGTGATGGCTGCAGCCACCTCGAGCATCACTGAAGCGTCTCCCTACATGATCCGGACCAGTTTTACCGTGCCGCAGGTGGTGACCGTCCTGGCCGACTGGGCCTCTAAAAACGGCATCAAGAAAGTGGTGAGCCTGGTCACGGACTACGGTCCGGGGATGGACTCCGAGAAGTATTTCAAGGAAACCTTTGTAGCCAATGGCGGCACGGTGATCGAGACGCTTCGCGTGCCGCTGCGCAACCCCGATTTCGCCCCCTTCCTCCAGAAGGTCCGCGACGCCAAGCCTGACGCCTTGTTCGCCTTCGTGCCATCCGGGGCGGGCTCGGCGCTCATGAAACAGTTTGCCGAACGCGGTCTGGACAAGGCGGGCATTCGCATGATCGCGGAGGGCAGCGTGACCGACGACGACATCCTGAACAGCATGGGCGATGTGGCCAATGGCGTGGTGACCGCACACCACTATTCAGCCGCGCACAACTCGCCGCTGAACAAGAAATTCGTGGAGGCTTTCATGAACGCCAACAACAAGCTGCGGCCCAATTTCATGGCCGTGGGCGCCTACGATGGCATGCGCGTGATCTACGAAGCCATCAAGGCCACCAAGGGCGCGGGCGGCGGCGACGCATTGCTGGCGGCCATGAAAGGCCAGATCTTCGAGAGTCCGCGCGGGCCGATGTTCATCGACGCGCAGACCCGGGACGTTGTTCACAACGTCTACATCCGCAAGGTCGAGCGCAAGGACGGTCAGCTCTTCAACGTTGAGTTCGCGACGATCAGGGATGTGAAGGATCCGGGCAAGAGCAAATGAGATGACGGCTGCTGCGCTGCTGTTTGAGCTGCAACAGCCCATGGCACCCCTGCGCAGCGGCTCAAATCGCGCCGGGCGCCCGCTCAACGCTATAGCTGCCATTAAGAAAACCTAATTGATTGATCGGTGCCTGCGCTCTAAACTGAACCGGTTATCAAATTGCAGACAACCAAAGGAGATAGCCATGTCAACCGAAGCAAAGTGCCCGTTCTCGGGCGGCGCTCGTAAACCCACAGTGGCTGCGGGTCCATCCAACGCAGACTGGTGGCCCAATCAACTGAACCTGAAGATCTTGCACCAGCACTCCGAGCTGTCCAATCCCATGGGCAGGGCGTTCAATTACGCAGAGGCGTTCAAGAGTCTCGACCTGGACGCCGTGGTCAAGGACCTCCATGCCTTGATGACGGATTCGCAGGACTGGTGGCCCGCGGACTACGGCCACTATGGGCCGTTTTTCATCCGCATGGCGTGGCATGGCGCCGGCACCTACCGTATCGCTGATGGTCGCGGCGGCGCGGGCTCCGGCGCACAGCGGTTTGCGCCCCTGAACAGCTGGCCGGACAACGTGAACCTCGACAAGGCGCGCCGCTTGCTCTGGCCCATCAAGCAGAAGTACGGCAGCAAGCTCTCCTGGGCCGACCTGATGGTTCTTACCGGCAACGTCGCGCTGGAGTCGATGGGATTCAAGACCTTCGGTTTTGCCGGCGGGCGCGAGGACACCTGGGAGCCTGGAGAAGACGTCTACTGGGGCCCCGAGGGCAAGTGGCTGGAAGACGAGCGCTATAGCGGAGACCGGGAACTCGAGAACCCCCTGGCCGCCGTTCAGATGGGCCTGATCTACGTGAATCCGGAAGGGCCCAATGGCAATCCCGATCCGGTCGCTTCGGCAAGGGATATCCGGGAGACCTTCGCCCGCATGGCGATGAATGACGAGGAGACGGTGGCGCTTGTCGCCGGCGGGCACACCTTCGGCAAGTGCCACGGCGCCGCCGACCCGGGCCAGTATGTCGGTCCCGAACCCGAGGCTGCCGGCATCGAGGAGCAAGGCCTGGGCTGGAAAAACAGCTTTGGCAGCGGCAAGGGTGTTCACACGATCAGCAGCGGGATAGAAGGCGCATGGACCACCAACCCCATCCAATGGGACCACGACTACCTGAACATCCTGTTCAAGTACGAGTGGGTGTTGACCAAGAGCCCTGCCGGTGCGAAGCAGTGGACGCCCAAAGACGCCTCCGCAGCCGGCACCGTGCCCGATGCCCATGATGCGTCGAAGCGGCATGCCCCCATGATGACCACGGCCGACCTCGCCCTGCGGATGGACCCGGTTTACGAGAAGATTTCGAGGCACTTCCTCGCGAATCCGCAAGCCTTCGCTGACGCCTTCGCCAAGGCCTGGTTCAAGCTGACGCACCGCGACATGGGCCCTGTCTCGCGCTATCTGGGCCCGCTCGTTCCTGCAGAGCCGCTGATCTGGCAGGACCCGATTCCCGCGGTGGATCATGAATTGATCGGGGCGCAGGACATCGCCGCCTTGAAGGCCAGGGTACTCGCATCCGGACTTTCCATCTCCCAGCTGGTCACGACGGCCTGGGCGTCGGCAGCAACGTTCCGCGGCAGCGACAAGCGCGGCGGGGCGAACGGGGCGCGCATTCGACTGGCGCCGCAGAAGGACTGGGCCGTCAACCAGCCGGCCGAACTGGCGAAGGTTCTTCAGACACTGGAAGCGATCCAGAAGGACTTCAACAGCGCGCAGTCCGGCGGGAAAAAGGTGTCACTTGCCGACCTGATCGTGCTGGGCGGCTGCGCGGCCGTCGAGGCAGCTGCCAGGAAGGCCGGACAAGAGGTAACGGTCCCCTTCTCGCCAGGACGCATGGATGCTTCCCAGGCGCAGACCGATGTGGACGCGTTCGCCGTGCTGGAGCCGACTGCAGACGGGTTCCGCAACTACATCCGCAAGGGACAGGAGGGATCGGCGGCCGAGCAACTGGTGGATCGTGCAAACCTCATGACGCTGACCGCGCCCGAAATGACGGTTCTGGTCGGTGGCCTGCGCGCCCTGGGGGCAAACTTCGGGCAATCCGGGCACGGTGTTTTCACCAAGCGGCCCGAAACAGTGACCAACGATTTCTTCGTGAACCTGCTCGACATGCGCACGAAGTGGCAGAAGTCCGCCACCTCCGAAGGCGTGCTGGAGGGGCAGGATAGGGCGACGGGCGAGCTCAAGTGGACGGGCACCGTCGTTGATCTCGTCTTCGGTTCCAACTCCCAGCTCCGCGCCCTCGCGGAAGCCTATGCCTGCAGCGACGCGCAGCAGGCGTTCGTGCATGATTTTGTGTCGGCCTGGAACAAGGTCATGAACCTTGATCGCTTCGACCTTGCATGATCTTTGCAGGCAGGGCGGCTCGGTGCTGGCCTGCGGGCTGCTGGTGGTATTTTTTGTCGTTAAAAGTCCCGCCGGCAGTCCGCTGTTTGCTGCCCGGTTTGACCCGTCGCTGGTGCTGCTGGCGTAGCTTGTCTGTGGGGCTGGCCGCCGCCGCGATTCCGGCCCGCAGCGCCGCGTGCATGGACCCGGTGCAGGCGCAAGCCTTCCATCAAGCGCATGCCCGTGCCATTCAGCAGTTTGGCCAATAAAGCCATCTCGCCATCCATCGCGCCCAAAAGGGACGCGACTTCGGCCTTGGTCAAAACAGAGGGAATTCGCCTGGGACGGGTCGGGCGCTGGACCTCGGTCAGCCAGGGCAAATTAATTGCCAGCACCTCGCGGTACAAAAACAGCAAGGCACTGAGCGCCTGATTGTGCGTTGACACCGACACTCTGCGCTCGTTGGCGAGCACAGTCAGAAACTGCGTCACCTCAGCACCGCCCATGCTACGGGGGTGCTGCATCTGCCCGTCACGCCCATGCCAGCGAACGGAAAAGCGAACCCAGTAGAGGTAAGCCTGCTCAGTTTTCAGACTATAGTGTTTGTAACGTAGCACCTCACTCACCTGCTCCAGCAGGCGCTTGGATTGGGGAAGATAGGCGACAGAGTTCATAGAATAAAAACCATGTATAAAAACACAGTATTTACGCCAAAAGACAAGATGTCAAGCGGGTTACCGGGCTTACGCTGGGTTAGTTGCAGTCTGGCGTTCGACTACTTCTTGCTTTCAGCTTTGCTTTCTCCACTAGTTGGACTAATAGTTCTACTCACTAAATCTAACTTGGCCGAAGAGGCGAGAAAGACACGGCTTCGCCGTGAAGATCAGGATCGGCAGATAGAAGCACTCAAATCCGTTCAGAATCCTGGGCCAGTTGTTCAAGCGGCAGCCGTAGAACTACCTGGATCGTCACATCTTGTGGCAGACGAACTCGAAAAGCTCGCTAATCTTCGAGACAAGGGCGTACTCAGTGATGAAGAATTTCAAGCCAGAAAGTCACTTCTCCTCAAGTGAGCCTGCCAGTTCGAGCTCCAGAGCGTGATCCTCAGCCATAACCTGCGATGACGCCTAACTCCTCGCTCACGCTGACCCGCTACAGCACCTGCCTCCGCGGGCAGCTTAGCTCGAACGTTGGAAGCCGAAATAGCACTCCCCTAATGAAGCCTTTAAAGGTATAATTTTTATACCATGTACGCATTTGAATTTGATGCCGCAAAAAGCGAATCTAATCGCACGAAGCATGGCATCGATTTCGAGGAGGCGCAGAGCCTCTGGAATGACCCGATGCTGCTGGAAATCCCAGCAAAAACTGATGATGAACCGCGGCTTCTCGTGATAGGGCTTATTGATGGGAAGCATTGGTCGGCCGTCATTACCTACCGTGGGGCCAATATACGATTGATATCCGTTCGTCGCGCACGCACAGAAGAGGTGGCACTTTATGAAAGCTAAAAAGTTCGAGCAACAATTTGACGATGGGGTCGACCTCACGGCTTCTTTGGACTTATCCAAAGCAAAGCGCGTGCTGCAGGAGCAAAAACGAGTGAATGTCGATTTTCCAACCTGGATGATTGACTCCCTGGATCGTGAAGCCAGCAAACTCGGGGTTACAAGGCAGTCTGTTATCAAAGTCTGGCTTGCCGAGCGTCTTGAGGCGACCACTTCTAACTTGCCGTTCCAACGGACGCGCGCAGGTGCCGCGCATCGCTGAACTCCACGTTAGGCCGCGCTGAAATCGGCCGGTTGACTGTTTGTATCCGATTGAATACAATTGGTCGTGTTCGCCATTCGCCAAACGGAAGCTGGCAGTTTAGGTGACTGGCAGCCAATTGAAGGCGAAGTTTCCGAATTGCGTGTTCACTATGGACCTGGCTATCGGTTGTACTTCGTTCGTCGTGGCCGAGTGATTGTGGTGTTACTTAATGCAGGCGACAAGTCAACTCAGAAGCGAGATATTCGTCGCGCAGTGAAGCTTGCCTCTGAACTCGGAGATGATCTATGACTAAAGCCCTCGCCCCAATGAAACTTATTGAGTTCGATGCTGCACGATATCTGAACGACGATGAGGCCATTGCTGAGTACATGACCGCTGTTCTTGAAACAAATGACCCTGATCTTCTTCTTTTAGCCCTTAGTGATGTGGCTCGCGCTAAAGGCATGGCGCAAGTCGCAAAGGATGCCGGTCTCGGTCGAGAAAGCCTTTACAAAGCGCTTGCGCCCGGTGCGAAACCTCGTTTCGATACCGTTATGAAGGTTGCGCGCGCGCTTGGGGTCAAGTTCACCGCCCAACCCGTGTAGGCCAACGCTGCGAAGGCGCGGCCTATCAAAACGTATGCTTGCAAACGGGCCGCCTCACGCCCCCTCAAACAAGCTTCCAACGTTCAAAATCTCATAAGCAATCTCCGGCCGCTGCTCCAGGCTGCGCTTGATGGCTGCCGGGATGGCCTGGCGGGTTTTTCGGCACAGGCCGGGCTGTTCGTGCACCAGGATCGTGATGCCGCGAAGGCTGCGGACTTCCTTGGCGCTGGCCTGGATGCTCAGGCGGATGCCGACCTGCTGCGCCATCCGGTCCTGCATATGCTGCAAATCTGCCAGGCTGCGCACATTTTCCAGCCGTTGCAGCAGCCGCTTCTCGTCCTCGCGGGTCAGTCGCAGCACGCGCAAGTCGCCAGCCGGGTTGGCCAGCAGGGCATCGCGCCCGCAGTTGCAGGCGCCGGGCGGGCATTCGGTGCGCAGGAGGAAAGCGGGCTGGTCAGGGGCCATAGGGTCAGGGGGGGGCAGGGGGTCGGGGAATTGCCCTCATTTTCACCGTTGACGATTTTCTGGTGGCTCGCCGGGTTGGTGCAAGCACAATAGCCTGAAAGCATGACTTCTTTAACCAGCCCCATCCTGCGCCTGACCGACATCCGCCGCAGCTACAACATCGGCACCGACGTGGAAACCGAAGTGCTGCACGGCATCAGCCTGGCCCTGCAGCAGGCCGAGTTCGTCGCCCTCAAGGGGCCGTCGGGTTCGGGCAAGAGCACGCTGCTCAACATCATCGGCCTGCTGGAGCGGCCGACCTCGGGCACGCTTGAAATCGCCGGTCAGCCAGCGCAGTCGCTGGACGATGCGGGGCTGACCCAACTGCGCGGCGCGACCATCGGCTTTGTGTTCCAGTTCCACCATCTGCTGCCGGCCTTTACCGCGCTGGAAAACGTGTTGATGCCGTCCATCATTGCCAACGGCACCGCTACTGCCGCAGCCGAAGCCAACGCCCGCGAATTGCTGGCCCGCGTCGGCCTGAAGGGGGCTGAATACAAGCGGCCTGGCGAGTTGTCGGGCGGCATGCAGCAGCGGGTGGCGATTGCGCGGGCGCTGTCGCTGCGGCCGCGCCTGATCCTGGCCGACGAGCCGACCGGCAACCTGGACACGGTGTCAGCCGACGAGGTGTTTGGCCTGCTGCGCGCGTTCAACCACGACCACGGCAGCGCCTGCCTGATCGTCACGCACGATGCGCGCCTGGCGGCGGGGTGCGACCGGATCATTGCGCTGGTGGACGGACGCGTGGTGTCTGGCTAAACCGGGGCTGATGTGACATCCTGATCGCGTTTCCTGCTACTTGAAGACGCTCGGCAACCAGAGCGACAACGCAGGGATGTAGGTCACCAGTGCCAGTGCGCCGATCAGCGCGACGTAGAACGGCTTCATCTCCCGAATGATGTCCGACAGCTTGGTGCGCGAGACCGAGCCGGC
Source organism: Polaromonas sp. (assembly GCF_018780625.1). GTDB lineage: Bacteria > Pseudomonadota > Gammaproteobacteria > Burkholderiales > Burkholderiaceae_C > Polaromonas. The sequence continues at coordinate 14,337 of NZ_JADMJK010000122.1, read as the reverse complement.
CACGAACAGCAGCACGCCCACCGGCGGCGTCAGCTGGCCAATCACCAGGTTGATCAGCAGCACAATGCCGAAATGCGTGAGGTCTATGCCGAAGGCGGTCAGCACGGGCAACAGGATGGGCACCAGGATGATCATGATCGCAATCGATTCCATCACCATGCCCAGCAGCAGCAGGGCAACATTCAGAATCAGCAGCAGCACCCAGGGATTCGACGTGAGGCCCTTGATCGCCTGCACCAGCATTTGGGGCGCCTGCTCGACGGCCAGGATCCAGCTGAAAGGGGCAGCCGCGGCCACGATGATGAGGACCACGGCTGTTTCCATGGCGGTGGTTCGCAAAATTCGCGGCAGGGCCTTGAACGACAGCGTCCGGTAAAAGAACGCGCCGACAACGAACGAGTAGGCGGCAGCCACACCTGCAATTTCAGTGGCCGTAAAGACACCGGCGCGAAAGCCGCCCAGGATCAGCACCGGCATCATCAGCGCCCAGAAGGCTTCCTTGAACGTGATCCAGAGGCGCGCGCTGGACATGCCGCCATCCTTGGGAAAATTCCGCTTGGCCGCAATGATGGCGACCACGATCATCATGCACACGGCCATCACCAGGCCCGGGATGATGCCGGCCCAGAACAGGTCGCCGAGCGAGGTGTTGGCCTGCCAGGCGTAAATCACCATCAGGATGGACGGCGGAATGATGGGCCCCATCGACGACGACGCGGCGCACAGGGCGGCGGCAAAGCCCTGCCCGCAACCGGCCTTGGTGAGCTGCGGCACAAAAATACGGGCCGATGCGGCGCAGTCCGCCACCGACGAGCCCGAGATGCCTGAAAGAAACACATTGCTGATCACCACGGACTGGGCCAGCCCGCCGCGGATGTGGCCGACGAAGGCGCGTGTCAGCGCAAACAGCCGGTCGCTGATGCCTGATTCGTTCATCAGGGCGCCGGCCAGGGTGAACAGCAGCACCGCCAGCAGCGGGAACGACTGCACGCCGGCGCTGATGCGCTGTGCGACCACGCCCAGCGGAATGTCGCCAGTGCCGATAACGGCAATCGCCGAGCCGGCCATTGCCAGAAAGATCGGCAAGCCGAGGATGAGCAGGGCGGTGAAGCCCAGAGCCAGAAAAAGCATGGTAGGTTTCCTACTGGAGAGATTCAAGTTCGCCCGCGAAGACGGCCGCAGCGCCGTGTTCGACCAGGATGCGGGCCATGTGCAGCAGCAGCAGCGCCAGACCGACTGGCAAGGCGCCGTCGAGCACGCCCTGCGACATTTCCAGCATGGGTGTCAAGGCGCCCAGCACTTCGGTGAAGTTGACCGTGGCCGACCACAGCAGTGCCACCACGGCGGCGGCACCTAGCGCCACGTTGATCCAGGTCACGAACCTGAACGACGGGCGCTTGAACAGGCCGCCCACCAGATCGACGCGAATGTGCATCCGGTGCCGGATGGCAGCGGCCGCGCCAATGAACATCAGCCAGGTGAACAAGGCAACAATCACTTCCTGGTCCCACGTCAGCGGGTCGTTCCAGAAGTAGCGGACCAGGACACCCACAAACACCAGCCCGGCGATTGCCGCATGCGCGGCGACCAGGAACCAGTCTTCGAGCGTGCCCACGGCGTCGTCCAGCTGGATCAGCCCGCGCGCCAGCGGACCGAGCGGCCGGGCGGTGCTGGCGCGCGCCTGCAGGGCGCTGGCTGCCCCCGAAGGGGCAGGGGGAAACGGTTTTATGGACGGCGTCGTCGCAACTTTGTTGTTCACCTTGGCGGTCCTTTAAACCAGCTTGCCGGTGTATTTTTCCAGTACGGCCCAGGCCTCGTCGCCAAACTTCTTGTGCCAGTCTGCGTAGAAGCCGGCCGAGCGCAGCTTCGCGCGGAACGGCTCGGCTTCGGCGTTGTTGAAGACCATGCCCTTGCCCTTGAGGTCGGCCTGCAAGTTGTCGTTCAGCGTCTTGACGTCGGCGCGCTGGTTCAGGCCGGCCGCGTTCACGTTGCGCGTGACAATCGCCTGCAGGTCCGCAGGCAGGCGCTCGAACGATTTCTTGTTGCCCAGGAACCAGAAACCATCCCACATGTGGTTGGTCATGGAGCAGAACTTCTGGACCTCGTTGAGCTTGGCCGTGGCAATGATGGCCAGCGGGTTTTCCTGGGCGTCGACCACCTTGGTTTGCAGCGACGAATACACCTCGGCAAAGTTGATGGTGGCCGGCGAGGCTTCGAAAGCCTTGAACATGGAAACCCAGAACGGGCTGGGCGGAATGCGGATCTTCATGCCCTTGAGGTCTTCGGGCTTGGTGATGGCGCGGGTGCTGGAGGTCATCTGGCGGTAGCCGTTGTCCCAGATCTTTTCGAAGGCAAAGAGCGTCGACGAGCCGGCGATCTGCTTGCGCACATGGGCGCCCAGGTCGCCGTCCATGGCGGCCCACACCTGGGTGTAGTCCTTGAATGCAAACCCCACGCCGCTGATCTGCGCGGCAGGCACCAGCGTGCCCAGAATCAGCGGTGACAGCGTGAAATAGTCCAGCGCACCCGAGCGTACCTGCGACAGCATGTCGGTGTCGTTGCCCAGCTGGTTGTTCGGATACACCTGGAAGTCGATCCGGCCCTTGGATTCTTCCTTGATTTTGGCGGCCATTTCGGCGGCCCGGATGTTCATCGGGTGCGTGACCGGCAGGTTGTTGCCGTACTTGACGGTGAACTCGGCCTTTTGGGCAAAGGCCGTGCCGAAGGGTGCGGCGAGTGCGGTGGCGCTGGCGCCAGCCAGTAAGTTGCGACGTGTGATGTTCATGAGATGTCTCCTGGTTTTATGGTGAACTGAAAAGGTTTAGCCGGCCGCCTGCGGCCGGCTTTCAAGGCGGCGCAGATACTCGGCGCGAATGTCTTTCTTGACCAGCTTGCCGTAGGCGCTTTTGGGCAGCGACGGCCAGAATTGTATGGTTCGCGGCCACTTGTATTTGGCCAGCAGCGGCTGCAAATGCGCCAGTATCTGTTCCGGCGCCAGCGGCGCTTGCGGGTCGCGCGCGGCCAGCACGGCCACCCCCAACTCGCCCCATTGCGCATCCGGCACGCCAAACACCACCGCTTCGGCAATGCCGGGCAGCGTCAGCAGCGCTTCCTCGATTTCGCGCGGGTAGACGTTGGAGCCGCCGGAAATGTACATGTCGGACGAACGGCCGGTGATGGTGACAAAGCCGCGCGCGTCCATGGTGCCCAGGTCGCCGGTATGAAACCAGCCGCCGCGAAACGCTTGCGCCGTGGCCTCGGGGTTGTTCCAGTAACCGGCAAACACGGCGGGGCCGCGCGTGCAGATGTCGCCCTGCACGCCCGTGGCGACCGGCCGGCACTGCTCGTCCAGCACGGCCACTTCCATGCCGCTGCGGGCTGTGCCGCAGGTGCCCAGCAGTGCGCCGCCGTCCTCCAGATGCTCGTCGGTGCGCAGCACCGTGATGTTTCCGGTGACTTCGCCCAGACCAAAGTACTGCACGATCACGGGGCCCAGTGCGGCCAGCGCCCGTTGCTGGTCGGCCTTGTACATCGGCGCACCCGCGTAAATCACGTGCTTGAGGCTGGAATGGTCAAAGCGCGCGGCAGCCGGGTCTTCGGCCAGGCGCTTGAGGATGGTGGGCACCGTGAAGAGGTTGGTGATGCGGTGCTTTTCGATGGCCTGGAAGGCCGCAGCGCAGTCCAGGCTTTCGCCGGGCAAGAGCACGCTGGCCGCGCCGCGTGCCACGTTGACCAGCGCGTGAATGCCGGCGCCATGCGACAGCGGCGCCACCACCAGCGAGGCCTCGTCATGGCGCAAGCCGGGCAGCAGGTCAGCCAGGTGGTTGGTCACGACAAAGGCCATTTGCCCGTGCGTCAGCACGGCGGCCTTGGGCCGCCCGGTCGTGCCCGAGGTGAAGAAAAACCACAGCGGATGGTGGTAGCTGACCTCCGCCGTTTCAAAGGGCGCGCTGTGCACCGACACGATGGCCTCGTAGGCCGGCTGGTCGGTCCTGAGCACGCGCAGCAGGGCAGGCGATTCGGCCATGACGGCCGCCACATGGTCATCGAAGGCGGACTGCGTGATCATCATTTCAGCGCCGCTGGATTTCGCAATGTAGGCCACCTCGGCCGGCGTGAGCCGGTAATTCACCGGCACCCACACGGCCCCCAGTTTGAAGGCCGCCCAGGCCGATTCGAACAGCGGCAGACCGTTGGCCAGCTGAACCAGGATGCGGTCGCCGGGGGCTATGCCCTGCGCCTGGAGGTGGTGGGCCAGCGCATCGACGCGGGCATTGATCTGCGACCAGGCGCAGGTGGCGTCGCCCTGGATAAAACCGGGACGGTCGGGGTATTTGCGGGCCGTCTGCGTCAGCAGGTTGCCCAGGTTCATGACCTGCGGCAGCCCTTGCGGCATGCCGGACAAGGCAGCGTGGGCCGGTGCGGCGGTGTTCATGCCGAGCGTTCCAGAATGCTGGCGTAGTTGGCCACGGCCACGCCCCCCATGTTGAACACGCCGGCCAGCCGGGCGCCGGGCAGCTGCATGTCGCCAGCCTCGTCGACCAGCTGCATGGCGGCCAGCACATGCTGCGAAACCCCGGTCGCCCCGATCGGGTGGCCCTTGGCTTTGAGCCCGCCCGACAAATTGATCGGCAGGCGGCCGCCGCGTTCGGTCTGGCCCTCGCGAATGATGGCTGCGCCCTGGCCCGGCGCGGCCAGGCCCATGGCTTCTACTTCCAGCAACTCGGCGATGGTGAAGCAGTCGTGCGTTTCCACCAGCGACAAGTCGTCCAGCGTGCAGCCGGCTTCGGCGAACGCGCGTTGCCAGGCGTGCTGCGCGCCTTCCAGCCGCAGGATGTCGCGGCGCGACACCGGCAGGTAATCGTTGACCTGCCGGGCGGCCCTGAATTGCACCGCGCGGCGAAAGCCGCCGGCCTTTAGCATTCGATCGCTGCACAGCACCAGCGCAGCGGCGCCGTCGCTGACCATCGAGCAGTCGGTGCGGCGCAGCGGGCCCGCCACAATCGGGTTTTTTTCGCTGACGGTGTTGCAGAACTCAAAGCCGAGGTCGCGCTGGACATGCGCGTAGGGGTTGGATACGCCGTTGTGGTGATTTTTGGCGGCAATGCGCGCCAGCGCGTCGCTGGCATCGCCGTAGGCGTCGAAATACTTCTGTGCAATGCCGGCGAACACGCCCGCAAAACCGGCGCTGGAGGTTTCTTCCCTGACATACGCGCACTTGAGCAGCACGTCGCCCACCTGCGCTGTGGGCAGTCCGTTCATGCGTTCGTAGCCCACCACCAGCACCACGTCGGCCGCGCCTGCGCGGATCGCCTGCAGGCCGGTGTAGATCGCCGCCGAGCCGGTGGCGCAGGCGTTTTCCACGCGCAGCGCCGGCTTGAAGCGCAGCCCGGGCTGGTCGTTCATGGCCAGCGACGAGGGGAAGTCCTGCTGGACAAAACCGCCATTGAAGGTGCCGATGATGACCGAGTCCACCTGCGCGGCCTCCAGCCCGGCATCTGCCAGCGCACCGCGCACCGCGTCGGCAATCAGTGTCTCGCTGTCGAGTCCGTCAAATTTTCCAAACTTCGAATGAGACCAGCCCACGATATGGACCGGTGCTTGGGGGGGTGATGCCACAAATGCTTTCTGAAGGTTTAATATGTGAACTGTTCGACGAAGTTTGCTGATCAGCTTGTCGGGCTTGCCGTGCAACTTTAGTGGGGTCACGTCTTGCTGGCACGGAGAATTCGCTTTGGTGTATAAAAACAGGTTCACTATGTGAGTCAAGTGGTTCGGGTTTTCCCGAGTCCATAGTTTGAAATATGAACCATTTAATCCACAACATGGCCCCCGATACACCGCTTCCCCCTGCGCATATTGAAGTCGCGGGCGCCCAGACCTTGCGGCGCGGCTTGTCGGTGCTGCGCCTTCTCACGCGCATTGGCCCCGGCGGCTTGCGCATGGGCGAGATTGGCCGGCGGCTGGACCTGAACAAGGCCACCGCCATCCGCCTGACGCGCACCCTGGTGGACGAGGGTTTTGTGCTGCATGACCGCAGTTCGGGCTGCTACCGCCTGGGGCCCGAGGCCTTTGCCGTCGGGCTGGCCGCCGAGCCGAGTTATGAATTGCAGCGCCTGTCCGCGCCCATCCTGCGGGCGCTGGCGCTGGAGTCGGGCGACACGGTCTTTTTCACCGTGCTGCACGGCTATGAAAGCATCTGCCTGTCGCGCCATGAGGGCGATTTTCCGATTCGCAACCAGCTCATCAAGCCCGGCGACCGCTGGCCCCTGGGGGTGGGCGCGGGCGCCTGCGCCATCCTGACGGCGCTGTCCGATGTCGAGGTCGCCGATGTGCTGTCGCGCAACGCCGCGCTGCGGGCAGAGCGCTTTCCGCGCTGCACCGACGAGACGCTCTGGCAGCTGATCCGCGAGACCCGCGACAAGGGCTATTGCACGCAGCCCGGCCTGGTGATCGAGGGCAGCTGGGCAGTGGGCGTTCCGGTGTTCGATGCCAACAACCGCCCGGTGGCCTCCATCAGCATAGGCGCCATCGAAAGCCGGCTTGGCACGGCCAGGGCCGCGGCGCTGGGCAACCGGCTGATGCAGGCCAGCCGCGAACTGACGGCCCTGCAGGCCGAGGCGGCCTAGCGCGCCCTGGTGAGCGCTTTGGGCAAATAGCCGATGAACGCGCGCACAGCGGGGGCGTCGTCCTCGGTGCGCCAGGCCACGCCGGTTTCCACCGGCGTGCGGTCCCCGCGCAGCGGCCGGTACACCACGCCTTCGCGGTGCAGCACCTCGACGCACGCCGGCACCAGCGCCACGCCAATGCCGCCCGACACCAGGCTCACGATGGTGTGCATTTGCCGCGCCGGAAAGATGCGCGGACTGAAGCCGTGGCGCATGCAGGTGCTCACCACGGTGTCGAACATCATGGGGCCAAAGTGGCGCTCGAACGTCAAAAACTGTTCATCCGCCAGCCGCTCCAGCGGGACGCGGGCCAGGTGCGCCAGCCGGTGCTGCTGCGGCAGTGCAATGATCAGCGGGTCCCGGTTGGTCGCCCGGTAGGTCAGGGTGGCCGGCAGCAGCGGCGACGCAAAGATGCATCCCACGTCCAGCGTGCCGGACTCCAGGTCGCCCAGGATCTGGTCCGTGGTGGACTCATGCAGCGAGATGCGCACCTCCGGAAAGTCCGTGGTGAAGCGGCGCAGCACGTCGGGCAGAAAAGAGTAGGCCGCCAGGCTGATGAAGCCGACCGACAACGAGCCGCCGTGGCCGCGCGCCGCGTTGCCCGCATGCTGGCGCATGGACTCGGTGCGGGCCAGCACGGCGCGGGCGTCGCGCAGCGCCTCCTCGCCGCCGGGCGTGAGCTGGATATGGCGCGACGTGCGCTCAAAGAGGCGCAGGCCAAGCTCGGTTTCAAGCTCCTTGATCGCCAGGCTGACCGGCGGCTGCGACAGGTGCAGGCGCTTGGCGGCGCGGCCAAAGTGAAGCTCTTCGGCAACCGCAACCAGGCAGCGTAGGTGACGTAGTTCCATTGACAGGAATTCTAAATCAATCGATCTGAAAATAAGACTTTTGCAAATGGTTGAGATTGCCTAGACTGTGCGCCAGACCCACAGGCTGCCCGAGCGATCCTCGGCAAAAGCCGGCATTGTTTATCACAAGCAAACAGGAGACAACACCATGAGCCACACCCTGCCCAAGGGCAGCCGCCCACGCACGCTGGTGCATCCGGGCCCGCTGGACCCGATCCGGATCCGCAGCCTGCATTCACGCCGTGGGCGGCACATCCGGCTGATGCTGCAGCCCGGGCTGAGCTTGTTTGATGCCCTGGTGGCGCCGCTGGGTGCCATGGGCATCCGGAACGCCTCGACTACCCTGCTGGGCGGGGTCTTTTCCCGGCTGCAGTACTGCGTGGCACCGCCCGATCCTTCCGGCCAGTCGGTCGCTGCCTACAGTGCGCCCATCGACGGCGGGCAAGCCTTCATGATTTTTGGCAATGCCACGCTGGGCAAGAGCGCGCAAGGCGCCGCACTGGTTCATTGCCATGCGGCGATCCGGACCGCCGCCGGCCTGGTCAGGGGCGGCCATATCCTGGCCAGTCAAAGCATCGTCGGCCCCGAGCCTATTGCGGTGCTGGTCACCTCGCTGGACGACTTCGAGCTGCGCGTGTGCTACGACCCTGAAACCAATCTGTCCTTGCTGCAACCCCGGCAGGAGATGGCGCATGCATAGCGCGGCCTTTGTCGAGAGCGGCGCCATGGGCCGGGTGGCCTACGCACGCATCGCACCCAATGAGGACCTGGTCCAGGGGGTGGAGCAACTGTGCCTGGCGCACGGCTTCAGGAACGCCTTCGTGCGTGGCGCGCTCGGCAGCCTGGTCGACGCCTGCCTGCGCCGCCAGGACGGCAGCGCGCAGCAGATCCGGGGGCCGGCGGTGGAGATTGTCAGCCTCGCCGGCGAGATCCGCGCGCAGGCCGACGGATCGCTGCAGGCCTGCCTGTCGGGCGTGGTCGCCGACCCCGAAGGCAATGTTTTTGGCGGCGCCTTTGTGGCGGGCCAGAACCCGATCTGCATGACCTTTGAGGTCACGCTGGAAGAATGGCTGCCGGACAGCGCCGCCTGAAAATCAATCAAGTCATTCGAATTTTTTACAACCAACCCGCTTTTTAAGGAGCATTCATGACAGTCCCTATTGAATCAAGCCCGGTCGCCGTGATCACCGGCGGCGCACGCGGCATCGGCCTGGCCATTGGCCAGTGGTTTTTGGCGCACGGCCACCGCGTCGCCCTGATCGACATCGATGCCGATACGCTGGCCAAAACCGACGCCGCGCTGAACGACCCCCAGCATGTCCTGGCCGTGCACTGCGACGTGTCCAACCCCCAGCAGGTGCAAGCGGCCGTCGACCAGATCGCAGCCACTTTTGGACGCATCGACGCGCTGGTGAACAACGCGGGCGTGGCGGTTTTCAAGCCCATCGCCGAGACCAGTTTCGAGGAATGGCGCCATGTGCTGGGAACCAACCTGGACGGCGCGTTTTTGTGCACCCAGGCCTGCGCGCCAGTGATGATCAAAAGCGGCGGCGGCAGCATTGTCAATATTGCCTCCATCTCGGGTTTGCGCGCCAGCACGCTGCGCGTCGCCTACGGCACCAGCAAGGCCGCGCTGATTCACCTCACCAAGCAGCAAGCGGTTGAGCTGGGCAACGTGGGCATCCGCGTGAACGCCATCGCGCCCGGCCCGGTAGAGACCGAAATGGCCAAGCTGGTCCACAGTGTGGCCATCCGCTCCGACTACTACGACGCGATTCCGCTGAACCGCTATGGCACCACCGATGAAATCGCGTCGGTCGTGGGCTTCCTGTGCAGCCCTGCCGCCAGTTATGTCAACGGCCAGTTCCTGGCGGTCGACGGCGGTTTCGACTCGGCCGGTGTCGGCCTGCCCACGCTGCGAAGCCGGGCCGCCTAGGCGCGCGGGTCAACGGGCGTTGGCCGCCGGCAGCAAGGTATCGCGCTGCTGGCCCACCGCCACGCCGCGCAAAAACTCCACCAGCGCGCGGTCGGCGTCCAGGCTGGCGGCCAATACGCCCGCCTGCACCATGTCGCGGCTGGCGCCCAGGCCGGTTTGCAGCGTGGTGGCCTGCTGGGTCCAGCGCTTGGCCTGCCCCCTGGGCAGCAGCGGGCGCAGCGCTTCCACGCCGTAGCGCAGGCGCTTGGCCAGAATGCGGGCGCGGTGCTGGCGGTCCGGATTCGAGGCGTCCTTGAGGGCCCGCTCCAACTGCGCGTGCAGGCGCGTGATGCGGCGCCTGGCCCAGCGCCGCAGCTGCGTTTTCTGGCGGCCCTTGACGGCGGGGACGTTGGCTCCGGGCAGGGTCTCCAGCCATTCGGTGGTCGCCAGCAGGGCCGAACCCAGCGCCGGTGCCTCAAGCGCATAGCGCACCGATTTGCGCTGCAGCGCGGCCGCTTGCGCCAAGGCCTGGTCCAGCGCCTGCCACTTGGCAGCGCGACTGGCGTCACCGGCCGCGTAGGCCTCGGCCAGCGGCGGCAAGGTGTCGGTCCGGGCCACGTCCAGATCCCGTAACGCGCCCATGAAAGACAGCAGCGGCTTCAGCGCCTGCCATGAGGGCAGGGGGTGCGCCGCCAGGGCGGGCCTGAACAGCCGCAGCGCGCTTCTGAAGCGGCGCCAGCCGACGCGGGCCTGGTGCACCACCTCGGGGTCGTCCGAGCTGCGCAGCGTGTCCAGGTTGGTGGTGAACTGGGCAAACATTTCGCGCAGCACGCACTGCGCGGCATCGCTCAAGGCCATGCCGGGCGCCAGCGCCGGCGGCTGGGCGCGCCGGGGCAGCGCCAGCGTGCCAAGCGCCAGGGCATAGCCGCGCTCGGCCTTGCTGGTGTTGGCTGGCAGCACGGCCACGCTGCGCGCAATTTGGCGGGCCACGTCGAACAGCGCGCCCGGCGGGCCCGCCAGCAGTTCAAGCTCCAGTTCACAAATGGGGGTGCGCTGCTCGCCCAGCCCGACATGGCCAATGTCCAGCGCCACCTCGACCACGCTGTGGTCACGCTTGCGAACGGTCCAGCGGGTGCGCTCAAAGTCGGTCGCAAAGCACGGCGCCAGCGCCTTGAAAACACTGCCGTCCGGGTCCAGCCCTGACCACGGCGTGGCCTGCAGCGCCTGCCATGACAAGGCCGGGCCGGGCACGGGCGCCTCCCATTCACCGCGCTGGCTCAGCGCCGAGTCACTGCGCCCGCCCATCTTCAGGGTTTGCAGCCACTGCGGGCTGGCCTCGCTGCCGACGCGGCGCAGCCGCAAGGCCACCCGCGCCTGGTGCAGCAGTTGCCCGGGGGTGTCGAAATAGATGTTGTGCAGCGGCAGTTGCGTAGGCTTGCGGCGCGCCAGCAAGGGCGTGCGGGCCAGCTGCTCTGCCAGCGCCGTGGGCGCGCGCGTGGGCAGCGCGAGCTTGAGTTCAATTTCTTCAGGCTGCTGGGGCGGTGGTGGATTTTTCATGGCGGGCCATCCGGTCGTGTTTCATGCAGCGTGGGGCCGCTGCGCCCAAAAGTCCAGCGCTTAGCTTCCCGGCAGTTGAGCCGGCGCAAGGGGACAAGCCGCGCTCAAAGCGTGAAGATCTTGCCCGGGTTCATGATGTTGTGCGGGTCCAGCGCGCGCTTGATGCTGCGCATCATGGCCACCGCGCCGTCGCCGGTCTCGGCCACCAGAAAATCGATTTTTCCCAGACCGATGCCGTGCTCGCCGGTACAGGTTCCTTCCAGCCGCAGTGCGCGCGCCACCAGCTGGTGGTTCAGCGCTTCGGCCACTTCGCGCTCCTGGGGCTTGTCAGGGTCGATCAGGTAGCCAAAGTGAAAGTTGCCGTCGCCCACATGGCCGACGAGCAGGTAGGGAATGCCGCTGGCGTCGGCTTCGGCCACAGATTCGAGCAGGCAGTCGGCCAGCCGTGAAATCGGCACGCAGGTGTCGGTGGAGATGGCGCGGCAGCCGGGCTTGCTCTGGATGGCGGCAAAGTAGGCGTTGTGCCGGGCCGTCCAGAGGCGCGTGCGCTCTTCGGGTGTGCTGGCCCATTCAAAGGCATTGCCACCGTGGCCGCTGGCCAGTTCCTGAACCAGTTCGGCTTGCTCCTTCACGCTGCCGGGCGTGCCATGAAACTCCATCAGCAGCAGCGGTTCCTCGCGCAGGCCGAGCTTGCTGTGGGCGTTCACCATGCGCACGGTCTTGGCGTCCACCAGCTCCACGCGGGCAATGGGCACGCCCAGCTGGATCACTTCAATCGTGGTGCGCACGGCCGCTTCAATGCTCGGAAACGAGCAGATCGCCGCCGAAATCGCCTCGGGCAGGGGGTAGAGCCTGACCGTGACTTCGGTGATCACGCCCAGCGTGCCTTCGCTGCCCACCATCAGGCGTGTCAGGTCGTAGCCGGCCGATGATTTCTTGGCGCGCGTGCCGGTGCGGATCACCTCGCCGCTGGCCGTGACGACTTCGAGCGCCAGCACGTTTTCGCGCATGGTGCCGTAGCGCACGGCGTTGGTGCCGCTGGCACGCGTGGCGCTCATGCCGCCCAGCGTGGCGTCGGCGCCCGGGTCAATCGGGAAAAACAGGCCGGTGCTTTTGACCGCCTCGTTGAGCTGCTTGCGCGTCACGCCCGGCTGCACCGTCACCGTCAGGTCGTCCGCGTTGATGGACAGCACCTGGTTCATGCGGCTCACGTCAACGCTGATGCCGCCTTGCACCGCCAGCAGGTGGCCTTCGAGCGAGGTGCCCACGCCAAACGGAATCACCGGCACCCGGTACTGGCTGGCCAGCTTCACGGCGTCGGCCACGTCTTGCGTGCTTTCGGCAAACACCACGGCAGCGGGCGGCGGCGCCGCAAACGAGGACTCGTCGCGGCCGTGCTGCTCGCGCACCACCAGGGCCAGCGAGCAGCGCTCGGCAAAACGCGCTTTCAGCGCCTCCAGCAGGGCCGGTGGCGTGTCGCGCAGACGGATTTCGGGCAGCAGGTGGTCGGGCAGGGGTGCGTTCATGTGGGGTCTCCAGGGCTAGCGCGCAGTTTACGGCCTGCGGCTGCCCGGGAGCGCTCAGGACCCGGCGGCTTGACGAAATTCGTCGGGCGAAAGAAAGCCGTCGCTGTTGCGGTCCAGTTGCTCAAACCGATGGGTCAACGCCGGGAAATGCTCGATTTCCTGGCGGCTCAACTGGCCGTCCCGGCTGGCGTCGGCCCGCTTGAAGGCGGCTTCCAGATCGTGGTGGGGTGCCTTGTTCGGCGGAATGGCGACCGACGTGACCGACATCGCCCTTTGCGAAGGCGGGCTGTAGGCGGGGGACGTTTGGGCCCGCGCCGAATGGGCCGCGCCCATGACCAGCGCGGCCAACAGCAGCACACTGCTAATTTCAAAGTTGGGAATAGAATGTTTTGACAAGCGTTTGACAGTTGCGGACACGGACATGCGAAGAGCCATCGGGGTTGAACAAGCGCTGATTGCACCGCAGACCGCCCGCCGCCGCCAGCAGTTTTGCAGGGTGTTTCCTTGCTCACAGGCGGGCGCATTGCCACACATTTTCTTGCCCTGGGTAACTTCGGTAACGGGCCTTCCCGGGGCGTTCGGACAACATCACTTTTCTGCCTGCAACGCAGCACCACACCATGGCCAACAGACTCTCGCAAATCGCCACCCGCACCGGCGACAACGGCACCACCGGACTCGGCGACAACACCCGCGTGTCCAAGAACAGCCTGCGCGTGCATGCCATGGGCGAGGTGGACGAGCTCAATTCGCATATCGGCGTCCTGCTGTGCGAGGACATGCCGCCCGAGGTGCGCACGCTGCTGGTGGAAATCCAGCACCAGCTGTTCAACCTGGGCGGCGAGCTGTCGATTCCGGGGTTTGAACTGCTCAAGCCCGAGTCCGTGCTGGCGCTGGACGAGGCGCTGGCCGCGCACAACGAACAGCTGCCGCGCCTGCAGGAATTCATCTTGCCGGCCGGCACGCGCGGCGCCGCGCAGGCCCATGTCTGCCGCACCGTGGCGCGCCGCGCCGAGCGCGCCGTGGTGGCGCTGGGCAACGAGGAAGCGCTGAAGGACACGCCGCGCCAGTACCTGAACCGCCTGAGCGATTTGATGTTTGTGCTGTCGCGCGTGCTCAACCGCATGCATGGCGGGGACGATGTGTACTGGAAGAGCACGCGCCTGGCCAGCATGGACAAAGAGGCGTGAGGCTGGCAGGCGCTGAACGGTGACTGAAAAAGCGGCGAACACGCTCGCCGGGTAGCGCTAAAACGCTGGCGTGCTCAGGATTCTTTCAGTCCGGTTCCTGAGAGGATGACCTCGGCCGCGCTGTTGATATCCAGCGCCAGCGCCCTCTTGGCTGCAGCACCGTCCCCGGCGCGCAAGGCATCCACCAGCGCGCGGTGGGCGGCAACCGAGGGCAGGTCCGATCGTCGCCTTGAAGCGCTATTGCGCAAGTCCAGGTTGAGCACCGGTCCTATGCGGAGCCACAAACCTTCGATCAGGCTGCTCAGCGCCGGCATTTGCGCCGCGGCGTAGGCCGTGAAGTGAAATTGCTTGTTGATTTGAATGATCTGATTGACGTCGGGCTCGCCCAGCGACATTTCCCGGCAGAACGCTTGCTCCAGTTCGGCGAGCCTGGCCAGCTGCGCTGCGGTGATCAGTTTCGCGGCTGTTTCAATGGCGAGTCCTTCGACCACCAGCCTGATGACGACGAGCTCCCGAAACCCGGAACGCGTCATGACGGGGACGCGCACGGATTTGTTGGGCAGGATTTCAAGCGCATTGTCAGCCGCCAGCTTGTTGATGGCTTCACGTACCGGCATGGCGCTGGTGCCCAGC
>NZ_JADMJK010000065.1:32390-35453 GCF_018780625.1 Polaromonas sp. | reverse complement strand
TCGCCTTTTCTTTGGGTACTTTCTTTTGGCGACGCAAAAGTAAAGTGCCTCGCCCACCGGGCGAGACCGGCCAGCCCAACTCAGCAAAGACAACCCAAGATAGAACAAGCACCAGCCCTCACCAAAGCGACTGCCCAATCCCAAGGCGCCCTCCCCCCGCAAACCCAATGCTGGCGCGGGTCTGGCCGCTTATGAACAGGATTGTCCACAAGGTGACCCACAGGAAGCGGGGGTAAGTCGCGGCGCATTTAAACGGGCAAGGTCTCGCCCCAGTAGTGAAACGTGAAAGGCCTTGGGCCCGGCAGGTAGCGGGTGTGCAGGTTCGCCAGGCCAAAACCGGCTTCCTGCAGCAGCGCCGGAATGTCGCGCCCCAGGTGGCAGCCGCCGGCCAGCTTGCCCCACAGCGGTTGCAACCGGTCTTGCCAGCGCCGCACCGACTCATCGGGCGCGCGGCCATGCTCGCAAAACAGCAACTGCCCGCCGGGCGCCAGCACACGTCGCATTTCGCGCAGCGCCGCCAGCGGGTCGGGAATGGTGCACAGCGTGTAGGTGACCAGCACCGTGTCAAAGCTGGCGTCGGGCCGGGGAATCTGTTCGGCCGACAGCGCCAGCAGTTCCACCTCCAGACCGGCCTCGGCGATGCGCTCGCGCGCCCGCGGGTGCAGTTGCAGGGCCGGGTCCAGCCCGGTGATGCGGGTCACGCGGGCCCGGTCGTACCACGGCATGTTCAACCCCGTGCCAATGCCGACTTCCAGCACCCGGCCGCGCGCCAGCGGCACGATCAGCTGGCGCTGGCGGCTGACCATGGGCAAGCCGCAGGCAAAGTCCAGCGCCGGTGGGAGGATGTAGCGGTCGTACCAGGAGGGGGTCATGATGTTCCTTTAACTTTCATACCAAAATTGGGTTGCATCGTACCCATATCGGTTTTTTTTGCGACAAGCCTGCAGGCCGTTGGCCAGAGGCCTTGCCCTTTCACCCGCTTTTAGAATGGCCGCTCGTTCAAACCCAATCACGCCCCTCACAACAAACAGCCCCGTGAACTACCTCGCCATCAAGCATCTCCATATTACTTGCGCCGCCATCAGCGGCAGTTTCTTTCTGCTGCGCGGGCTCTGGATGCTGACGGGATCGCCGCTGCTGCAGCGGCGCTGGGTCAGGGTCGTGCCACATGTGGTGGACACGCTGCTGCTGGCCACGGCGCTGGTGCTGGTGTTCTGGAGCGGCCAGTACCCGTTTGTGCAGCCGTGGCTGACGGCCAAGATGCTGGCCCTGGTCGCCTACATCGTGCTGGGCACGGTGGCGCTCAAGCGCGGCAAGACGCAAGGCGTGCGGACGTTTGCGCTGGTGGCCGCGCTGGCCACCTTGGCCTATATCGTCGTGGTGGCGCTGACCCGGCAAGCGCTGCCGGGGTTTTAGCGTCTTCTTTTTCGCAGTGTGCATTGCCACAAATATTGCGGCGCTTCAGCGCGGCCATGGATGGCGTTACAAAAAATGCATCCGGACGCCCCTGTAGTCGCGAGGTAAATACCCGGTAAATGTCTGTTTTCCTTACACGGCGTTCACAAATGCAGGTCAACAATGATTTCACTGAGTCACGGTGCCTTTCTGGAAAAGCAAGCGATTCAGGGGGCAGCGCCAACCGTTGTTTGCAAAAGCTGGAATTCATTTCATCGGCTGCAAATGACCCAAGGGGTTGTTGTCCAGCTCATCCACAAAGTAGGAGAACCCTTATGAAATCGAAACTCTTGACCGCATCTTTATTGGCATCGGCCCTGTTCGCCGGACTGGGCATGTCCCCGGCCATGGCCCAAGGCACCAATACGCCCCAGATTGACCAGGCGCAGCAGGCCATCATCGCCCGTATCCAGCAAGGCATGGCTTCCGGCCACATCACGCCTTCGGAAGCCCAGGCGCTGTACCGGCGCGAGCGCGAAATTTCGGTACGCGAAAGCCAGTACAAGGCCAACGGCAATGCCACGCCGCCAGAGCGTGCGCAACTCAGGGCCGACCTGGACGCTCTGAGCGCCGAAGTTGAACGCATGATGAGCAACCGCGACGTGGTGCAACCTGGCTATGCGGGCAATGCTGCAAACACGCCCGGCATCGACAACCGCGAATACCAGATCAGCCAGCGCATTGACGAGGGCGTTCGCGCAGGCCAGATCAACCAGCGTGAGGCGCGCAGGCTGCATCGCCGGGAGCGGGAGATTGCACGCCAAGAGGCCCAATTCAAGTCGGATGGTGTCGTGACCCAGCAAGAGCGCCGCCAGTTGCGCAATGAACTCACGGCGCTGCGCTACGAAGTGGAGCGCTTGATGCGTGACGACCGCCGTGGCGGCCGGAACTAACAACACGGCAGGCGCCCAAAGCGCCTGAGTGGTGCTGGCAGCAAGCCAGGCCGTTCAGCCCTTCGGGGCTGGCTGCCTGGCTTTTTGATGGGCGGCTCTTTAGCGCTGGCAGCCCCATGGGGGGTCAAGGCGCTTGCTTGCTCCCCAGGACACGGCCATTGACGGTCAGACCGTACATCGAGTCTTCGGTGTCATGGAAGGCCTTGCGGGTGGCGGCAACCGACCCCTTGAACCGCGGGTCTTGCGGGCGCTCGTGGCTGTTCATGAACAGGGCCACGTCCCAGGCCTCTTGTTCAGTCAGTGTTCCACCCTTGCCCAGGGGCATGTTGGCCTGGATAAAACCGCTGGCATTGGCCAGCTGGTGCATGCCGGCGCCCCAGTTGAAGGACTGGGGGCCCCAGAGCGGCGGAAAGACCTGCTTGTCGCCAGCGCGCTGGCCCAGGCCATCGGCGCCATGGCACAGCGCGCAATTCTGTGTATACACCTTTTCGCCGCGTACATAGTCGGCGGGAATGGCGGGTTTTTTGAGTTTTGGGTAGCCGCTGCCTGGCATGGGCGTGCCCACAGGCGCGCCTTTGGCAAGCCAGAAAGCGTAGCTTTGCAGTGCCGTGATGATCTCGTCATCGGCCTTAGGTGCCTTGCCGTTCATGCTGTAGACAAAGCAGCCCTGGATGCGTGAGGCCAGCGTGTCGACCTGGCCGGTCTTGCTGCGAAA
>NZ_JADMJK010000065.1:0-32290 GCF_018780625.1 Polaromonas sp. | reverse complement strand
GGGTTGGGCGTGGTCATGGACGGCTTTTCGGTGGGAGGGCTTTGGCGGGAACAGCATCCGGCGTTTTTGCCAGGTTCGCGTAATACGCTGCAACGGCCGTGATGTCAGTCTCGGTCAGCTGCTGCGCAATGCCTGTCATCAGGGCCAGCGGCCCAGGTGGCCTGCTGCCGGCTTTCCAGGCCTGCAACTGCTCGGTGATGTAGGCAGCAGGCAGGCCAGCCAGTGGCGGAAACTGCGCACCGACACCGCGGCCACCCGGGCCATGGCATTGCACGCAGGCCGGCACGTCGTCAGACCAGCGGCCGCGCGTGGCAAGCCAGGCGCCCCCATCGGCTGGCAGTGGCTGCACCGGGTCGGCAGCCAGGAAAGGCGCGGGCAACTGGCTGAAGTACTGCGCGACTTCCGTGCGCTGCGCAGCAGTGAGCTGCTGCGCAATCGGCTGCATGATCGAATTTTTGCGCGATCCGTCGCCAAAGGCGTCAAGCTGCGCCCGCAGGTAGGCTTGCCCGGTCCCGGCCAGACGTGGAAAAGTTGCGATGCCCTCCCCCTTTGCGCCGTGGCAACCGATGCAGGCCGCCACGCTCTTTGGTGCGTCGGGACTGGTTTTTTGCGCGAATGCAGATGCGCCCAAGGCTGCGACGAACCAGAGCAGCGTGACCGCCGACCTGCGGGCGGGGCCCTTTTGCTTGCGTGAGTGAGCGTTCATTGGGGGCGCCCTTTGTAAGGATCTCGGTGGCGGCGGCGCGCCTGCCCGGCTGGAAAACCGGGCCGCGGCGAGCGCGGCGCATGAGGCTGCAAGTCTAGTCCGCGTGCCAGCGCTGGGCTGTAGGACTGCGCCGGCATACGCCCCGGGGTTTCGGGGCGTGGCAGACGGCTTAAAGGTTATGGCCCAAAAGTCACTGCCTGTTTTTAAGGCATAGCCCGCAAACCCAAGGCTGGCGCGGGTTTCAAGGCTTATCCAGTGGGTTGTCCACAGGGCCATTCACAGGCGGCGGGCATAAGTCCGGGCATGGCGTGCGCAAGACGATCAGGGTGGCCGGAAATACATAAAAATCAGGCATCCAGTAAGGCCTTAGCCCAATGGATGCGGGCGCTTATAGCTATTAAAAATACAGCAATTCCGGTTTCCTGATTCGGCGCATCATTGGCTCAGCATGGTCGCCACAAGGATCAGCAGCAGCACGGCCAGCACCGCAAAGGCGATTTTTACCCAGCTGTAAGGCTGCTCGCCCGCAATTGCGCCGGTGTAGCCGTTGGCCACGACCTGGAAATGACGCGCGCCGTAGGTGTAGCTGACCAGCCAGACGGGCACCAGGATGTGCTTGAAGGTGCGCCCCTGGTACTGCGCGTCAACCTGCAGGTCGCGAAAGGTGTCGCCCGGCACCTGCTGCCCGCACAGCGTCTGCATTTGCTCCGCCATGGCTTGCTGGTTGATTTTTTCAGCCTTGTGCAGGTCAATCTGGTAGCGCTCAACCGTCCAGCCGCGCACAAACTCGGGCGAATAGGCTTTCAGGTCTGTGCGAGAGGGAAAGGGTTCAACCTGCCTGAGCAGTTTGGCATGCACGCCAGTGGTGCCGGGCACCAGCTCGTCGTCAAACAAGTGGTTCAGGCTGCCCGCAGCCGGCACCCAGCGCACGCGCTGGACCTGGCGGGTTTGCGTCTGGCCATTGGCATTGCGAAAACTCTCGGTCTCGTAGTAGTAATGACCGGCATCGGCCTGCCAGCGCGCGCTGACCTGCGCGTCAAACGTCCAGTACGGCAGGTAGACGCCGTGCAGCGTGTCGGTCAGCGCGGCCGACTTGAGCCGGTTGGGCGCAAACCAGCGGGAACCATACCACTGCCGAATGCGTTCGCGCACCTGCCCATCGCTGACCTTGAAGGGCAGCACGCTTTGCGGCGTGATGGCGTCGTTGCTGGTTTCGTGCGCGATGATGGACGGCGAACCGCAAAAATCGCAGCGCTTGGCCACTTTTCCGTCGACAAAGACCGAGATCGCCTGACAGCTCTGGCATTTCACTTCGCGCCGGGCGCCACCGTCATTCCAGCCGCGCCCGGTGGCCGGGTCCCTGAAGGCCGCCTGCAGGTCTTGCTCGACCACGCCGGCGCCGGGATCGGCCTCCTGGCCTTTGGACCAGGGCACGACCGTGCCGCAGTAGGGGCAGACCAGCGACTGCCTGGCCGCATTCCACTGCAGGTCGCCGCCGCATTCGGGGCAAGGGTGTTTGCCCACGGTTGCGGTCGTGTAGACATCCGCCATAAGCTTTGTACCAGGGTAAATGTAGGGGCCGAATCAGCCGTGCAAAAACGCCTCGAGCGCGCTTTTGGCAATGCGCCAGGCGTTGCCCATCTTGCGGGCCTTGAGGTCGCCCGCGTTGATGGAGGCCATCACGTCTTCGACCGACACGCCCAGCAGCTGCGCGGCCTGCTCGGGTGTGAACACTTCCAGCCCCGCCGCTGCGGCCGGGGATGCGCCGGAAGTGGCGGAAGTGGCGGAAGTGGCTGGCGCCTGGCTTGCGCCGCCGCCCTGCATGCTGCGCACCATTTCCTGCGCCATGCCAAAGCCCATGGCCATTTGCGCGGGCATGGTGGCTGCCGCACCGGCTTCGCCGCCCTGGCCCATGGCCACGCCCATCTGGTATTTCACGTAGTCGTTGAGGTTGCCAATCACGCTCATGCTGGAGCGCTTGTCGATGGCCTGCTCTACCTCGGGCGGCACCGACACGTTTTCCAGCACGAAACTGGTGATCTCCAGCCCGTACTTTTCGCGCATGGCGGGGTTGATGAGAGGCAGCAGCGCGTCACCCAGCTCGGCGTAGCGGTGCGCCACGTCCAGCGCCGGCACGCCCGCGCGGGCCAGCGCTTCGGTAAACACGCTGACGATGCGCGAGCGCATGGTGTCTGCAAACTCATCAAGGCGAAAGTTCTGGTCGGTGCCCGCCACTTCCTTCAGGAATTTGGCCGGCTCCACAATGCGAAAGTCGTAGGTGCCAAACGCGCGCAGGCGCACCACGCCAAAGTCGCGGTCGCGCATCATCACGGGGTTGGCCGTGCCCCACTTGTTGCCCGTGAAGAGGCGCGTGTTCAGGTAGTAAATGTCGCACTTGAACGGCGACTCAAAGCCGTACTTCCAGCCCATGATGGTGGACAGCACCGGGATGTTTTCGGTGCTCAGCGTGTGCTTGCCGGGCTGGAACAGGTCCGCGTACTGGCCGGCGGCGACAAACTGCACCTGCTGGGATTCGCGCACGATCAACTGCGCGCCGTTCTTGATTTCCTGGTCCTCGTCGGGCCAGCGGTATGACAAGGTGTCGCGCGAGTCATCGGTCCATTCAATGACCTCGATCAGTTGTTTCTTAATGATGTTGAGCAGGCTCATGACGCATCCTTGTCGAGTTGTACCGCAGAAGCTGAATTTCAGTGGGCTCATTATCAGGCTGGCCATGCCAAAACGCCGATTGAACGCTTGCCCTTGCTGGCGGCTCTTTTGCTGCGGGCGAATGTGTGTCGGGTGGTTTCCGGGTGGCTCGGTGGTTCCCTGATGACCCGACAATACGGTGATTGATGTTTGAAGGAGTGCCTGGTTTTGAAATTGCCCTTAATGCGCGCGGGCGCCGCCCTGTGGCTGGCCGGGCTGGGAAGTGCTTGCGCCCTGCTGGCAGGCTGCGGCACCCCGGTCAAGGCGTTTGCGTCCCAGGAAGAGTTCGCGTCTACCGCGACCTATTCCCGTCTGTTCGATGCCACCGCCGCGCAAACCTGCGAGGCCGCCCGGCGGGCGTTGCTGAGCCAGGGCTACATCATCGACACCGCCGCCAAGGAGCTGGTGACGGGCCGGAAAAACTTTCAGCCCGAGCCGGAGTCGCACCTGCAGATGGAAATTCGCGTGGTGTGCGCCCCGGACAGCCCCGACGGGCAGGTCAGCCTGGGGTTTGTCACAGCCATGCAAGACGTCTACGCCCTGAAGAAAAGCAACAATTCGGCCAGTCTGGGCGTGGGCGGAATTGGTTCGGTCTCGCTGCCGTTCAGCTCCAGCAATGACTCCATGGTCAAGGTGGCCAGCCGAACCATCTCGTCTGACGTGTTTTATGAGCGTTTTTTTGACCTGGTCAAGCGCTACCTGGGAATGAGCGAGCCGGTGGACGGGGCACCCTGACCGGCTCAAGTGCCCAATGCAGACAGCGCCGCGTCGCCCTCCTGCCAGGTCCCCGGCGCGAGCCCGTCCAGACGGTAGGGGCCAATCGCGGCGCGAATCAGCCGCAGCGTGGGAAAGCCCACGGCGGCGGTCATGCGCCTCACCTGGCGGTTGCGGCCTTCCTTGATGGCCAGCTCGATCCAGGCGGTAGGGATGGACTGGCGAACCCGCACCGGCGGCGCCCGTTCCCATAGCGCGGGCGGCGGCTCCATGAACCGCGCCCGGGCCGGGCGGGTGGCACCGTCATTAAGCTGCACGCCGCGCCGCAGCGCCTCCAGCGCGGCCTCATCAGGCGTGCCTTCCACTTGCACCCAGTAGGTTTTTTCCATCTTGAAGCGCGGGTCGGCAATGCGCGCCTGCAGCTTGCCGTCGCTGGTCAGCAGCAGCAGGCCCTCGCTGTCGGCGTCCAGTCGGCCGGCCACATAAACGCCGGGCAGGTCGATGTAGTCCTTCAGGCCGCGCCAGCGCCCCTCGGGCGTGAACTGGCTCAGCACGCCGTAGGGCTTGTTGAACAGAATCAGGCGGGAGGCCATGGACATCAGCAGCCCAGCTGGTCGGCCAGTGCCAAAAAGTCCTGGGCGTGCCGGGTGTTGGCGGGGTCAGGCGTGAGGTCCTTGGGGTGGGCCGCGCCAAACTCGGCCGGGCGCTCGATGTAGGCGGTCTGCAGGCCGCAGGCGCGCGCGGCGGCCAGGTCGTCCTGGTGAGCGGCCACCAGCATGACCTCGCACGGTGCCACGTCAAACACCCTGGCCACGCCCAGATAGGTGGCGGGGTCGGGCTTGTAGGCCCGAAACACCTCGGCCGACAAAATACAGTCCCAGGGCAGGCCGCCGTGCCTGGCCATGTTGGTCAGCAAGCCGATGTTGCCGTTTGACAGCGTGCAGATCGTGAAACGTGTCTTGAGCCGCGTCAGCCCCGCCACCACGTCGGGCCACGGGTCCAGCCGGTGCCAGGCTTTGTTGAGGTGCTTTTTTTCAGCCTCCGTCAAGTCGGCTAGGCCGAACCGCGCAAGAAGCGTGTCGAGGATGAGGCGGTGCAAATCGTCAATCAGCGTCCAGCCCAGTTCGCCCGCCATGACCCGGCGCATCGCGGGCTGGTAGCCGGCACGCCAGGCCAGCGCAAACGCGTCGCCGTCCACCGCCGGCCGCAGCGCCTGCACCTCGCGCGCAATGCCGCTGTGCCAGTCGACCACGGTGCCGAAAACATCGAACGCGAGGACTTGGGGATGAGAGGGGGGATGGGTGCGCATCGGGCCATTATCGGCAGCAACGCCAGGCCGCCCGCCAAAACCGCGCACCTACGCCTGGCGCCCCACTTCAGCCAGATACTCCGCCAGCAACCTGGCCGCGGCAGACAAGGAACGCTCGTCCTGAAAGCAGATCGCAAACCGGCGCTGCGCCCAGGCATCCGTCAGCGGGATGATGCAGAGGTTAAAGGCCGCTGCCAGCGGCTGGGCCACCTCCTGCGGCACCACGCTGATGCCCAGGCCGGAGCGCACCACCCGCAGCGCCGCCTCGAAGGTCGAGACTTCCGCGCGGTAGCGAATGGCCTGCCCGCTGGCGGCCGCCGCCCTGACCAGCATCAGTTGCACGGCGCTGGCGGCGGGCAAGGCGACATGGTCAAACGCCAGCGCGTCGACAAACGCCAGGCGCTTGCAACCGGCCAGCGGGTGCCCTTCATGCGTCACGATGGCGAGATGGTCCTGCCGGTACGGATAGGTTTGCAGGCCCGACAGGTCGGCCGCGTCCCAGCAAACGCCCAGCGACACGCTGCCTTCGCGCAGCGCGCGCACCACATCGCGGCTGAGCTGCTCCTGCACGTTGACGCGGATGGCCTGGTGCGCCGGGATTTTCAGGAAATCGGCAATGTCATCGGGCAGCGACTCGGCCACCGACGACGTGGTGGCCATCAGCCGCACCAGGCCGGACGCGCCCGAGGTGTAGGCACGCATGTCGTCGCTGACGCGCTGGGCCGCGCCCAGCAGCCCGCGCGCATGCTCGCGCAGGGTTTCACCGGCGGCCGTGGGCTCGACGCCGCGCCGTATCCGCGTGAGCAGGCGGCAACCGAGGTCTTGCTCCAGCTGGGCCAGCCGCTTGCTGATGGCCGAGGGTACGATGTGTTCACGCTCGCCGATGCGCGCAATGCTGCGCGCGTCACACACGGCCACAAACAGCCGCAGGGTGGTCAGGTCCAGGTCTTTCATCAGCACTCCAGCAGAGCAACAGAGCAATAGGTTGTGCCCCGCTACAAGGTTAATTGAAGTTCCAAAAAAGAACTTCAAGGCTTCCAAAATACCACTTTCCACGATTAAAGGAACTTTTAAACTGGGCACCTGTTGCTATTTCACCCAATGGGCTCGCCATGCATTCCACGCCACCCCTTACCCGCATTACCCGCACCACCGCCCTGCCCGCCCGCGCCATCATCCGCGAAGTGGGCCTGCGCGATGGCCTGCAAAGCATCCAGACCATTTTGCCCACGGCGCAAAAAATCGAATGGGTGCGCGCCGCCCACGCCGCCGGCCAGCGCGAAATCGAAGTCGGCTCGTTTGTGCCGCCCCGGCTGATGCCGCAACTGGCCGACACGGCAGACGTGCTAGCCTTTGCCAAGACGCTGCCCGGCCTGCTGGCCTCCGTGCTGGTGCCCAACCTGAAGGGCGCCGAGCGCGCGATTGAGGGCGGCGCCGACCTGATGATCCTGCCGCTGTCAGCCAGCCACGCGCACAGCCTGGCCAATCTGCGCAAGACGCCCGACGAGGTGGTGGCCGAGATGGGCCGCATCCGTGCGGCACGCGACGCGGCGGGCAGCCGCACCCTGATTGAAGGCGGCGTGGGCACGGCCTGGGGCTGCACCCTGCAGGGCGATGTAAAAGTTTCCGAAGTGCTGCGCCTGCTGCAGGCCCTGCTGGACGCCGGCGCCGACCGCGTGAGCCTGGCCGACACGGTGGGCTACGCCAACCCGCATGCCGTCAGCACGCTGGTGGAGCAGGCACTGAAAATTGCCGGCGACCGCTTTTGCTGCGGCCACTTCCATGACACCCGGGGCCTGGCGCTGGCGAACGCCGCCGCCGCCCTGCAACTGGGCGTGACGCGCTTTGACGCGTCGCTGGCCGGCATAGGCGGCTGCCCGCATGCGCCCGGCGCCAGCGGCAATGCCGCGACCGAGGACCTGGCCTTCATGCTGGAGGCCATGGGTGTCGATACCGGGCTCGACATCGACGCCCTGCTGGCCCTGCGCGCCCGCGTGGCCGGCTGGCTGGCCGGCGAAGCCACCCATGGCGCGCTATGGCGCGCCGGCCTGCCCAGCAATTTCAAACCCGCCGCCGCGCACTGAACACCACGGAAACAACACCCATGAACACCCCACTCCCCACCCCTACCGGCCTGCCGCTCGAAGGCGTGCGCGTCATCGAATTCACCCACATGGTCATGGGCCCCACCTGCGGCATGATCCTGGCCGACCTCGGCGCCGAAGTCATCAAGATCGAGCCGCCCGGCGGCGACAAGACCCGCAACCTGCCGGGCCTGGGCATCGGCTTTTTCCGCAGCTTCAACCGCAACAAAAAAAGCGTGGTGCTCGACATCACCACGCCCGAAGGCCAGGAAACCGCCAAGGCGCTGATTGCCCAGTGCGACGTGCTGCTGGAGAACTTTCGCCCCGGCCTGATGGCCAAGCTCGGCCTGGACTACGACAGCCTGAAGACAGACAACCCGCGCCTGATTTACGTCAGCCACAAGGGCTTTCTGCCTGGCCCGTATGAAAAGCGGCTGGCGCTCGACGAGGTGGTGCAGATGATGGGCGGCCTGTCCTACATGACCGGCCCCGAAGGCCGGCCGCTGCGGGCCGGCACCTCGGTCAACGACATCATGGGCGGCATGTTCGGCGCCATCGGCGTGCTGGCGGCGCTGCGTGAACGCGACAAGGCCGGCAAGGGCCAGGAAATCCAGAGCGCGCTGTTCGAGAACTGCGTGTTCCTGAGCGCCCAGCACATGCAGCAGTATTCAATGACCGGCGAGCCGCCGCCGCCCATGCCTTCCCGCGTGTCGGCCTGGAGCGTGTACGACGTGTTCACGCTGGCGGGCGGCGAGCAGCTGTTCATTGGCGCGGTCAATGACAAGCAGTGGCTGACCTTGTGCCGGGTGCTCGATTGCCCCGAACTGGCGGCAGACCCGGCGCTGCAGACCAACGCCCAGCGCGTGGCGCTGCGCCCGGTCTTGCTGGTCAAGCTGGGCGAAATCCTGAAGCACCACCAGGCCGATGCGCTGTCGCTCCGGCTGGAGGCGGCCGGCATTCCCTACGCGCCCATCGTGCGGCCCGACCAGCTCGTGAGCGACCCGCACCTGCGGGCCAGCGGCGGCCTGGTGCCCATGCAGACGGAAGACGGCGGCACCACCGACGTGGTCTTGCTGCCGCTAACGATGGGCGGGCGCCGCCCCGGCGTGCGCCAGCCGCTGGCCCGTGTGGGCCAACACACCGACGAAGTTCTGGCCAGCCTGCTGGGCAGCGCCACCGCTTGAATTCCTGTTTAAAAAACCAACCACCCGGAGACAAGCAACATGAGCACATCCTCACCTTTTTATGTCACCCGCCGCGCCGCGCTGGGTCTGGCCGCCAACGCCTGCGCCCTGGCCGCGCTGCCGGCCTGGGCGCAAAGCGACCGGCCCCTGCGCGTGATCCTGCCGGTGGGCGCCGGCTCGGGGGTGGACACCATCGTGCGCGCCGCCGTGCCGCAACTGGTCAAGGCACTGGGCGGACAAGCGGTGGTGATTGAAACCCTGCCCGGCGCGGGCGGCATCACCGGGGCGTCCGCCCTGGCCAAGGCGCCGGCTGATGGCCTGACGATTGGCGTCGTGTCCAACAACCACGTCATCAACCCCAGCGTCTACAAGAAAATCCCGTACGACACGCTGGCCGACTTCACCCCGGTTTCTGTCATGGGCGCCACCCCTTTCGTGCTGGTGGTCAACCCGGCCAAGGTGGCAGCCACCAATGTCAGGGAACTGATCGCCTTGGTCAAGGCCAGGCCCGACGGGTACAACTACGCCTCGGCCGGCAATGGCACGGTGATTCACCTTGCCGGTGAAATGTTTGTCGATGAGGCCAAGGTCGTGATCCGCCACATTCCCTACAAAAGCACGGGCGCCATGGTCGCCGACCTGATCGGCGGTCAGGTGGAAATGGGTGTGGTCGCGCTGCCGGCGGCGCAGGCGCACCTGAAAAGCGGCGCCTTGCGCGCCATTGGCCTGTGCGGCAAAACCCGCAGCCCGGCCGCCCCCGACCTTGCGACCATCGCGGAGCAAGGCCTGCCCAATTACGAGATTGAAGGCTGGTTTGCCGTGGTCGGCCCGGCCAGGCTGCCCGCCGATCAGGTCAAGCGCCTGCACGCCGCGTTCACCACGGCCTACAGCAGCGCCGAAGTGAAGGAAGCCATGGCCCGGCAGGGCAACGTGATCCACCCCAGCACGCCGGACGCAGCGGCCCTGTACTTTCGCAGCGAGATGACGCGCTACGCCGCGCTGGCCAAAAAGGCCGGCATTTCGCTCGACTAGATGCCTGGCGGCCAGCCGCGCTCAAAACATGCGCAGGACGCCGGCCCATGGGCCAAATCGCATGAAAACTGCGCGCACCTTGCGTGAAGATGACGCATCAAAGAAAACACCCTGTATTTTTCAAGGACACACCATGGCAGATTTGTTTGACAACCCGATGGGCCTGATGGGCTTTGAATTCGTCGAGTTCGCCTCGCCCGTGCCAGGCGTGCTGGAGCCGGTTTTCGAGCGCATGGGCTTTACCCTGGTGGCCAAACACCGGTCCAAGGACGTGGTGCTGTACCGCCAGGGCGACATCAATTTCATCGTCAACCGCGAACCCAAAAGCGTGGCCGGCTACTTTGCCGCCGAGCATGGGCCCAGCGCCTGCGGCATGGCATTTCGCGTCAAGGACGCCCACCTGGCCTACAACCGCGCCTTGGCGCTCGGCGCACAGCCGATTGAAATCAAGACCGGGCCGATGGAGCTGAACCTGCCCGCCATCAAGGGCATTGGCGGCGCGCCGCTGTACCTGATTGACCGCTTTGAAGACGGCAAGTCGATTTACGACATTGACTTTGTGTTCATTGACGGCGTGGACCGCCACCCGCCCGGCCATGGCCTGAAACTGATCGACCACCTGACGCACAACGTGTACCGGGGGCGCATGGCGTTCTGGGGCGGCTTTTATGAAAAGCTGTTCAACTTCCGCGAGATCCGCTACTTCGACATCCAGGGCGAATACACCGGCCTGACCTCGCGCGCCATGACCGCGCCCGACGGCAAGATCCGCATTCCGCTCAATGAGGAATCGAAACAAGGCGGCGGCCAGATCGAGGAATTCCTGCTCAAGTTCAACGGCGAAGGCATCCAGCACATTGCGCTGATCTGCGACGACCTGCTGGCCACGGTGGACAAGCTGCAACTCGCCGGCGTTCCGCTGATGAGCGCGCCCAGCGAAAGCTACTACGAGATGATCGAAGGCCGGCTACCCGGCCACGGCCAGCCGGTGGCTGAATTGCAGACGCGCGGCATTTTGCTGGACGGCTCCACGGAAGGCGGCACACCGCGCCTGCTGCTGCAGATCTTCTCGCAGCCGCAACTCGGGCCGGTCTTTTTCGAGTTCATCCAGCGCAAAGGCGACGAGGGCTTTGGCGAGGGCAACTTCAAGGCGCTGTTCGAGTCGCTGGAGCGCGACCAGATCCAGCGCGGCGCATTGACCGTGGAGGCATGAAACCCATGAAAATCGACCGCATTCACCACGTTGCCTACCGCTGCAAGGACGCCAAAGAGACGGTGCTCTGGTACCAGAAGATGCTGAACATGGACTTTGTGCTGGCGATTGCCGAAGACCATGTGCCGTCAACCAAGGCGCCCGACCCCTACATGCATGTGTTTCTGGACGCCGGCCAGGGCAATGTGCTGGCCTTTTTCGAGCTGCCGACGCAGCCGCCCATGGGCCGCGACCCGAACACGCCGGCCTGGGTGCAGCACATCGCCTTCAAGGTCAAGGACAGGGCCGAACTGCTCGAATTCAAGGCGCACCTGGAGGCCAACGGCGTCGAGGTGCTGGGCGTGACCGACCACGGCGCGTTTCACTCGATCTACTTCTTTGACCCGAACGGCCACCGCCTGGAACTGGCCTGCCCGGACCCGGAGGAACAAGCCATGATCCAGCGGCTGGACGCGGTGAAGTGGGAAATGCTGGAGGAATGGTCGCAGACCAAACGCGCACCCAAGCAAGGCGCCTTTTTGCACGAACGCGAGTTCAAGCAATGAGCCTTCTGATTGATGATAGCCACGACCCGGCGCTGCAAAGCTGGGTCGCGTCGGCCAACGACCCCGGCACCGACTTCCCGATTCAAAACCTGCCGTTTGGCCGTTTCCGCACTGAAGCAGATGCCGACTGGCGCATCGGCGTGGCGATTGGCAGCCAGGTGCTGGACCTGCGCGCGGCCCGGGTGATTGACAACAGCGACATGAACCGGCTGATGCGCCTGCTGCCAGAGGTGCGCCGCAGCGTGCGCCAGGCCATTTCTGAAGGCTTGCGCGTGGGCAGCCCGCAGCAAGCGGTGTTCAAGACGGCGCTGCATGCGCAGGCTGACGTGGAACTGGGCCTGCCCTGCCAGATTGGCGACTACACCGACTTCTACACCAGCGTGCACCACGCCACCACCATCGGCAAGCAGCTGCGGCCCGACAACCCGCTGCTGCCCAATTACAAGTGGGTGCCGATTGGCTACCACGGCCGGGCGTCCAGCATCATCCCGAGCGGCCAGGGCTTTAAAAGGCCCAGGGGGCAAACCAGGGCACCCGACCAGGACGCGCCCACGCTGGGCCCCTGCCGCCGGCTGGACTACGAGCTGGAGCTCGCCATGCTGGTGGCGCGGCCCAACGCGCTGGGCGAGCCGATCCCCATGGCCGATGCCGAAGACCATGTGTTCGGCGTCAGCCTGTTCAATGACTGGAGCGCCCGCGACATCCAGGCCTGGGAATACCAGCCCTTGGGCCCGTTTTTGTCGAAGAACTTTGCCAGCACGCTCTCGCCCTGGGTCGTCACGCTCGATGCGCTGGCGCCGTTTCGCGTGCCGTTCAGCCGGCCGGCGGGCGACCCTGAACCGCTGGCCTACCTTGACTCGCCCGCCAACCGGGCGCAGGGCGCCATCAGCATTGAACTGGAAGTGTGGCTGCAGACGGCGCAAATGCGGGCCGCCGGCCATGCGGGCGACCGCATTTCAAGGTCCAACTACCGCGACGCCTACTGGACCTTAGCCCAGCTGGTGGCCCACCACACGGTGAACGGCTGCAACCTGCGCGCAGGCGACCTGCTGGGTTCAGGCACGCTGTCGGGGCCAGAGCCGGCGCAAGGCGGCTCCCTGATGGAGCTGAGCGCGGGCGGCAAGCAACCCTTTGCCTTGTCCAGCGGCGAGACGCGCGCCTGGCTTGAAGACGGCGACACCATCATCCTGCGCGGCTACTGCGAGCAGCCGGGGTTCAGGCGCATCGGCTTTGGCGAATGCCGCGGCACCGTGCTGCCCGCGTAGGAACTCGGCCATGCCAGCGCAGACCAAAGAAACCACCAAGCACGGGCTTGCAGCGGGCGGCGACCAGCGCCCTGCGCGGGCCGACTGGACCATTGACCAAGGCTGGGACCAGTACACCGCCGAAGAACACGGCGTATGGAAGACGCTGTTCGAGCGACAAAGCCGGCTGCTGCCTGGACGCGCCTGCGACGCCTTCATCAGCGGCATGGCCGCGCTGCCGATCGGCGCCGACCAGATCCCCGACTTCCGGCGCCTGTCCGACACCCTGATGCAGCGCACCGGCTGGCAGGTGGTGGCGGTGCCGGGCCTGGTGCCTGATGAGGTGTTCTTCGAGCACCTGGCCCACAGGCGCTTTCCGGCCGGCCACTTCATCCGCAAGCCCGACCAGTTGGACTACCTGGAGGAGCCCGATGTGTTCCACGACGTCTTCGGCCATGTGCCCATGCTGATGAACCCCGCCATTGCGGACTACATCCAGGCCTACGGCGTTGGCGGACTGCGGGCACAAAAGCTCGGGGTGCTCGACAAACTGGCGCGCGTGTACTGGTACACCGTTGAGTTTGGCCTGGTCCAGCAAAAAGACGGACTGCGCATTTATGGCGCGGGCATTGCTTCGTCGGCATCGGAGAGCCGCTTTGCGCTGGACGACCCGTCACCCCACCGTCTGCGCTTTGACCTGGAACGGGTCATGCGCACGAATTACCGGATTGATGACTTTCAGGAAAGCTACTTCGTCATCAACGACCTGGACGAGTTGCTTGCGCTGGCCCGGATCGACTTCAGTCCTTTTTACGAACGCGTGCAGGGCCAGCCGGACTATGCACCGGGCACGGTGCTGGCGTCCGACGTGGTGATCACGCGGGGATCGGGCCGCTACCACCAGGACAAGCGCCGTTGAACACCCCGCCCGTCATTCCCGCCCGCGCTGATTCGGGGCGGGAATGACGGAGCCGGGTTCCAGCCCTCAGCCCACGCGCACCTCGATGCGGCGCGGCTTGGCTTCTTCGGTCTTGGGAATGCGCAGCGTGAGCACGCCGTTGCTGAGCCGGGCGTCGATCTTGCCCGGATCGAGTTCCCGGCTCAGGGTGAAACTGCGGCGGTACTGCGGGGTCTGGACTTCACCGTAGACCAGTTCCATGTTGGCCATCACCGGCACCGAGGCCGTGCCTTCAATCACCAGGCTGTCGCCGGTGACGCGCACGGCCAGCTGCTCCTTTGCAACGCCGGGCATGTCGGCGATCAGCGTCAAGCCCGCTTCGTCTTCATAAATATCCACCGGCGGCACCAGGGTGGCGACGGCTTCCGTGCGCAAGGGCTGGCCGGCGGCAGACATTTCGCGCCCCTCGCCGGCCTGCTCCGAGGTGGTGCCGCCATAGCTGCCGTAACGACCGGCCTGCTCGGCCTGCCCTGGCGGGTTGTCCGGGCCGTTGGGCGTGCGCTGAATGGTGGGGCTGGTTTGTCCTGTTTGCATGTTCTGGTTCATGACATCCTCCTTGAATCAGGTTTATTTAGCTGATGCTGATCTGGCGTGGCCGGGACGCTTCGCGCCGCGCCACGGTCACGCGCAGCATGCCGTCCTTGTAGGCGGCATCAATACGGGCGGGGTCGGCGTCTTCGGGCAGTGAAATCACGCGGCGAAAAGCGCCCTTGAAGCGCTCCTGCGCGTAAGCGGCGGCTTCGCCTGAAGGCGTGTCGTCCTTGCGCTCGCCGGCAATCACCAGCAGGCCGTTGTCGACGGTGACCTGCAGCTCGGCCGGCTCCATGCCGGGGGCCAGCGCCAGCACTTCAATGGCGTCGGGCGTGCTGCCCACATTAATGGCCGGAAACGTGCGGCGCGGCAAGGCGCGCAGGCTGCCGGGGCCGCCCGGGCTGAAGGTCGGCCCATAGCCGCCTTGCAGGCGGTTGAGTTCGGCGAACAGGTCGCCAAAGGGTTCGAATGCTCCGTTCATGAGGTGGTTCTCCTTGTTTTTCGTGGTTGAAAAATCATGAAAAAGGCCTGCAGTCGCAGGGCACTGCCGCCAGGCCGGTGCACCCCGGCATGTGCAAAAAACGTAGTCCGCATGCGCCGCGGCTACCCCTGCAAGCACGGAATTATTGGCACGCCGGCAGATTTCAAGAGGGGTGCGAGGTCAGCGAATGTAAGACCATAAATGCTCATTTATTCATAGCTATTAATGCTTTTCGCATAAGGGCTAGGAACCATTTTTATGCTTTAAATTTAAATTTTCGCCAGCGGGCGGGTACTGGCCGCTGGCTGTTGCACACTACGCGTTTCAACCTCCATCCCGCCCATGCAAAACCACACCCTGCCCCAGTTGCTGCGCCGCCGCTGCCTGCTCTCTGGCCTGAGCGGCGCACTGCTGCTGGCCGCCGGCTGCGCCCCATCCGCGCGGCCCAAGTCACAAACCCTTGCCAAAGAGGCCACGCTGCTGTGCCTGGGCGACTCCCTGACCTTCGGTTACGGCGCAGCCACGGGCGCCAGCTACCCGGCGCGGCTGGAGCAGCTCAGCGGCCATGTCACGCAAAACGCGGGACTGAACGGCGACACGGCTGAAGGCGCGCTGGCGCGTTTGCCAGGACTGCTGCAGGCCAACACGCCAGGCCTGGTGCTGGTGTCCATTGGCGGCAACGATTTTTTGCGCAAGCTGCCGCCCGAGCGCACGCGCGCGGCGCTGATTGAACTGGTCAAAACCGCCCAGGGCAGCGCCCAGGTGGTGCTGATTGCGCAGCCCCAGCCGGTGCTGATGGCTGCGGCCATGGGCGCGCTGAAAGACCACCCGGTCTATGCCGACGTGGCGGGCGACACTGGCGCGCCCCTGTTTGAGGGCGGCTGGTCGTATGTGCTGTCGCGGGCTGAACTGCGTTCAGACCAGATTCACGCCAACGCGCAAGGCTATGGCATGTTTGCCGAGCGCCTTGCCGACTGGCTGAAAAGCCAAAAGCTGGTGGCGGGCTGACGGCTGACGGCGCTACAAACGCTCAGGCGTCGCCCAGGCCAATCGGCGCCGGCGCCCGCATCACGATGCGGGTAAACAGCCGCGCGTATTCCGGGTCTGGCGGGTACTTGCCGGCCAGCGGGTCGCAGTTTTTCTCAAAGGCCGCGTCCAGCTCTTTCCAGTCGGCATCGGTCAGCATTTTTTCGGCTTCTGGCAGGATCACGCTTTCTTCCAGCCGCATGTGCTCCAGATAAAACTCGACATAGCGCTTGCATTGGTCGACAAAGGCGGGGCGGCGCGGCTCGCCCAGCAGTTCCCAGGCCAGCAGCAGGTGCTGCAGTTCGCGCACGGCCTTCTCGCCGCTCATGTGGTCACGCTCGAGCCGCTCCACCGCGTCCATGACCGCAGGCGCGGCCCGCACAATGCGTGGAAACAGCAGGTCGGACTCCTTGGGGTGGTGCAGGCGTTCGGGAAACTCGTCAATATAGAACAGCATGGCGCGCAGCACATCAAAGAACTGCTGCGGGTTGTCACCCGGACCGCGGTCCACCATCAGGGTCATGGAGCGCAGCATGGCGGCCAGGGACGCGTGCTCGTCGCGAATGATTTGCAGGCTGGTGTGTTTGATGGCGGTCTCCTGGTAATTGTTTTGGAAGTGCCTGCAAGGATGCCGCAACCGGACCCGGGCGACCATGACCCACGTCAAATTTTTGGCAGTTAGCGCTCAATGCGAATGGGCGATTGCATTCGTCAGCATCACCAGCGCGATGCCCATGGCCAGCCAGCCAATCTGGGCCGCCGTTTCCCGGGCGCTGGCGCGCTTTTGCAGCTGCGGAATCAAGTCGGCCAGCGCCACATACACAAAGCTGCTGGCGGCCATGACCAGAAAAAACGGCAGGTAGCCATACAGCTGGTCCACCAGCGCGTAGCCCACCATGCCGCCCAGCGCGGTCACGGCGCCGGCCAGCGTCACCTTAAGCACCGCAATGCGCCGGTTGCCGGACGTCTGGCGCAGCACCATCAGGTCGCCCATGTGGTGCGGCACCTCGTGCATCAGCACGGCCAACGCGGCCACCACGCCCAGGCGCAGGTCGGCCATGAAGGCCGATGCAATCAGGATGCCGTCGCCAAAGGCGTGCACGCTGTCGCCGGCCAATATGGCCCAGCCGCCGCTTTTTACGTCATGGCTGTGGGTGTGATGCGCGTGGTGCGCGTGGTCGGCATGGTGCGGGTCTGCGTCGTGCGCGGGCGCGTGGTGTTCATGCCCGTGGTGCCACAGTTCGGCCTTGTCCAGCAGAAAAAAGAACACCAGCCCCGCCAGCAAGGTGGTGAACAAGGCCTGGGCGCTGACCTCGCTCTCAAACGCTTCGGGCAGCAGGTGCAAAAAGGCAGTGGCCAGCAGCGCCCCAGCCGCCAGGCTGAGCATGTGCTGGGTGTAGCGGGCCAGCACGCCAAAGCTCAGCAGCGCCGCCAGCCACACGCTGCCGATGCCGGCGGTCAGGGTTCCCAACAAAATTGCTACTAAAGTCATAGCGTTTTTATACGTTCTTATTGGGCCAGAGCCCTGAATTATTGTTAAAAATCGGCAGCAGCCCTGGCGGCCGTGGCACGGGGAATCACGCCCACATTATCCCGCGTGCAAGGAGACGGCAGCAGACGCCCATGAAAAAGCCGCCTCCCTTGCGGCGAGGCGGCCTTTACTCAAAGAAACCGTTACGCGACGCCGTGGGTCTTGAACCAGGCCAGCGCGCGCTTGAAGCCGTCTTCTGCGGCTTCCTTGCGGTAGCTGGGCCGGTAGTCGGCGTGAAATGCGTGGGGTGCGGACGGGTACAGCACAAACTCCGACGCCCTGGCGGCGGCGTTGCCCGCCTGGCCGGCCTGCGCCAGCGCGTCTTTCATCTGGTTGATGGTGGTGACCGGAATGCCGCCGTCCTGCCCGCCGTAAAGTCCCAGCACCGGCGCCTTCAGCGTCGCTGCCAGTTCCACCGGGTGCTTGGGCGTCAGCGCCGAAGACGTGCCCACCAGGCGGCCGTACCAGGCCACGCCCGCCTTGACGTTCTTGTTGTGCTCGGCATACAGCCAGGTGATGCGGCCACCCCAGCAAAAGCCGGTGATACCAACTTTTTTGGTGTTTCCGCCCTGGGTGCCGGCCCACTTCACCACACCATCGAGGTCCGCCATGACCTGCGCATCCGGCACCTTGGAGACCACCTCGGACATGAGCTTGGCCATTTCGCCGTACTTGCTCGGGTCGCCCTGGCGTGCAAAGAGTTCAGGCGCAATGGCCATGTAGCCGGCCTTGGCAAAGCGGCGGCAGGTGTCGGCGATGTATTCATGCACGCCAAAGATTTCCTGGATCACCAGAATCACCGGCAGGTTGGTTTTTCCGGCCGGGGCGGCGTAAAAAACAGGCACCTTGAAGCCATTGACTTCAACCGTGGCTTCGCCGGTTTTAAGGCCGTCGGCCGAGGTTTTAATAGCCGTTTGGGCCATGATGGGCATGGCGGCAGCCGCATAACCCGCACCCAGCGCAGCCTTCAGGGCCGTGCGGCGGCTGGCGCCGGATTCGGTGCTCTGGCCGGGCAGCAGGGAGTCAAAGTCGTTTTTTTGGTCGTTGTTCAGCATGATTGTGTGGTGAATAGGAGCGGTTGAAGGAAGGGGGAAAACCGGGAGCAAGGAAAACAGGCGCAGTCTATCCGGTCACACAACTTTTTACCAGTACAGGGAAATACCAATGGGTTTTCCCTGCCATGGCGCGTCGGCTTTCTCTGGCGCCCCGGACCGTTTGGAAATTTTCCCTGCCGCCGACCAGATCGTGCCTTCGCGCGCTTTTTCCCAGTTGGGCCGAAAACCGATTGATCTCGTCCACCCGGCCATGCATCTCAAGCCAGACCCATTTGACTTCCGCCACGGGCACTTCAAACACCAGCTCATAGCCAGCGCAGGGCCAAAGGAAATGCCCTTACATCACATCAAATATTCCAACGTGTAAAGACACATCATTGCACTGCGTCCAAGCGCCTACCGGGATATTTGTCCTGGACATCATTGGAATCATTCATGACAAGCTCCTGGAAAAAAAGGGAGACACCGGCCATGCGGGAAACATGCGGCGTGGGCACACTGATGCCATACAGAGTACCGCAGCGAACCCCGTGCGTGCATCGCCCTGCCCTTGCAGTTCGAAAATGGGAGTCAAGGCATGACGCGCGACATCAGCGCATCCGGCCTGTTTTTCGAGACGGATCGCAAGCAGCGGGTGGGCAGCTTGATCGATTTAGAAATCGAATTTGACTGGCTCAGCGGGCGGATGAAGTTCAAGGCGCAATGCGAGATCGTCCGCATTGAACCCAGGGGCGACAAGACCGGCGCGGCGCTCAAGTTCCTGGTCTCGCGGCTGGCGCCGGTGGAGTGAAGGTTTCGGGAGGCGGGTGGCCGTGAGGCGGCTCTTTTTTAATGGTTTGTTAACTGTCTATAGGAAAGCAATCATGGCGATCAACACCACATCTTCGACCAACACGCCGCAGGCCGGCGATGACACCTACTCGACCGTCGAAGATTATCTGACCGGTGGAGGTGTTCTGCTCCTGGATGTGATGAACAACGACCTCGGCGGCAAAGCCAAGACACTTTGGTCGATCGACGATGGGGCTGGCAACCCTATCAATCAGGAAAATTTGTTGGGCTCCGACATCGGCGACGGTTGGGAAACGACTGCAAACGGCAACCTGATTCGTATTTTTAATGGTCAGATCGAATACAGGTTAGGTGAGTCGGAAGCCGCCATCAATGCAGTCAATGCGCTAGCCGAGGGTGAAGTCATGAACGACACCTTCACGTACGCCATCCGGCTCGCCAACGGTACCCTCAGCTTTGCCACCGTGCACGTCAATATCGTGGGCAGCAACGACATCGCCACGATATCCGCCAACTCAGACTACGGCGTCAAGGAAGCCGGCGGTGTGGCCAATGACGCGCTGGGCGATCCTTCCGCCAGTGGTACGGTGACGGTTCATGATCTGGATGCGGGGCAGAACGTGTTCCAGGCGGTGGCTCCGGCAAGCCTGGTCGGCACCTATGGCAGTTTCACCTTTAACCAAACGAGCGGCGAGTGGGTATACACCCTCAACCAAAGCAAGGCAGACAGTCTGACCGAGGGGCAGAATGTCACCGACAGCCTGACGGTAACATCGTTTGATGGGACAGCCAATCACACTATCACGGTCAACATCACCGGCAGCAACGACAACGCCTCGATCTCGGTGACCGAGGGCGGCGACTATGCCGTGGTCGAAGCCGGCGGGGTAGCCAACGGCACGCT
The DNA here is from genome assembly GCF_018780625.1 of Polaromonas sp. Taxonomy (GTDB): domain Bacteria; phylum Pseudomonadota; class Gammaproteobacteria; order Burkholderiales; family Burkholderiaceae_C; genus Polaromonas. Next base: position 12,272 of record NZ_JADMJK010000065.1, on the reverse strand, counting down.
GGGTGATCCGAGCGCCGCGGGCGATCTGGATGTAAGCGACGTGGATGCGGGGCAAGCGGTGTTTGCAGCCCCAGCCAGTCTCTCCGGCACTTACGGCGACTTCACTTTTGTTGCCGCGACGGGCGCATGGACCTACACGCTGGACAACGATCGTGCGGCTACCCAGGCGCTCAATGGGAGCGCTCCGGCGACCGACACGCTGACGGTTAATTCCCTTGACGGCACGGCAAGCCGAACGATTACCGTGAACGTCGCTGGCACCAACGATGCGCCAGTGGTCACATCGAGTGCCGTCGGTAGCGTGAACGAGAACACGGCCACCAGCACTGTGGTGTACGCGGCGACGGCGAGCGATGCGGATGCGGGCGACAGCGTCACCTGGAGCCTGTCGGGCACTGATGCGACGGCCTTTAACATCGATGCATCCGGCAACGTGAGGCTGAACGCCTCGGCCGACTTCGAAGCCAAGTCCAGCTACAGCTTCAACGTCGTGGCCACCGATGGCGGCACACCGGCCCTGAGCGACACCCACGCGGTGACGGTCAGCGTCAACGACGTCAACGAAGCGCCGACGGCGGTGGTGCTGAGCAACACGACTACCGACATTGACGAGAACACCAACACGGCGACCCACACCAAGGTGGCCAACATTACGATCACCGACGACGCGCTGGGGACGAACGTCCTGTCGCTGTCCGGCACGGACGCGGCAAGCTTCGAGATTGTGGGCAATGAGCTGTTCCTGAAGGCCGGCGTCACGCTGGACTTCGAAAGCCAGGCCAGCTACGCGGTCAACGTGGGTGTCAATGACGCCGGCGTCGGCGTCGACCCGGATGCGACCCAGAGCTTCACGCTCAGTGTCAACGATCTCATTGAGAACCATGCGCCGACGATCGATGGCCAGTCGTTTACGGTCAGAGAGCACTTGATCAACTCGGCCGTCAATGGGTTTGAAATAAGTCCCACGCTAAACGTCGTGGCCAGTGACGCAGACGCAGACACATTGACATACAGCTTGATTTCCGACAATTCAGGCGGTGCATTCGCTCTAAGCACGAGTGGCCAGCTGACCGTGGGCGACCTCTCTCTGGTGGACTATGAGGGTGCGCCGGGTTTGGATGGAGGTGGCAGCTACTACTCCGTGCAGGTTTCCGTTTCGGACGGCCAAGTGTCGTCGCCGAATGCCACGATAAAAGTCTATGTTACGGACGTCACCGCGACGACGGTTAGTGCCGGCAACAACATCTACGACGGAGGCAACGCCGGAGAAACCGTCAACGCACTGAGCGGAAGTGACATCGTTTTCGGCGATGGTGGAAACGACACCATTACTGGCGATGGAGGCTCCCAAGGAACCCCGCGGGCGGATACGCTGTACGGTGGCAGCGGGGATGACGTGCTCAACGGCAAGGAGGTCGGAGATACGTTGGTCGGCGGGGCGGGATCCGATACGTTTGTTTTCAACACAAGCTTGACCACGGCAGGCATCGACACGATCACCGACTTTGTGTCCGGCACCGACAAGATCCACCTCGAAAACACCGGCACAGGCTTGTTCAACGCCTTGCTCACGACCGGCATCTTGAGTGCAGGCGCCCTGGACATCGTCGGCGCCGGGGCAGCAGCCGATGGCACTACCCGGATCATCTATGACCCCGCCACCGGATCGCTGTCCTATGACGCAGATGGCACGGGTGTGGCCAGTGCTGCCGTACAGTTTGCAACGCTCGGAACGACGACGCATCCCGGCACGGTGGTGAACACCGACTTCGTCGTGATCTAGTGACTTCCTACCGCCCGCCTCGCAGAAGCGGGCGGTAGCTTTGGGTAACCAGGTTTTACTACGCCATGAAGCCACTCCTCCAACTCCTGCGCCGCCCGCTGCTCCACGTCGCAGGCCTGTCCTTCTTCGTCAACCTGCTGCTGCTCGTTCCCGCCCTCTTCATGCTGCAGGTGTTCGACCGGGTGCTGGCCAGCCAGAGCGGCGAGACGCTGCTGGTGCTGCTGATCGGTTCCGGCGTGGCCATGGTGCTGCTGCTGGCGCTTGACTACCTGCGTGCCCGACTGCAGGGCGTGGCCGGCAACATCGTGGCCGAGTCGCTGTCGCCGGCGGTGACCAAGATCGTCATCGCGCAGGGCGCACGGCGCAGCGGGCGCGGCAGTTCGGAGGGCCTGCGCGACGTTGGCGCGCTGCGCGCGCTGTTCTCGACCCAGGGCCTGCTGGCGCTGTTTGACGCGCCGTGGGTGATTGTCTACGTGGCGGTGATCTGGCTCGCGCACCCGGTGCTCGGCATGACGGCGGCTGCGGCGGCGCTGCTGATGCTGGCGCTGGCGCTGATCAATGACTTCATCACGCGCCGCGAGATCGAGGCTTTGCAGCGGGCCGCGGCCGGCACCACGCGCTACCTCGAAGCCTCGTTGCAGAACGCCGAAGTGGCGCAGACGCTGGGCATGACCGATGCGCTGATCGCGCGCTGGCGGCAGAAGAACGCCGAGGTCACGGCTTTGCAGCAACCGACCGCGACCAAGACGGTGGCGATGGCGGCGCTGACGCGCACGTTGCGCCAAGCGGTGCAGATGGTGATGCTGGCGATGGGTGCCTGGCTGGTCATCAGCGCGCAGGCCACGCCGGGGGTGATGATTGCGTGCACCATCTTGTTGGGCCGCGCGCTGGCGCCGGTCGAGCTGGTGGTCGGCAGTTGGAAGGTACTGGCCGAGGGCCGCGCGGCGTTCCGACGCCTGAGCGAGATGCTCGACGCCGCAGCAGCGGAGCCGGCCCGCATGGCGCTGCCGGCTCCGCATGGACAGCTGCTGGCGCAAAACCTGATGTTCCGCGCGCCGCAGGGCGAACGCATGCTGCTGACCGGCGTGTCGCTACAGCTCGATGCGGGCGAGTCGCTGGCCATCATCGGCGCCAGCGGTGCCGGCAAGTCGACGCTGGTGCGGCTGCTGACGGGGGTATGGAAACCGACCGCCGGCACGGTGCGACTGGACCAGGCTGACCTGACGCAGTGGCCGCGCGAAGACCTGGGCCCGTGGCTGGGCTACGTGCCGCAGGACGTGGAGCTGTTCCCCGGCACGGTGGCCGAGAATATCGCGCGGCTCGGCGCGGTGGATTCGGCGCAGGCGGTCAAGGCCGCGCAGCGCGCCCATGTCCATGAGCTGATCCTGGCGCTGCCCGAGGGCTACGACACGATGGTCGACCTGCACAGCGCCGTCATCTCGCCCGGGCAGCGCCAGCGCATTGCACTGGCGCGCGCGCTGTATGGCGACCCCAAGCTGCTGATCCTCGACGAGCCCAATTCGAACCTGGACGGGGCCGGCGAACTGGCGCTGGCCGAAACGCTGCGCTCGCTGCGCGGACAGGCGACGGTGGTGGTGGTGACGCACCGCGCCACGCTGATCCAGCATGTCGACAAGATGCTGGTGCTCGACGCCGGCAAGGTGCAGCACTATGGGCCGAGCGCCGAGGTGATGAAGGCGATGCAGCAGAAGAGCCAGCCGGCCGTACCCCCCGCCGGCGGCGGTGCCCAGGTGGTGGCGATGCCGCGCGCGCCCCATGCGCCGCACGCGGCCGGCAATGACGATGCGCTGAATCTTCGCGCGGAGAAGGCGTCATGAGCGCCGCCGTGATGTCGCCCCTCGATCCGCAGGCCCCGCTTGAGCAGCACCTGCTCGAAGCGCGCAACTTGGCGCGCCGCGCCGCCGCAGTGCTGCTGCTGGGCGTTGTTCCGGTGGCGGCGTGGATGGCGTTGGCACCCTTGTCGGCGGCGGTGGTGGCGAGTTCGTTTGTCAAGGTCGATCTGGATCGCCGCGTGGTGCAGCATGCCGAGGGCGGCACCGTGCGCGAGGTGATGGTGCGTGACGGCCAGCAAGTGGCGCAGGGCGAGACGCTACTGGTGCTCGGCGACGTGTCGGTTGACGCCGACCTGAACCGGCTCAACTACCGCGTGATGGCGGAGCGCGCCAGCCTGGCGCGGCTCGAGGCCGAGCAACTGTCGGCCCGGGCCGTGGATTTTCCGGCCGATGTGGTCGACGCGGCCCGCGCCGATTCGCGTCTGGCCGAGCAGATGACGAAGGAGCGCGCACTGTTCAGTGCCCGGCGCGACGCGCTCGTCGGCCAGTCGGTGCTGCTGCGTCAGCAACAGGCCAAGGTGGCACAGGAGGCGACTGCGCTGCGCGCGCAGATCGCCTCGGCGACCGACTCGCTGAAGCACCAGCGCGCCGAGCTGGAGACGAACCGCAACCTGCTCAAAGACGGCTTTATCTCCGCGACACGGATCTCGCAGCTCGAGGCCACGGTGGCGGACTATGGCGTCAAGCTGGAGGAGAAGCGCTCCGAGCTGGCGCGCGCCGAGCAACGCCTGGTCGACGCCGACCTGCGCATCAAGGGGCTTGAGGGCGACTACCGGCAGCAGGCCAGCGACCAACTGAAGGTGAGTTCCGCGCGCCTGACCGAAATCGAGCAGGAGCAGCGCAAAACCACCGACGCGTCGAGCCGGCAGGTGATCGTGGCGCCGGTGGCCGGCGACGTGATCAACCTGAAGTTCACCACGCCGGGCAGCATGGTCTCGCCGCGCGAACCGATAGCCGACATCGTGCCGAGCAATCCGCGCCTGGTGGTGGAGGCACGCATCCGCACCGAGGACGTGGCGCGCGTGCATCAGGGTCAGGCCGCCGAGATCCGTTTTACCGCGTTCAAGTACCGCACCACCAGGCTGGTCGAAGGCAAGGTGTTCTACCTGGCGGCCGACCGCACGGTCGACCGGACCACCAACCAGGCCTATTACGTGGCGCTGATCGAGGCCGACGCTGCCTCGCTGGCGCAGGCCGGCGACGTCAAACTGCAGGCCGGCATGCCGGCCGAGGTGTTCATCAAAGGCGAGGCACGCACGCCGCTGCAGTACCTGGCCGAGCCGGTGACGCAGGTGCTGCGACGCGCCGGGCGCGAACGCTAAACCGTACAGAGGTGAGCATGGAGCAGGGCTTGCATGCACGCGGCGTCCATCCTGCCGGGGGGCGCGCTCGCCGGTGGGCCTAGCCATGAGAAGTTGGCGTGGTCAGGTGTCGGCGGGACGGGCAGCGAGTGAAAGAAGGCGATGAACTGGTGGTGTTGAACGAAGCGCAATCCAGGTCGGCGCAGAACGCCACCCAGACCCAGCGGTGGTGACAGCGAGCAGGCAACAGTCGCAAACTCAACCGCTGCATACCCGCCCCCCGGCTGTGGCCAACGCGTATATCAACTCGTCAACCTGGCGCACTTACTTGACCGGCAAGCAACGCGGGTGTGTGATCTCCAAGATCGCAGAGCAGCATGGAAAGAACTCAGCATACGGACCGAAGGGTGGGCCGTACGAAGCCCATGCGATTCAACAGGCCGTTGGTTCTTTCGCCGGCTCTTGCCCGGCATAGCCGCACAAGCAGTTCGCAACCACGCACCGGCACCGGCACCGGCGCCGGCGCTGGCGAGTCAAGGGTGCAAGTTATTCATGAGCAGGCCCTCAGGGCCGGTTCAGTGCGCCTTCTCCCAATTGGCACCAAAGCCGATCTCGGCCAGCAGCGGCACCTTGAGGCTGGCGACGCCAGCCATCAGGCGCGGAATCTCCAGCCGGACCCAGTCGACTTCTGACGCGGGCACTTCAAACACCAGCTCGTCATGCACCTGCATGATCATTTTGGTCCCCCGCTTTTCATCGTCCAGCACCTGCTGCACCTTGTTCATGCTGAGCTTGATCAGGTCGGCCGCCGTGCCCTGCATGGGCGCGTTGATGGCGGCGCGCTCGGCACCGGCGCGGCGCGGGCCGTTGGGCGAGTTGATCTCGGGCAGGTACAGGCGCCGGCCGAACACGGTTTCGACATAGCCCTGGCTTTTGGCCAGCATGCGGGTTTCGTCCATGTAGTTCTTGACGCCGGGGTAGCGCTGAAAGTAGCGGTCGATGTAGGCGGCGGCGGCCTTGGTTTCAATGCCCAGGTTCTTGGCCAGGCCAAAGCTGCTCATGCCGTAGATCAGGCCAAAGTTGATCACCTTGGCGTAGCGGCGCTGCTCGCTGCTGACCTGGGTCACGTCCACGCCAAAAACCTCGGCGGCCGTGGCGCGGTGCACGTCCATGCCGTCGGTGAAGGCGCGCAGCAAGGCCTCGTCTTCGCTGATATGGGCCATGATGCGCAACTCGATCTGCGAGTAGTCGGCGCTGGCAATCACGCTGCCGGCAGGTGCCACAAAGGCTTCGCGCACGCGCCGGCCTTCGGCGGTCTTGACCGGGATGTTCTGCAAGTTGGGGTCGTTGCTCGACAGCCGGCCGGTGATGGCGATGGCCTGCGCGTAATGCGTGTGGACCCGGCCCGTCCTGGGGTGTGCCAGCTGGGCCAGCTTGTCGGTGTAGGTGCCCTTGAGCTTGGACAGGCCCCGGTGCTCCAGGATTCGGGCCGGCAGCGGGTAGTCTTCGGCCAGCTTTTCAAGCACTTCCTCGTCGGTGCTGCGCGCGCCGCTGGGCGTTTTCTTGACCACCTTCATGCCGAGCTTGTCAAAAAATATCTCGGCCAACTGCTTGGGACTGCCCAGATTGAAGGGCTGGCCGGCAATCTCATAGGCTTCGGTTTCGAGTTGCACGATGCGCGCGCCCAGCTCGCCGCTTTGCCTGGCCAGCGTGGGCGCGTCAATCAGCACGCCGTTGCGCTCGATGCGGTACAGGGTTTCGCTGCTGTGCATTTCCAGCTGGTAAATAAAGCACAGCTTGTCATTGGCCTCGATCTGCGGCCACAGCACGCGGTGCACGTCCAGCGTCTGGTCGGAGTCTTCGCACGAATACTCGGACGCCTTGGCAACATCGACCTGGTTGAACTTGATCTGGTGCACGCCCTTGCCGCACAGGTCTTCGTAGTTGATGCCGCTGCGCCCCAGGTGCCGCTCGGCCAGGCTGGCCAGCCCGTGCGGCTTGTGCGCTTCGAGCACATAACTTTGCAGCATGGTGTCGTGGGCATAGCCCTGCACTTGCACGCCGTGGTTGGCAAACACATGGCGGTCGTACTTCACATGCTGGCCCAGCTTGGACCTGGCCGGGTTTTCAAGCCAAGGCTTGAGCCTGGCCAGCACCGCAACGAGCGGCAGTTGCGCGGGCGCGTCGGGGTAGTCGTGCGTCAGGGGAATATAGGCCGCTTCGCCGGGCGTGACGCTAAAGCTCAGGCCCACGATCCGGGCCTGCATTTCGTCGAGCGAGGTGGTTTCGGTGTCAACCGCGACCAGCTCGGCGGCTTCGATTCTGGCCAGCCAGGGCGTAAACGCTTCCCACGTCAGAATCGTGTCGTAGCTCAGGTTGGTGGCGCGTTGCTCAAGCGGCGTGTCCAGAAATGCGGGCCCGTCAAACAGGCCGGGCTCGTTGGGCGAGGCTGCCTTTTTGGCTCTGGCAGCAGGCTGGCGGCCCTCGGGGCTGGCAAGCCGTTCGGGCGGCGCGCTTTCGGTGTCGATTTGTTTGACCAGCCCCTTGAAGCCATACTTTTCATAAAAGTCCTTCAAGGCCTCGGTTTGCTGGCCGCCAATGGCCAGGGATTCCAGGGCGGGCAGGCCGTCGATGTAGCCGTCCAGTTCGCAGTCCTTCTTGATCGTCACCAGCGCCCGCCCTTTGGGCAGCCAGTCCAGGGCCTGGCGCAGGTTTTCGCCCACCACCCCCTTGATCTCGCCGGCTCTGGCCACCAGCGCATCGAGCGAGCCGTATTCAATCAGCCACTTCACCGCCGTTTTGGGCCCCACCTTGGGCACGCCGGGCACGTTGTCCACCGTGTCGCCGACCAGGGTCTGGTAGTCGACCATCAGGCGCGGCGGCACGCCGAATTCGGCCTCGACGCCGGCCAGGTCGCGGCGGCGGTCGTTCATGGTGTCAATCACGGTGATGTGTTCGTCGACCAGCTGGCTCAAGTCCTTGTCGCCACTGGAAATGATGACCTCGATGGCCTGGCGCGAGCCGATGCAGGCCAGGGTGCCAATCACGTCGTCGGCTTCCACGCCGGGCACGGCCAGCACTTTCCAGCCCAGCAGGCGCACCACCTCGTGAATCGGCTCGACCTGGCTGCGCAGATCGTCGGGCATGGCCGAGCGCTGGGCCTTGTACTCGGGGTAGAGCGCGTCGCGAAAGGTCGGGCCCTTGGCGTCAAACACGCACACCGCGTAGTCGGCGCGCACATCCTTGCGCAGCTTTTGCATCATGTTGATCATGCCGCGAATGGCGCCCGTGGCCGGACTGTCGGGGTCGCCGGGCTTGACGCGCAGATCGGGCATGGCGTGAAAGGCGCGGTACAGGTAGCTGGAACCATCGACCAGCAGGAGTGTTTTTTTGTCAGAGCTCATAGCGCCAGATTGTCGGGGATATTGCAGCAACGGGCGACAAGCCCGGGCGGACCGGCCAGCCTACAATGCAGGCATGAAAAACGCCCTTCGCCTTCCCTTTTTCGCGGCTCTCGCCCTGCTGCCGCTGGCTGCAGCCATGGCGCAGACGCCTGCCCCGGCTGCAGTGCCCGCAGCCACTGAAAAAGCCGGGCGTCCAGACCGGGCGATCCAGCGCATCCACACCGAAGACGCGGGCTCGCGCATTGATGAGTTGCGGGTAGGCGGCGAAACCCAGCAAATTGTGGTGCAACCCAAAGCCGCCGTGCCGGCTTACGAAGTCAAGCCGGCAGAAGGCGCCCGGGGTACGGCGCCTGCGGCGTCCAGCGGCGACACCAATGGGTCGCGCGTCTGGAATGTGCTGAAGTTTTAAGTTTCAGCTTTTTTTATCTAGTTCAGGGTTCAGTTTCAGGCATGGCCGTATTTACCGAAGTCTCGTTTGACGAGGCTGCAGCGTTCTTGAACGCCTTGAAGTTGGGGCAACTGCAGAGCATCAAAGGCGCTGCAGGCGGCATTGAAAACACCAACTATTTTGTAGACACCACGCAGGGCCAGTACGTGCTGACGCTGTTTGAGCGCCTGACGTTCGAGCAGTTGCCGTTTTACCTGCACCTGATGAAGCACCTGGCGGCCAGCGGGATTCCCGTGCCCGACCCGGCCGCAAATGCCAAGGGCGTGATCGTGCACCGCCTGAAGGGCAAGCCCGCCGCCGTCGTCAACAAGCTGCGCGGCCAGAGCGAGTTGGCGCCCACGGCCGACCACTGCGCGCAAGTGGGCGAGATGCTGGCCCGCATGCACCTGGCCGGGCTGGACTACCCCCGGCACCAGCCCAACCTGCGCGGGCTGGACTGGTGGAACGAGACCGTACCGGTGGTGCTGCCGCATCTGACGCCGGCGCAGCGCAGCCTGATTCTGGGCGAGCTGGCCTACCAGAACCATATCGCGGCGTCTTCAGGCTACGCCAGCCTGCCGCGCGGCCCCATACACGCCGACCTGTTTCGCGACAACGTGATGTTTGACCACGGCACGCTGAGCGGCTTTTTTGACTTTTACTTTGCCGGCTGCGACGCCTTTTTGTTTGACATTGGCGTTTGCCTCAACGACTGGTGCATTGACCTGCCAAGTGGGGCGCAGGACGCCGCGCGTGCCGACGCCTTCCTGGCCGCCTACCAGCGCGTGCGCGCCCTCACGGCGCAAGAGCGCACCCTGTTGCCGGCCCTGCAGCGCGCGGCGGCGCTGCGCTTCTGGATTTCACGGCTGTGGGACTTTCATCTGCCGCGCGAAGCGGCCGTGCTCCAGGCCCACGATCCCGGCCATTTTGAGCGTGTGCTGCGGGCGCTTTTACTACCCGCCGGCCACCTGTCACACCCCGTCTGCGGAACCCCATGAAACTCAATATTGTTCCCGCCCGCACCGGGCTGACCTGGGTCAAACTGGGCATCAGCACCTTCATCAAGCAGCCGCTGGCGCTGTCGGGCCTGTTTTTCATGTTCATGGCCCTGCTCTCGGTGGCGACCATGGTGCCTTTTATCGGTGCCGCGCTGGCGCTGGCCCTGCTGCCGGCCGCCACGCTGGGCCTGATGGCGGCGACGCAGGAGGCCGCCAAGGGAAACTTTCCGATGCCCTCGATTTTGATCAGCGCCTTTCGCGCGGGCCGGCAGCAAATGCGGGCCATGCTGGTACTGGGCGCGCTGTATGCCCTGGGCTTTTTGATGCTGATGGCCGTGTCGGCCCTGTTTGACGGTGGGCAGTTTGCCCGGCTCTACCTGGTGGGCGGCAAGATCACCGAGGAGCTGGTGCTGCAAGGCGACTTTCAAGTGGCCATGTGGGTGGCCATGGGCTTGTACCTGCCGCTGTCGGTGCTGTTCTGGCATGCGCCTGCGCTGGTGCACTGGCACGGGGTGTCGCCGGTCAAAAGCCTGTTTTTCAGCTTCATGGCCTGCTACAAGAACTTTGGCGCGATGACCGTTTTCGGGCTGGCCTGGACTGGCGTTTTCGTGCTGGCGGCCGTGGCGGTGGCGCTGATTGCGAGCCTGGCAGGCAACCCGATGCTGGCCAACGTGGCCATGTTTCCGGTCGCACTGGTGATTGTGGCGATGTTTTTCACCTCGATTTACTTCACGTTTCGGGACAGTTTTGAAGCCACGCCTGAAGACGCCCCGGCAAGCGCCGATGACGCATCCTGAGCTTGCCGCCTAAACGATCGTGAGCTTGGCCACGCTCAAGGCCAGCCACTTCACGCCGTGCCGCGTGAAATTGATCTGAGCCCGGGCATCGTCTCCGCTGCCTTCGAGCATCAGCACCTTGCCCTCGCCAAACTTGGCGTGAAACACCTGCATGCCGGTTTTGAGGCCATGGGACGGCGCGCTGCGCTGCGGGGGCACAGGCGAAGCCGCTGTTTTCGAAGAAAAAAGGCTACTAGCCCAATCACCACGCGTGCTACCAGCTCCTGAATCAGTAGCACCCCGCCAGCCGCCTGCAGCGCCTGCACTACCCGGTCCGGCTGCAAATCCCTGGTTCCTGGGCGTGATCCATTTAAGCGCCGACTCTGGCAGCTCGTCAAAAAACCGGCTTTTCAGGTTGTAGCGCGTCTGGCCGTGCAGCATGCGCGTTTGCGAGTAGCTCAGGTACAGCCGCTTGCGCGCCCGCGTGATCGCCACGTACATCAGCCGGCGTTCTTCTTCCAGGCCTTCCACGTCGTTCATGGCGTTTTCATGCGGGAACAGGCTGTCTTCCAGACCGGTGATGAACACGCAGTCAAACTCCAGCCCTTTGGAGGAATGCACGGTCATCAGTTGCACCGCGTCTTGCCCGGCCTGCGCCTGGTTGTCGCCCGACTCCAGCGCCGCATGCGTGAGAAAAGCCGCCAGCGGCGACAGTGTTTCCCCGGTTTCGGCATCGGGCGCCAAAAACTCAGGCAGCAGCGCATCGGCTGCAGGGTCCAGCCCCTGGCTGGCGGGCGACTGGCTGAGGTTCAGGCGCGCGCCCAGTTCATCGACCGGCAGCGCCACGGCGTCGCGGCCAAACCCTTCCTGGCTTACAAATGACTCGGCGGCGTTGACCAGTTCGGCCAGATTCTCCAGCCGGTCCTGGCCTTCCTTTTCGAGCTTGTAATGCGCTTCAAGCCCGCTGTGCGCCAGTACCAGCCCAATGATTTCACGCAGGCTCATGCCCGTGGTCTGCTCGCGCAGCACATCGAGCTTGGCGACAAAGGCGCCCAGGTTGGCGCCGGCCTTGCCAGGCACGGCGCTGACGCCGTCGTGCAAGGAGCAACCCGAGGCGCGCGCGATATCCTGCAGCTGCTCGATGCTGCGCGCACCGATTCCGCGCGGCGGAAAGTTGACCACGCGCATAAAGCTGGTGTCGTCATGCGGGTTCTCAAGCAGGCGCAAATAGGCCAGCGCGTGCTTGATCTCGGCGCGCTCGAAAAAGCGCAGGCCGCCATAGACGCGGTAAGGCACACCGGCGTTGAACAGCGCGGTTTCCATGACCCGGCTTTGCGCATTGCTGCGGTAGAGCAGCGCAATTTCCTTGCGCTCGCTGCCGTCCCGCACCAGCTGCTTGACCTCGTCGACAAACCACTGCGCTTCGGCAAAATCGCTGGTCGACTCATAAACCCGGACCGGCTCGCCGGGTCCGGCGTCGGTGCTCAGGGTTTTGCCGAGCCGCTTGCTGTTGTGGCTGATCAGCTCGTTGGCCGAATCCAGGATGTTGCCGAAACTGCGGTAATTGCGCTCCAGCTTGATCTGGTGCGTGACATGAAACTCGCGCACGAAGTCGGCCATGTTGCCCACACGGGCGCCGCGAAAGGCGTAAATGCTCTGGTCGTCGTCCCCCACAGCCACCACCGAGCCGCCGGGCATGGACGGCACGGCATCATCGCCCTGCCCGGCCA
>NZ_JADMJK010000062.1:13089-35519 GCF_018780625.1 Polaromonas sp. | reverse complement strand
TGGTCGGTGTGAAAGGATTCGAACCTTCGACCCCTTGCACCCCATGCAAGTGCGCTACCAGGCTGCGCCACACACCGACAAGCTCTAGATTATAGCGCGTTGAATCGGCCTTTCTCAGTCAGTTTCGCTTAGAAGATTCCGGATTTCGTACAACTCGCGGCGTATTAGCTGGAGCCTATGTGAAAGATCGCCCTCGCCGGATAAATCGGCGACGTCGACGTCGTCTTCAAAGTCGAGCGAGTTGTCAAAATCGCGGTGACCCACATCATCAGAGGGGGCAGTGTCCGCGCCGCCCGGGATGACATCGCCGTTGCGCCGCACGTCTCGTTCAGATTGAAATGTTTCCTGCAACTTGTTGCGCGCACCGGTAATTGTGAACCCCTGGTCGTAGAGCAGATCACGAATCCTGCGAATCATCAACACTTCATGGTGCTGGTAATACCGGCGGTTGCCTCGTCTTTTCATTGGGCGCAACTGCGTAAACTCTTGTTCCCAATAACGGAGCACATGAGGTTTAACACCGCACAAATCGCTGACCTCACCAATAGTGAAGTAGCGTTTCGCGGGAATGGAAGACAGAGGTTTATCCAATTAAATCAACACGCTGAAAGATAAAACTTGAATCTACGCTAAGTTAAAGTTTGCACAAAGGGTAATATTTCGGCAAAAACAGGCTTGCAAAAATGCTTCGCCGAGGTTTGACCTCAGGTAAAGGTTTGGTCGTACAAAAAAGGACCATCTTCTAACACCCCTATTGACGATCGGCTATCCGGCCAGATCGTTGCCCTGTATTTGGTCTTTGAGCTTGTGGCTAGCATGAAATGTCACCACCCGTCGGGCCTCAATCGGAATGGCTTCTCCGGTTCGGGGGTTGCGACCGGGACGAGGCGCCTTGGTCCGGATCTGAAAGTTGCCAAAGCTGGAAATTTTGACGTCATTGCCTTCCACCAGACGATCGGAAATCAGGTCAAAAAACGCGTCGATCATGTCCTTGGATTCGCGTTTATTGAGCCCGATGTGCTCAAACAACAATTCGGCCAGATGCGCTTTGGTCAGCGCCGGGGTTTCCAGGCTTTCAACAGACAATTCCATGGCTCAAGCCTCCTGGCAGCAGTTTTTATAAATATTTTGACAAAGCCATCATGCACGCAGGCGTGCCTGAAGCAGGCTTTGCAGATTGGCAAGCACTGCCTGTGTGGCGGCCTCAATACTTTCGTCAGTCAGCGTGGCGGTATCGCTTGAAAGCACCAGGCGCACGGCAAGGCTTTTCTCGCCCAACTGCATGCTGGCATTGGCTTGTTGTGGCCGGTAGACGTCAAACAAGGTGGCGCCCTTGAGCAGTCCTTGGGTGTCGGCACCCAGAATCGCGGCCATGAGCGCAGCATGCGTCACGCTTTCAGAGACGATCACGGCCACATCGCGTTCCACGGGCTGCAGCTTGCTCACGGACTTGAAAACCGGGACCTGACGCTGCAGCACGGCGTCAAGCTCCAGTTCAAACAACAGCGGCGCCTGAGCCAGGTCATAGCCTTGACGCCATTGCGGATGCAATTCACCCACAAAACCAATCGGCTTGCCGGCTACCGAGACACTGGCGCATCGGCCAGGATGCATGGATGGATGCGTTGCAGCGGCAAACACAGCTGGCAGCGGGGCCAACAAGGCTTCAACGTCGCCTTTGATGTCAAAGAAGTCCACCGTTTTGTCGGACAGACCCCAGTGCAGTGCGGCACGCGGACCATAGGCCAGACCGGCCACGCGCATCGGCTGGTTAAAGCCGGCCACGGTGGTGTCGGTGTTCTGGCTTTGGGCATCGCGCAAAAATACCCGTCCCAACTCGAACACATTCACGCGCGGTGCCTTGCGGTCGAGGTTGAACTTGAGCACCTGCAACAAGGAGCCGAGCAGCGACGATCGCATCACACTCATCTGGCTGGCAATCGGGTTCAGCAGCTTGATGGGGTTCGGGTTGCCGGCCAGCTCATGCTCCCAGCGCTCTTCCACAAAGCTGAAATTAATGGTTTCCTGGTAGCCCAGCGACGCCAGCGCACGGCGCACGGCAAACGGGCTGCGCTCTGATTCGGCACGAATTTTCGCAGTGATGGGGGCCAGTGGCGGCGTTTCGGGCAGCTGGTTATAGCCCACCATGCGCACCACCTCCTCAATGAGGTCTTCTTCGATCTGGAGGTCGAAACGGTAGCTGGGCGGCGTAACGGTCAGCGTGCCCTCGCCTTCAGCCACATCCAGACCGAGGCGCTTGAGCGCATCCAGGCACTGCGCCTGCGTGAGCGGCATGCCGATCACCTTCGCCGCACGTGCGACTCGAAGGGTAACGAGTACTGCCTTGGGCAAGTTGACCTGCTGATCATCGATGGGGCCGCACACCGTATCTGGCGTGCCGCAAATATCCATGATGAGCTGCGTGATGCGTTCAATGTGTTCCACGGTCTGGCCGGCGTCAACGCCCCGCTCAAAGCGGTGGCCCGCATCGGTGGAAAAGTTGAAGCGGCGTGAGCGGCCAGCAATAGCTTTGGGCCACCAGAAAGCGGCTTCGACGTAGATATTTTTCGTGTCATCCGACACCGCCGTGGCATCGCCGCCCATGATGCCGGCCAGGGATTCAACCTGGTTTTCATCAGCGATCACGCCCACTTTTTCGTCAAGCGTGACAGTGTTTCCGTTCAGCAGCTTGAGCGTCTCGCCGGGCTGGCCCCAGCGAACATCAAGACCACCATGGATCTTGTCGAGGTCAAAAATGTGACTGGGACGCCCCAGCTCAAACATGACGTAATTGGAAATATCCACCAGCGCCGTGACACTGCGCTGACCGCAGCGCGCCAGGCGGTCTACCATCCATGATGGTGTGGCGGCTTGTGGATTCACGTTGCGCACGATGCGGCCGGAAAAGCGGCCACACAGGTCGGGCGCGCTGACTTTGACGGCCAGCTTGTCGGCGTGACCGACGGCCACGGCCGGAAATGACGGCGTCTTCAACGGTGCGCCGGTCAGGGCCGCGACTTCACGCGCGACGCCGTAAACGCTCAGGCAGTGCGCCAGGTTGGGGGTCAGCTTGAGGGTGAACAGCGTGTCATCGAGGTTCAGATGCGCACGGATGTCCTGGCCCAGCGGCGCGTCAGCCGCCAATTCCAGCAGGCCGCCATGGTCTTCCGACAGCTTGAGTTCGCGCGCGGAGCACAGCATGCCTTCGCTTTCGACGCCGCGCAGCTTGCCCACCTTGATCAGGAAGGGTTTGCCATCTTCGCCGGGTGGCAACTCTGCGCCCACCAAGGCGCAGGGCACCTTGATGCCAACTCTGGCATTAGGCGCACCGCAGACGATGGTGAGCAAGCTGCCCTGCCCCACATCGACCTCGCATACGCGCAGGCGGTCAGCATTGGGGTGCTGCTCGGCCGTCTTGATTTCACCGACCACAATGCGGGTAAATGGCGGCGCAACCGGCTTGAGTTCCTCCACCTCCAGTCCGGCCATGGTCAGGGTTTCAGCGAGTTGCTCGGTGCTCAGGGAAGGGTTGCAGAATTCGCGCAACCAGGATTCGGGAAATTGCATGATGAAGCCTTGCTCTTTGGATTGTTGTTCTTGTTATGACTGGAACTGGGACAAAAAGCGGATGTCGCCGTCAAAGAACAGGCGCAGGTCATTGACGCCGTAACGTAGCATCGTCAGCCGGTCTGGACCCATGCCAAAGGCAAAGCCGATGTATTTTTCGGGGTCGAGCCCCATGTTGCGCACCACATTGGGATGGACCTGGCCTGAACCGGCCACTTCGAGCCAGCGGCCTGACAGCGGCCCGGTCTGGAACTGGATGTCGATTTCGGCGCTTGGCTCGGTAAACGGGAAAAAGCTGGGGCGAAAGCGCAATACCAGGTCGTCGCTCTCAAAAAAGGTGCGGCAGAAATCGGTGAACACGAACTTCAAATCCTTGAAGCTCACGTTCTCGCCAATCCACAGGCCTTCGCACTGGTGAAACATCGGGGAGTGGGTGGCATCGCTGTCGACGCGGTAGGTTCGGCCTGGCGCGATCACGCGAATTTCGGGCATGCGGCCACCGGCGTCAATCAGGGCCCGGTGCTTTTTGACGTGCTGGACGGCATAACGAATCTGCATCGGGCTGGTATGAGTGCGCAGCAAATTGGGGGCAGCTTCGGTGCCGCCTTCGACATAAAACGTGTCGTGCATGGAGCGCGCCGGATGGTCTTCAGGCGTATTGAGCGCGGTGAAGTTGAACCAGTCGGTTTCAATCTCGGGGCCTTGCGCCACGTCAAAACCCATGGAGCCAAAGATAGCGTCAATCCGTTCCAGCGTGAGGGACACGGGATGCAGCCCGCCTTGCGCACGCTGGCGGCCGGGCAGGCTGACGTCGAGCGCTTCGGCTTTGAGTTGCTTTTCAAGTTCAGCATTGGCCAGGGCTTGGCGGCGCTCGTTCAGCGCGGCCTCAATCGCCTGCTTGGCCAGGTTGATGGCGGCACCGCGAGATTTTTTTTCCTCGACGGAGAGTTGCGCCATACCCTTCATCAACTCGGTGATGCGACCTGACTTTCCCAAAAACTGGGCTTTGGCATTCTCCAGATCAGCGGGCGTAGCGGCTTGCGCAAAACTGGTTTTGGCAGAACTTACCAGTTCGTTGAGGGTATCGGCATCGTTCATAAATTCTCTTCGAGGGAATACGGAAACAAGGGGGCGCATTCTGCCACACGGCCATTACCGCAGCGCCACAAAAAACCCAATAAAAAAGGGCCGGAGCCTTTTCAAGCTCCAGCCCTTTATTTTCGTGCGAAAAAAGCTATTATTTTAGTAGCTGATCACGCTGAAAATCAAGCAGCCAGCTTGGCTTTGGCCTGCTCAACGATAGCGCCGAATGCAGCGCTGTCATGAATGGCCATGTCCGACAGAACCTTGCGGTCGATCTCAATGCCGGCTTTTTTCAGGCCATTGGTGAACTGGCTGTAGGTCAGGCCAAATGAACGGCTTGCAGCGTTGATACGGGCGATCCACAGGCGGCGGAACACACGTTTTTTGGTACGACGGTCACGGTAGGCATATTGCCCAGCCTTCATTACCGCTTCTTTAGCGATACGGAAGACGTTACCGCGGCGACCGCGAAAACCTTTTGCAAGGGCTAGAACTTTTTTGTGGCGGGCGCGAGCCGTTACACCACGTTTGACGCGAGGCATGTATTTACTCCTTGTTCGTCGTTAAATTAAATGCCACGGCCTGGCAGCATCTGCGCCATGTGACCCATATTGGTCTCATGAACACCGACTGAACCACGCAATTGACGTTTGTTCTTGGTAGTCTTCTTGGTCAGAATGTGACGTTTGAAGGCTTGACCGCGTTTAACGGTACCACCTGGACGAACTCGGAAGCGCTTTTTAGCGCCGCTTTTGGTCTTCATTTTGGGCATATAAATGCTCCTTTTCATTTGTGCTCGTGAGGCGCTGCGAACCTTACGCAGACTTGATGGCCCCGAGCCACTTGTTAATGACAGGCTTTGACACCTGCCACTAGGCGCGACGGCTTTTAAGCTGTCACTTTTGGAAGGCTATCTTTTCGACTGCCTTCTCAGGAACACGGTTAAATGCACCGCCAAGGACTCACTGATCAAACAAACCAGCAAGCCATTTTTCTAAACCAATGCCTCAAGCAGACGCATCCGTTGCTGCAGCCTTGCTCGCTACTTTCTTGCGGCCCGGTGCGATCATCATGACCATTTGACGACCTTCAAGCTTGGGAAACTGCTCGACCAAAATCAAATCAGCCAATTCGTCACGGATACGCGCCAACAGCGCCAAACCCAACTCCTGGTGAGTGATCTCGCGACCGCGAAAGCGCAAGGTAATTTTGCACTTGTCGCCATCTTCCAGGAAGCGCTTGATGTTACGCAGCTTGATGTTGTAGTCGCCGTCGTCAGTTCCGGGACGGAACTTGACTTCCTTGACCTCGATCACTTTTTGCTTGGACTTCGCTTCTGCCGCTTTTTTCTGCTCGGCGTACTTGAACTTTCCATAGTCCATGAGCCGGCACACAGGCGGAACCGCCGTGGGCGAGATTTCAACGAGGTCTACGTCCGCTTCGCCCGCCAAACGCAGCGCTTCCGTGATGCTGACAACGCCCAAAGGCTCGTTGTCCGGACCCGAAAGTCGTACTTCAGGGGCCATGATTTCACGGTTCAAGCGGTGCTTGCGTTCTTCACGGTGACGGCGGTCACGAAATTCTGTAGCGATGGTGCGAATCCTTCAATATTTGCTATAAAAGCTATAGCGGCTTGTACCCGTACAACAATGACAGCAGACTGATTTGATCAACAGATACATCAAAAATCAGAATTTTTGCGCAATGTCGGAGGCAATCTGCAGGGCAAACGCATCAAGGGACATCACGCCAAGGTCTTTGTTTCCCCGAGCGCGCACTGAAACTGCTCCGGCGGCCTTCTCTTTATCGCCTACGACAAGTATAAAAGGAAGCTTTTGCAGTGAGTGCTCGCGTATTTTATACGTAATTTTCTCATTGCGCAGGTCCAGGTTGACCCTAAGCCCTTGATTCTGCAGCGTTTTAGCAACTTCCCGGGCGTAATCAGCCTGAGAATCGGTGATATTGAGCACTGAAACCTGCTCAGGCGCCAGCCACGTCGGCAGCGCGCCAGCGTGTTCCTCGATCAAAATCCCGATGAATCGCTCCAGACTTCCAACAATCGCGCGGTGCAGCATGACGGGGCGGTGACGGGCGCCGTCTTCGCCTACGTATTCGGCATCCAGGCGCTCGGGCATCGAAAAATCGACCTGAATGGTGCCGCACTGCCACTGGCGGCCGATGGCATCCTTGAGCGTGTATTCGATCTTGGGGCCGTAAAACGCGCCCTCGCCCGGGGAAATTTCAAACGCACAACCGGAGGCTCGCAGGCTTTCAATCAGCGCGTGCTCGGCTTTATCCCAACTCTCGTCAGAGCCAATGCGGGCTTCGGGGCGCGTCGCCACCTTGTAGATGATGTTTTTAAAGCCAAAGTCGGTATAAACGTTTTGCAGCAACGTCGTGTAGTCAACGCACTCTTTAAGAATCTGCTCTTCGGTGCAGAAAATGTGGCCGTCGTCCTGGGTGAAACCGCGCACACGCATGATGCCATGCAGGCCGCCCGTAGGCTCGTTGCGGTGGCACTGGCCGAACTCGCCGTAACGCAGCGGCAAATCGCGGTAGCTCTTGATGCCTTGCTTGAAAATCAGGATGTGGCCCGGGCAATTCATCGGCTTGAGGGCGAAATCGCGCTTTTCGCTCTCGGTCGTGAACATGTTGTCACGGTACTTGTCCCAGTGGCCGGTTTTTTCCCAAAGCGTTTTATCCAGCAGCTGTGGACCTTTGACCTCCTGGTAGCCGTTGTTCTGGTAGACCTTGCGCATGTACTGCTCCACGCCCTGCCAGACAGTCCAGCCCTTGGGGTGCCAGAACACCAGTCCCGGCGAGTGGTCGTCAATGTGGAACAGGTCCAACTCCTTGCCAAGCTTGCGGTGGTCGCGTTTTTCTGCTTCTTCAAGTTGGGTCAGGTACTGCTGCAACTCGTCTTTGGTGGCCCAGGCCGTGCCGTAAACGCGCTGCAGCATTTCGTTGCGGTGGTCGCCACGCCAGTAAGCGCCGGCCAGCTTCATGAGCTTGAAAAATTTCAGCTTGCCGGTGCTCGGCACATGAGGGCCACGGCACAGGTCCTCAAACGCGCCTTCACGGTAGAGAGAGACGTCCTCATTGGCCGGGATGCTGGCAATGATCTCTGCCTTGTAATGTTCTCCCAGGCCTTTGAAATACGCTACCGCTTCATCGCGAGGCAGCACCCGGCGCGTCACTGGCTCGTCCTTGGCCGCAAGTTCGCCCATGCGCTTTTCAATCGCCACCAGGTCTTCTGGCGTGAAGGCTCGCTTGTAAGAAAAATCATAGAAAAATCCGTTTTCAATCACCGGTCCAATCGTGACCTGTGCCTCGGGAAACAGATCCTTGACCGCATACGCCAGCAAATGGGCCGCAGAATGGCGAATCAACTCCAGTCCGTCAGCATCCTTGGCGGTGATGATCGAAACCGCACTGTCCTGACTGATGAGGTAGCTGGTATCGACCAGCTTGCCATCGACTTTTCCGCCCAGGGCTGCTTTGGCCAGACCGGCGCCGATGGACGCAGCGACTTCGGCCACGGTCACCGGGGCGGCATAGTCACGTGTGGAACTGTCAGGAAGTGTGATTTGAATCATGGTTTCGAAAACAAAATTAAAAAAGCGCGGACGAGCCGCGCTTGAAAACAAGAAGCCGGGATAGCGCAATTTTACGCCGCCCCGGCCTTCAACCCAGATCAGTGGAACTGTTCTTCTTCGGTCGAGCCGGTCAGCGCGGTCACGCTGGACTTGCCGCCCTGAATCACGGTGGTCACTTCGTCGAAGTAGCCAGTGCCGACTTCCTGCTGATGCGACACAAACGTGTAGCCACGGTCGCGGGCTGCGAATTCTGGCTCTTGCACCTTTTCGATGTACGCCGTCATGCCGCGCGCGACGTAGTCCTGCGCCAGATCAAACATGTTGTACCACATGGAATGGATGCCAGCCAGCGTGATGAACTGGTACTTGTAACCCATGGCGCCGAGCTCTTTCTGGAACTTGGCAATGGTCGCATCGTCCAGGTTTTTCTTCCAGTTGAACGATGGCGAGCAGTTGTAAGCCAGCATCTTGCCGGGGTGAACGGCATGCACGGCGTCTGCAAATTTCTTGGCAAACTCCAGGTCAGGCGTACCGGTTTCGCACCACACCAGATCGGCGTAATGCGCGTAGGCCACGGCGCGCGAAATGGCTTGGTCCATGCCTTTTTTGGTCTTGTAGAAACCTTCAGCGGTGCGTTCGCCGGTGATGAAAGGCTTGTCGTTCTCGTCGTAGTCGCTGGTCAACAGGTCAGCGGCTTCAGCGTCGGTACGGGCAATCACCAGGGTGGGCACGCCGCAAACGTCGGCAGCCATGCGGGCCGCGATCAGTTTCTGGCAGGCTTCGGCGGTAGGCACCAGCACTTTGCCGCCCATGTGGCCGCATTTCTTGACGGAAGCCAGCTGGTCTTCAAAGTGCACACCGGCCGCGCCGGAGTTGATCATGGCTTTCATCAACTCAAACGCGTTCAGCACGCCGCCAAAACCGGCTTCCGCGTCGGCCACGATGGGCGCGAAGTTGTCGATGTAATTTGCGTCGCCTGCGTCAATGCCCTTGGAGTGCTGGATTTCGTCGGCGCGGCGGAAGGTGTTGTTGATGCGCTCCACCACTTTTGGCACCGAGTCCACCGGGTACAGGGACTGGTCGGGGTACATCGCGGCGTAACCGTTGTTGTCGGCGGCGACTTGCCAGCCCGACAGGTAGATGGCCTTGACGCCGGCTTTCACCTGCTGCATGGCCTGGCCACCGGTCAGGGCGCCGAGGCAGTTGACGTAAGGCTCGTTGTTGACCAGGCCCCAGAGCTTTTCAGCACCGCGGCGCGCCAAGGTGTACTCAATAGGAAAGGAGCCACGCAAACGGACCACATCAGCGGCGCTGTAACCGCGCTTGATGCCCTTCCAGCGGGGGTTGGTGGCCCAGTCTTTTTCAAGGGCCTGGATCTGCTGTTCGCGGCTCAGTTGTTCGGTGATGGATTGCGGCATAAGAACCTCCGGAGGTGAGTTTGAAAAAAGGTGGCTGGAATGGCCTACATAGCCTCTTGCCATGGCTTGATCTTAACTCTTATAGAAGAGTTATTTCTGCTCTTATGTCTTATATAAGATTAAAATTTTCTTATTTAATATCAATAGCTTAGCATCAGAATTCCATGATGCAAAACGTTATTTTTCTCAATGAAAAAATACAGCGCCTCCTGAATATCAACTTCTCCATAATTTGCAAAGCCTTTTCGCATGGTGAAATTAAATCACGCAACGGGCCGCCCATGCGGCGGTCAGGATCTGCCCAGCGCCGTCAATTCGGCGCGGGTGGCGGCTGCAATTTCGCGCTCCCGCCTGCGGGTTTGCCTTGCCACCCAGATGCTGTAGACCACGATGGCCACGGTCACCGTCACGATCAGCAACGTGGCCGCCGCGTAAATCGTCGGGTTGATGCCGCGCCTTGCATAAGCAAAAATCACCTGCGGCAAGGTGTTCACGCCTGGGCCGGACAAAAACTCGGCAATCACCACATCGTCAAACGACAAGGTAAAAGACAGCAAAAAGGCAGCCAGAATGGCCTGAAAAATATTGGGCAGCGTGATCAGGAAAAACACCTGATGCGGCCGCGCGCCCAAGTCCATGGCGGCCTCCTCAATGGCGCGGTTCATCTCCAGCAGGCGTGACTGAATCACAACCATGCCGTAAGCCATACCCAGCAGGGTGTGGCCCAAAATGATGGTGAGCATGCCGCGCGGCGGCCAGCCAAAGAAGTTCTGCGCCCCTACCATCAATAGCAGCAGCGACAGGCCAATCACCACCTCGGGCATCACCAGCGGTGCGTTGACCATGCCGGAAAAAATCGTTCGGCCGGCGAAGCGGCGGTAACGCACCAGTACAAAAGCGGCGAATGTACCGAGTACGGCAGACAGCACACCCGAAACCGTCGCGATCTTCAGCGACAGCCAGAAGCCTTCGACAATCTTGGTGTCACGGGTAAGCGCCTCATACCAGCGCAGCGAAAAGCCGGTGAATTGGGCGTCCTGGCGCGTACTGTTGAACGAGAACACCACCATGAAGATCAGCGGCAGGTACAAAAACAAAAACACCGCCCCCAGCCACAGCTTGCCGAAGTGCTTTTCCAGAAAGGTTTGCATGGGTGTGGCTCCTTACTTTGCGGGCTCGGCGCGCTCTTTTGCGTCGCCCGTGTAGTGGTAGTAAATGGCCAGCGGAACCACAATCAGCGCGATCATCAGCACTGCCAGCGCGGTGGCCCGGGGCCAGTTGTTGCTGGTAAACATTTCGTCCCACACCACGCGGCCAATCATGACGTTTTCGGGGCCGCCCAGCAGCGAAGGAATGACAAACTCGCCCACGCAGGGAATGAACACCAGCATGAAGCCGGCAACGATGCCGGCCTTGGACAGGGGCACTGTGACCAGCCAAAATGCCTTGAAAGGCGAAGCGCCCAGGTCATGCGCCGCCTCCAGCAGGCGAAAGTCCATCTTCACCAGGTTGGCGTACAGGGGCAACACCATGAAGGGCAAATACACATAGGTCATGCCCACCAGCATGGACACATCGGTGTACAGCATCTGGATCGGCTCAGCCGTCAACCCCATCCACATCAACGCCCGGTTCAGCACGCCCTGGTCGGCCAGAATACCTTTCCAGGCATAGACGCGCAGCAAAAACGAGGTCCAGAACGGCAGCATCACCATCATCAAGAGTCCAGGCCGCAGGCTGGCGGGCGAGCGCGCAATGAAGTAAGCAAACGGATAGCCGATGGCCAGGCACAGCAAGGCGGTGCACAGCGCGTACCAGATGGAGCGCAGATAAGCCTCAATGTAGAGGGTTTGAAACAGCGCGCCACCCTCACCGCTTTTGAAGATCGACCCGTAGTTTTCGTACTTGAGCTTGAGCAGACCGGTCTGAGAATCCCAGATCGGCTTGAAGGGATTGATGTCGTTGCCCATGTCGACAAAGCTGATGTAGAGCAGGATCAAAAAGGGCAGAAAGAAAAAGACAATCAGCCAAAGGTAGGGCACGCCAATCACAAAGCGTTTGCCCGGCACAGGAAAAGTGAAGGTCGCCATGTCGTTTCCTGGTCGACTCAGTCGCGCAGCACAATGCCGGCGCGGTCGTCCCACCAGAAGAAGACCTGGTCCTCCCAGGTGATATCGCTCAAATCCTGGCGCGAGGTATTGGCCTCGGTGATCCTGACGCGCGAGCCGTCGCTGGCCAGCACGATGAAGGTGTTGTAGGAGCCAAAGTAGGCAATTTCCTGGACCTTGCCGGCAAACACATTCCGCTCTGCCGCAGGCCGCTGTTTGCTGATCTCGATTTTTTCAGGGCGCACGGCAATGGCCAGCGGCATGTTCAGCGTGCCACTCACGCCATGCCCGACCTGGATTTCGCCAATGCCCGTCGCTGCCGCACAGTGGTCGTGTTCGTCCACGCTGAGCCGACCCTCAAACAGATTGACGTTGCCGATGAAGTCGGCCACAAAGCGGTTCGCGGGGTGCTCATACACTTCCTCGGGTGTACCGACCTGCAGCACCCGGCCCTTGCTCATCACCGCAATGCGGCTGGCCATGGTCATGGCCTCTTCCTGGTCGTGCGTCACCATCACGCAGGTCACGCCCACCTGTTCAATGATGTTGACCAGTTCAAACTGGGTCTGTTCACGCAGTTTTTTATCCAGCGCCCCCAGCGGCTCGTCGAGCAGCAACAGCCTGGGCCGTTTGGCCAGGCTGCGCGCCAGCGCCACCCGTTGCTGCTGGCCGCCCGACAGCTGGTGCGGCTTGCGCCTGGCGTAAGGGCCCAGCTGCACCAGATCAAGCATCTCGCCGACACGCTGCTGGATTTCGTTTCTGGGAAGGCCTTCCCGTTTGAGGCCAAACGCCACATTTTCCCAGGTGTCCAGATGCGGAAACAAGGCATAGGACTGAAACATCATGTTGATGGGCCGGTCATAAGGCGGCAAATTAGCCACGTCCTGACCGCCCAGCAAAATACGGCCCGAGGTGGGCTTTTCAAAACCCGCCAGCATGCGCAGCAAGGTGGACTTGCCACAGCCGGAACTGCCCAGCAGAGCAAAAATCTCACCCTTGCCCACCGACAGCGACACCTCGTCCACCGCCAGCGCTTCGTCAAAACGCTTGACCAGCCGCTCGGTGACCAGATAACCCTCTTTCGCTTCCGCCCCCGCATCCATGTCCGCCATGTATCACCTTCTATTTCCATGCATTGGATACAAAAAAGGGCTGCTCATACCCTGCGTACAAGCAGCCCCAAGTCGACCCTGGGTAAGGATTACTTGCCTTTTTTAAAGCTGTTGTAGGCGTTGGCCAGCGCCTCCCGGGCTTCGTTGGTAAAGCTGCTCGGCGGAATCATCTTGCTGAAGTAATCGGCTTCCACAAAAATGGTCTTGTTGCCCGCGATTTCGGGCTTGATCTGTGCAATGGCGGCCTTGTTGCCTGTGGGGTAGCTCATCTCGTTGGCCATGGCTGCGGCATTCTCGGGGCGCAGGTAGAAGTCGATGAAGGCATGGGCATTGTTGGGGTGCTTCGCATCCTTGGTCAGCGCCATGGTGTCAAAGAAGATCAGGGCGCCGGTGCTGGGCAGCAGCGCCTGGATCTCGTCCTTGGAGCCGTTTTCCCTGGCCCGGACCGCTGCAATGTTGATGTCGCCTGACCAGCCAATCGCCACGCAGGCCTTGCCACCCGCCACATCGTCAATCATGGTTGCACTGAACAGGCGCACATCCTTGCGCACCTTGGCCAGCATCTCGTTGGCCGCCTTGTAGTCTGCCGGATCGTTCGAGTAAGCGTCCTTGCCGATGTAGTGCAGCGCCACCGGCATGATTTCGGTGGGGGAATCGAGGTAGGCGATGCCGCAGGACTTGAGCTTGCTGGTGTACTTGGGGTTAAACACCAGGTCCCAGGCGTTGTCAGGCATGGGCATGCCGGCCAGCGCTTTGTCCACCCTGGTCTTGTTGATGCCCACGGTGGTAAAGCCCCAGGCCCACGGCACCAGGAACTTGTTCTCGGGGTCGGCCTTGGTCAGGGTCTTCATGATGGCCGGGTCCAGGTTGGCCAGATTGGGAACCTTGGACTTGTCCAGCGGCTGCAGCAAGCCGCCTTCGATCTGGGGTTTGGCAAACACGGTCCCGGGCACCACGATGTCGTAGCCCGAATTGCCCGCCACCAGCTTGGCGTGCAGGGCCTCGTTGGTTTCAAAGGTGTCGTAATTGACCTTGATGCCGGTTTCCTTCTCGAAGGCCGCGATCATGCCTTCCGGCACGTAATCAGGCCAGTTGTAGATGTTGAGCACCTTTTCCTCGGTGTTGACCGGGGCTGCGGGCGCGGCGGCCACGGGCGCGGGCGCAGGAACCGCCGCGACAGGCTCTTCCTTCTTTCCGCAAGCCGCCAGCAAAACCGCCGACATGGCTACCGCCAGTACGAGCTTTTTCATATTGAAACACTCCACAAAGATAGGTAAAAAAACCGATGAAACACAGAATAAAAACGGTCAGCAGCACGCCCGTTGGCCAAGCAATATCCGGACCCGTTACGCGCCCCTGTGAGCCCATCCCGGGCGCAGCAACCGCATTCTATTCAAAGTGTCCAGCGGCGCGCAGCTCTGCCAGGGTGTCATCGAGGCAGCGGCGTATCAGCGTCATCATTTCATCGATCTGCCCGTGCGACATGATCAGCGGCGGCGCAATGATCATGCGGTCGCCCACGGCACGCATGACCAGCCCGTTTTTAAAGCAGTGGCTGCGGCAACGCATGCCGACCTCCAGACGCGGGTCAAACGCCTCCTTGGTCGCCTTGTTTTTCACCATCACCAGCCCGGCCATGAAGCCGCAGCTTTCAGCCGCGCCCACCAGCGGGTGCTCGTTCAGTTGGGTGAAAGCCCGGGCCAGGTAGGGACCGATGTCGCTGCGCACCCGGCCTGGCAGGTTCTCGCGCGCCATCAGGTCCAGATTGGCCAGCGCCACGGCGCAAGCCACTGGATGCCCGCTGTAGGTGTAGCCATGGTTGAACTCGCCGCCTTGCTCGATCAGCACCTTGGCCACGCGGTCGCCCACCATCACGCCGCCCAGCGGGATGTAGCCACTGGTGACGGCCTTGGCAAACGTCACCAGATCAGGGCGATACCCAAATTTTTCGTAGGCGAACCAGTGGCCCACCCGCCCAAAGGCGCAAATCACCTCGTCGCTGATCAGCAAGATGCCGTATTTGTCGACAATGCGCTGGATCTCTGGCCAGTAGGTGTCGGGCGGAATGATCACGCCGCCCGCCCCCTGCACCGGCTCGGCAATGAAGGCCGCCACTTTGTCCGGGCCAATCGCCAAAATCTCCTGCTCCAGCCAGCGCGCGGCACGCACGCCGAATTCAGCGGACGTCTCGCCCGGCTTGCCCAGTTCGTAAAAATACGGCTGCTCGATGTGCGCGATGTTGGGGATGGGCAGGTCGCCCTGGGCGTGCATGGCGCTCATGCCGCTCAGGGACGCCCCGGCCATGGTGCTGCCGTGGTAGCCGTTGTGGCGGCCAATGATGACCTTGCGCTGCGGCTGGCCCAGCAAGTCCCAGTAGCGGCGCACCATGCGCACGTTGGAGTCGTTGCTTTCAGAGCCGCTGCTTGAATAAAACACATGCTCGAAAGCACGCCCGTCGACCTTGGGCGCCAGTCCTGCCAGGCGGGCAGCCAGCTGCACGGCCGGCACGTTGGTAGTCTGGAAAAAGCTGTTGTAGTAGGGCAGCGTCATCATCTGCTGGTAAGCGGCTTCGGCCAGTTCCTTGCGGCCGTAGCCCACACTGACGCACCACAAGCCACTCATCGCATCGAGCATCTTTTGCCCTTCCGAGTCCCAGACGTAGATGCCCTCGCCCCGGGTAATGACCCGCGCGCCGCGCGCCGCCAGGTCCTTGAAGTCTGTAAACGGGTGCAAAAAATGCTGGCTATCCAGGGACTGGATCAGCGCGGTATCAACGGGGGTAGTCATGGGAGGGTCCTCACTTCATTGATCAGGTCGCAGATAGCCGGTAGCAGGGGGCTGGCGTCACACATGCAGCAGCAGGTGTTCGCGTTCCCAGGGTGAGATGACTTTCATGAACTCGGTAAATTCGAGTTCCTTGATTTCGGAATACACCGTGACGAATTCGCGGCCCAACACCTCGTGCAGGTCGGATTCACGCCGCAGCCAGTCCAGCGCTTCGCCCAGGCTGCGCGGCAACGAATAGGGCGACAGGTAGGCGTCGCCCTTCATTTCGGGCTTGGGCTTGATCTTGTTCTTGATCCCGAGGTAGCCGCAGGCCAGCGTCATGGCCAGCGCCACGTAGGGGTTGGCGTCGGCGCCAATGACCCGGTTTTCCACGCGGCGCGCCTGCGGCGTTGCAATCGGCGAGCGGATGCCGACCGTGCGGTTGTCGCGCCCCCACTCGATGTTGATGGGCGCGGCCGTGTCGCGCGACAAGCGCCGGTAGCTGTTCACGTAAGGTGCCACCAGCGCCATGGCCGCCGGAATGTAGCGCTGCAAGCCGCCGATGTAGTGAAAAAAGGCCTCGGACTCGCTGCCATCTTCGTTGCTAAAGATGTTCTTGCCGGTCTTGCTGTTCAGGATACTCTGGTGCACATGCATGGCGCTGCCGGGCTCGCCGGCAATCGGCTTGGCCATGAAGGTGGCGTACATGTCGTGGCGCAGTGCGGACTCTCGCACGGTGCGCTTGAAAAAGAACACCTCGTCCGCCAGCCCCAGCGGATGCGCGTGAAAAAAGTTGATCTCCATCTGCCCTGCGCCCACCTCGTGGATCAGCGTGTCAACGTTGAGCTCCATCTTTTCGCAGTAGTCGTAAATCTCTTCAAACAAGGGGTCGAACTCGTTCACGGCGTCGATGCTGTAGGCTTGGCGCGACGTTTCGGCACGCCCGCTGCGGCCAATCGGCGGGCGCAGCAAAGTGTTGGGGTCGGTGTTGCGGGCCACCAGGTAAAACTCCAGTTCCGGCGCCACGATGGGCGACAGGCCCTCGGCTTCGTAAAGCGCGCAAACCCGGCGCAGCACACTGCGCGGCGCAAAAGGCACGAGCGTGCCGCTCGGGTCAAAGCAGTCATGAATCACCTGCGCCGTCGGGTCGCTGGCCCACGGCACAATCCGCACCGTGGACGGGTCGGGCCGAAGGTGCATGTCCTTGTCGGTCGGGCTGATCACGTCGTAGTAAGGACCGCTTTCGGGGAACTCTCCCGTGACCCCCATCGCCACCACCGCTTCAGGCAGGCGCATGCCGCGGTCTTCGGTGAACTTGCCGCGCGGCAGAATCTTGCCGCGCGCCACGCCAGTGAGGTCGGGGACCAGGCACTCGACTTCCGTGACCCTGCGCTCGTTCAGCCAGTTCTCAAGATCGGTGAATGTGACAGCTTTACTAACGCCCATGAAACACTCCTGTTGTTGTCAACGCTTGCCGGTTTGCCGGTTTTTCAGATCCGTACATTCAGGTCACGAGGCGCGCGGCCTGCCGGCGCCGGCAGGCCTGGCCAAACGACTCAAAGATGGCTCGGTAGAAAGGGTTTTCCTGGCAGCGCCACTCGGGGTGCCACTGCACCGCGTAGGCAAAGGTCTGCGCGCCTTCTATTTCAAGCGCCTCAACCAGGCCATCGGGCGCATGGCCCAGCGCGCGCAGGCCCTTGGCCAGCCGGTCAATGCCCTGCCCGTGCAGCGAGTTGACTTGGGACCTGTCGCCGCCGGCCCATTGCGCAAAGGCCGAACCCGGCACAAACCGGACCTCATGCGCCGGGCCGTAGGCCTCGTTCACGCTCACACCTGCGCGCGCGCGGTGGTCAAGCTGCCCGGCGCGCGCATGCACGGTCTGCTCCAGCGAGCCGCCCAGCGCCACATTGATCTCCTGAAACCCCCGGCAAATTCCCAGCAAGGGCACGCCAGAGGCCACACAGGCCCGGACCAGCGCCAGCGTCAGCGCGTCGCGCTCCGGGTCCAGCGGCAAGGAAGGGTCTGTCACATCCTGGTCAAAGTGCGAAGGATGCACGTTGGACGGCGAACCGGTCAGCATGACGCCGTCCACCATCTGCAGCAGTGCCGGTATCTGGCCGGCGTCTGCCAGCGGAAAAAGCACCGGCTGCGCCTGCGCGCCCCGCTTCACAGCCCGGGCGTATTTGTCGCCCAGCACCAGAAACGGCGTCTGGTCCCCGCCCTCGCCCAGAAACCGGTGATCGACAGGCAACCAGACCAGGGTTTGCGGCGGTGCGGAGGGGGTGTTCAACATGGTGTTTCGCTGCATGTGCGGTGGGTTCCCGCTTATTGGGCTTGTGTTGAATGGTGCCACTTTTGGCGCCAGCTCTCAAGCCCACCGCAATAAGCATGCCGAAATTCTGACCGAACACCTGACTTCTGGCCGGCTGAGCCAACGCACCCACCGCAGGACCATTTCGGTGTAGGCTGTTGCCATGCGCACAGTCCCCTCCGCCGCCTCCCCGACCGCACCGGACCCCGGCGGTCACGAACTCACATCCAATCTGGTGCTGCGCCGGGTCGCCATCGACACCTACCGCGAGAACGTCGCCTACATGAACCGCGACTGCAACGTCTACCGCGCCGAGGGGTTTCAGGCGCTCTCCAAGGTCGAGGTCCGGGCCAACGGACGGCATATCCTGGCCACGCTGAACGTGGTCGACGATCCGTCCATCGTCGATTGCGGGGAGCTGGGGCTCTCCGAAGACGCCTTTGCCCAACTCGCCATGGAGGACGGGCACACCGTCTCGGTGTCGCAGGCCGAGCCGCCGGAATCCATGGGTGCGCTGTTCCGCAAAATCAACGGCGAGCGGCTGGGCAGGGAAGATTTTCAGGCCATCGTGCATGACATTGCGCAGCACCACTACTCCAAGATCGAGCTGACGGCGTTTTTGGTGGCGACCAACCGCGGCGAGATGGACCGCGAGGAGGTCTACTTCCTGACCGAGGCCATGGTGGCCAGCGGACGCCGGCTTGACTGGCACGCGCCGCTGGTCGTAGACAAGCACTGCATAGGCGGCATTCCGGGCAACCGCACCTCGATGCTGGTGGTGCCCATCGTGGCGGCCCACGGCATGCTGTGCCCCAAGACCTCGTCGCGCGCCATCACCTCGCCGGCCGGCACGGCCGACACCATGGAAGTGCTGGCCAACGTGGCGCTGCCGTTCGAGAAACTGTCGGAAATCGTGCGTGAGCACCGCGGCTGTCTGGCCTGGGGCGGCACGGCCGACCTGTCGCCGGCCGACGATGTGCTGATTTCGGTCGAGCGGCCGCTGTCGCTCGACTCGCCGGCCCAGATGGTGGCTTCCATTCTGTCGAAAAAAATTGCCGCCGGCTCCACGCACCTGGTGCTGGACATTCCGATCGGCCCCACCGCCAAGGTGCGCTCCATGCCTGATGCGCAGCGCCTGCGCCGTCTGTTCGAGTACGTCGCGTCCCGCCTGCACCTGTCGCTCGACGTGGTGATCACCGACGGCCGCCAGCCGGTCGGATTTGGCGTGGGCCCGGTGCTGGAGGCGCGCGACGTGATGCGGGTACTGGAAAACGACCCGCGCGCGCCCATCGACCTGCGGCAAAAGGCCCTGCGCCTGGCCGGCCGGCTGATCGAGTGCGACCCCGACGTGCGCGGCGGCGATGGCTTTGCCATTGCCCGCGACATCCTGGATTCGGGCCGTGCGCTGGCGCGCATGAACGCCATCATTGAAGCGCAGGGCTCGCACAGCTTTGACCACAACCACCCAAAGCTCGGCGCGCTGGTGTTCGAGGTGCTGGCTGGCGAGGCCGGCCTCGTGACCGGGATTGACAACCTCCAGATTGCCCGGGTGGCCCGGCTGGCCGGTGCACCCAAGGTAAAAGGCGCAGGCGTCGACCTGCTGCGCAAGCTGGGGGATACGGTGGCCACGGGCGACGCCCTGTACCGGGTCCATGCCGACTTCCACACCGACCTGCAGTTTGCCCGCCAGCTCAGCAACAAGTTCAGCGGCTACACCCTCGGCCGTGCCGAAGACATGCCCCATGTGTTCGTGGAGTTTTGATGAACGCTGCACCCTGCCTTCTGTATTTCGACGACGAAACCGCCGCCGCCCTACGCCTGGCCGATGCGGCGGGTATGGAGCCCGCCGCCATTGACCGCCACCGCTTCCCCGACAGCGAACTCAAGCTGCGCCTGCCGTCCGCACTGCCCGGGCGCGTGGTGCTGCTGCGCAGCCTGGCCCAGCCCAACGAAAAACTGGTCGAACTGCTGCTGGCCGCGCGCACCGCGCGCGCGCTGGGCGCCCGGCACCTGACGCTGGTGGCGCCCTACCTGGCCTACATGCGCCAGGACATCGCATTTCTGCCCGGCGAGGCGGTGAGCCAGCGCATCATCGGGCAGTTTCTGGCGTCGCTGTTTGACGCCATCATCACCGTGGACCCGCACCTGCACCGCATCGCTGCGCTGGAAGAAGCGGTGCCGGTGCGCCAGGCCATCGTGCTCAGCGGCGCACCACTGCTGGGCGACTGGATCGCGCAGCGCCGGCCCCATGCATTTCTGATGGGACCCGACGGCGAGTCTGCCCAGTGGGTCGCGCAGGCGGCGGCACGCCACGGCCTTGACCATGCTGTTTGCCAGAAGGTGCGCAACGGCGACAAGACGGTGGACATCGTGCTGCCGACCGTCAACATCCAGGGTCGCGCCGTGGTGCTGCTCGACGACGTGGCCAGCAGCGGCCACACCGTGGCGCGCGCCGCGCAACTGCTGCGCGCGGCTGGCGCGGCCTCGGTGGACGTGGCAGTCACGCACGCCTTGTTTGCCGGCGATGCGCTGCAGGTGATACGGGATGCCGGCGTGGCCGAAGTCTGGAGCACCGACTGCATTGCACACCCGAGCAACGCCGTCCGCGTGGCGCCAGCTATTTCCCGGGCGCTGCATCGGCTTTGGGAGGGCTCTGCCCGTCCAGCGTCCCGCCAAGCTGCAGCTGCAAATCATCCACCGCCCTGAGAACCCCCGTGAAGTAGGCCACCCAGGTCCGGTCTCTGGCCAGCCCTTCGCCGCTGGAAAGAAAGGTGCGCGCCTTGTCGGCATCAGCTGCCAGCACGGCCAGCGGCTCGCCGCGCTCCAGCAAGCGCGCCGCGCGGCGCAAGATGAAGTAGCGGCCCTCGGTCTCTTTCAGGCTGGGCGGGCTCGCGCGCTGCCGGTCCAGCTGGCAGGTCGGACCCAAGCCCTGCAACGCGGCTTCAATGTTGGCGATTTCAATTGAAAGCCACATCCTGGTGTCCATTGCATTCCTTTGCGCCGCTCAGGCTTCAGCGCGCGCAATGCGCACAATTTTTTTGGCAATTTCTTCTGGCGACAAGATGAAATCGATGCAACCGCTGTCTATGGCGCTTTCGGGCATGTCGGGCTGCGTCGCGGAGTCAGGCTTTTGCGCAATGGTGATACCGCCCACCTCCTGAATGCCGCACAAGGCAGCCGCCCCATCGCCACCGTAGCCCGAGACAATCACGGCAACCAGTTTGCCGTCCCAGTACTCGGTCAGCGAGCGCAAGAAAACCGTGATGACATCCGGCCAGCCCCGTGGCCTGGAAATCGGCATCAACCGGAACTCCCCGTTGTCAATGTGCAGATCCCGATTGGCCGGGATGATAAAGACCCGGTTGGGCTGGATCAGCAAACGCTCGGTGATCAGGTCAACCGGCATGGTCGTAAAGCGGGGAAGCACCTCATGCAGCTGGGTCGGCATCATGGTGATGTGGTTCACGATAACAATCGCCACCCCCATGTCCGCCGGCAGGTTTTGCAGCAGCCGGATGTAGGCATCCAGGCCACCGGCCGAACCACCGACGCACACAATCGGGAAATTTTTTAACGGGGCATCGCCTTTATCGGACATCAGGGGTACCTTTGCAGCATATTTTTTCATGCTAGCGCAATTTGCACCAACCCGGTGCACTGATTGGCGCCGGTGACTCAGAGCGCACTTCAGTGCTGGAAACGAGTCCTGCATGAAAAATCAGGCTACTACAGCCGGCTGACGCCGGGGTCACTGGATGCGACTCAAGCAGCCTTGCGCCAAAGGCGCGCGTCAGCGTAGTACCAATTTTCCGGGCTACGCAGGGCACGAGACCCATGCAAAGTCTTCAGCCATGCACAAACGCTTGACCTTCCTCAAAGCGCCTGCCCTCCAGGCGCGTACCGTGGGTCCCGGGCCGGTCAACAGCCGCGTCGCCCGTGCGTTGCGCATGGCAATACAGGCGGCAAACGCCCCCAAATGACGAATCGAAAGGCGAATTGATCATGCCCACAGGCACCATCCGACTTCACCGCGTGCTCCGTGCGACGCCGGAACGCATCTACCGGGCGTTCCTGGACGCTGACGCCATGGCCAAGTGGCTGCCGCCCTACGGCTTTACCTGCAAGGTGCACCACCTGGATGCCAGAGTGGGCGGCAGCTACAAGATGTCGTTCACTAACTTCTCCACGGGCCAGGGCCACGCCTTTGGCGGCGCGTACCGTGAACTGGTGCCCTTCGAGAAACTGGTCTACACGGACAGGTTCGACGACCCGAACCTGCCGGGGGAAATGCAAACCAGCGTCACCTTGAAGCAAGTCTCATGCGGCACCGAGATCAACATCGTGCAAGAAGGTGTGCCTGAAGCCATTCCGACTGAGATGTGCTACCTGGGCTGGCAGGAGTCGCTCGCACAACTCGCGCGCCTGGTGGAGCCGGATATTCCGGGGTAATACGCTGGCGCCTGGCCCAT
>NZ_JADMJK010000062.1:0-12989 GCF_018780625.1 Polaromonas sp. | reverse complement strand
TCGCGCGCCTGGTGGAGCCGGATATTCCGGGGTAATACGCTGGCGCCTGGCCCATCCCACCGCGACACCGCGCCACCCCGTATTTGCGGCCGTGTGTTTGGGAAGCAACGATGCACTTCTTTTCCAGGCTGTTTCAACCGGCGCGGCCGTCAAGTCCTGACAAACAAGCCGACGCGGGCGCGTACTGGCGCCTGCCCGCCGACAAGCTCATGGCGCAATGGGGATCTGATGCCAACGGGCTGTCCCAGCGCGAAGCCGGCGCGCGCCTGAAGCGCAGCGGGCCCAATGCGCTCCAGACGCTGCAAAAGGCCAGCGCGCTGGGCTTGCTGGCCAACCAGTTCAAAAGTCCGCTGGTGCTGATCCTGATTGTGGCTTGCGTCATCTCGCTGGTGGCCGCGGAATGGGTTGATGCGGGCGTGGTGCTGGTGGTGGTCTTTGGCAGCACCCTGCTCGGCTTTACCCAGGAATACATTGCCGGCAACGCGATCGACAAGCTGCGCTCCAAGGTCACGGTCCATTCGGTCGTGTTGCGTGACGGGCAGGCCAGAACCTTGCCTTCGCACCGCGTGGTGCAAGGCGACACGGTGCTGCTGTCCGCTGGAAGCCTGATCCCGGCCGATGGCGTGGTGCTGGAGGCCAGGGACTTCTTCGTCAACCAGGCCGTGTTGACCGGCGAAACCTTTCCGGTCGAAAAAAAGCCCGGCGTGGTGCCGGAGAAAGCCGGCCTGGCCGAGCGCAGCAACTGCGTGTTCATGGGCACCAGCGTGAGCAGCGGCACGGCGCGCATGCTGGTCGCGCAAACCGGAAAATCCACCGTTTTCGGTCAGATCGCGGGCAAGCTCGCGTTGCGCCCGCCCATGACCGAGTTCGAGCGCGGCATTCAGCGCTTTGGCTACCTGCTCACGCGCATCATGCTGGTGATGGTGGTCCTGGTTTTGGCCATCAACATCTTCATGGCCAGGCCGCCGGTCGACTCGCTGCTGTTTGCCCTGGCGCTGGCAGTGGGACTCACGCCGGAGCTGCTGCCCGCCATTGTCAGCATCACGCTGTCGCATGGCGCCAAGCGCATGGCCAGGCTGGGCGTGATCGTGCGCCGGCTCAATTCGATTGAAAACCTCGGCAGCATGGACGTGCTGTGCACCGACAAGACCGGCACGCTGACGGTGGGCGTGGTGGCGCTTGACGGCGCGGTCGACATCTTCGGACAGCCCAGCGCCACGGTCTTGCGGCTTGCCGGCATCAATGCGCAGTTCCAGTCGGGGCTGGCCAGCCCGCTGGACGGGGCCGTGATGGCCGCGGCGCACCAGGCCGGCACGGACCTGGGCGCGGTGAAAAAGGTTGACGAGATTCCCTATGACTTTGTGCGCAAGTGCCTGTCCGTGGTGGCCGCCGATGCCGCCGGCGTGCACACCCTGATCACCAAGGGGGCGCTCGACAAAGTCCTGGCGCAGTGCACCCGTGCGGGCAGCGACCAGGCCCCGCTTGATGCTCCCCTGCGCGAGCGCCTCGACGCGCACTTTGAAGAGTGGAGCGGCCAGGGCTACCGCGTACTCGGCGTGGCGAGTCGGCGGGTAGCGGCGCGCAGCACACCCTACACACGCGATGACGAGCAAGACCTCTGCTTTGCCGGCTTCCTGCTGTTCATGGACCCGCTCAAGCCCGGCGTGCAGCAGACCCTCATTGACCTGGCGCAGCGCGGCGTGCAGCTCAAGATCATCACCGGCGACAACCGCAAGGTCGCGCGCCATATCGCCCAGGCGGTCAAGCTCCCGATCGAAGGCCTCATGACGGGCCGCGAACTCAATGACATGGGCGATGAGGCCTTGATGCATGCGGCCGGGCGCACCGCCGTCTTTGCGGAGGTGGACCCGAACCAGAAGGAGCGCATCATCCTGGCACTGCAAAAGACCGGCCATGTGGTCGGCTACATGGGCGACGGCATCAATGACGCCCTGGCGCTGCACGCGGCCGACGTCGGCATTTCGGTGGACACGGCAGTAGATGTGGCCAAGGACGCTGCGGATTTCATACTGCTGCGCAAGGACCTGGGCATCTTGCGCCAGGGCATCGACGAAGGCCGGAGAACCTTCGCCAACACGCTCAAGTACATCCTGACCACGATCAGCGCCAACTTCGGCAACATGTTCAGCATGGCCGCCGCGTCCGTCTTCCTGCCCTTCCTGCCGCTGCTGGCCTCGCAGATCCTGCTCAACAACTTCCTGTCCGACATCCCCGGCGCCGCGATTGCCGGCGACCGGGTCGACAAGGAGTGGGTGGAAAAGCCCCGCCGCTGGGACACGGCCTTCATCCGCGACTACATGGTGCTGTTCGGGCTGCTCAGTTCCGTGTTCGACCTGCTGGCTTTCGGGGTGCTGCTGTGGCTGTTCAAGGCGGCGCCAGAGGAGTTTCGGACCGGCTGGTTTCTGGAGTCGCTGCTGACCGAATTGGTGGTCGCACTGGTGGTGCGCACGCGCCGCCCCTTCTACCGCAGCCGGCCGGGGAATCTGCTTCTGGGCAGCACCGTGGCCGTGATTGCCATTGCGCTGGTGCTGCCGTATCTGCCGTTCAGTTCGATCTTCGGCTTTGTTCCCCTCCCCGCCCCACTGGTGCTGGCCATGGTCGGCTTGACGCTGGCCTATGTTCTGGCCGTCGAGGTCGCGAAAAAGTCGTTCTACGCGCGCGGGGAAAACGCGAACCGGTAAAAATAGGACCCACGATGCCGCCCCCGCCACCCGCCAAAGTGGTGATTCAGGATTTAATAGTTGACCTGAGTCGACTGAAAAGCCAGGATGGCGTCTTCGCCATAGCCCAGTTCCTGCAGCAGTTCGTGGCTGTGCTCACCCAGCAGCGGCGGCTGCAGCCGGATGCCGGGGCGCTTGCCGCCCAGCGTGAAGGGCATCAGCGGCACTTTGGACTCGCTGCCGTCGTTCATGCGCACCGGTGCCAGGCCGCCGGTGGCGTTCAGGTGCGGGTCATCAAACAGCGCCTCGGGCCGGGTGATGGGTGCAAACGGCAGTTCATTGGCTTCAAACACCGCGCTGAGTTCGGCCGCGCTGCGGTCGGCCAGGTGCGCGCGCAAGAGGGGTATCAGCCATTCGCGCGCCAGCACGCGGTCATTATTGGTTTTCAGGCGCGGGTCGGCCATCAGCGCGTCCAGCCCGAAGGCTTTGCAAAAAACGGCCCATTGCTTGTCGCTGACGGCGGCCAGAAATATCTGCTCGCCATCCTTCACCGTGAACACGTCGTATACCGCCCAGGCAGAAATACGGCTGGGCATGGGCGCGGCGGCCTGGCCGGTGGCAGCGAACTGCATCATGTGCTGGCCCACCAGGAACACATTGTTTTCAAACAGCGCCGACTGCACCTCCGTGCCGCGCCCCGTCAGTTCGCGCTGGCGCAGCGCGGCCATGGCCCCAATGGCGCCGAACATGCCGCCCATGATGTCGTTGACGCTGGTGCCGGCGCGCAGGGGGTCGCCGCTGCGGCCCGTCATGTAGGCCAGGCCGCCCATCATCTGCACCACTTCGTCCAGCGCGGTGCGGTGGTCGTAGGGACCGGGCAAGAAACCCTTGTGGCTGACATAGATCAGGCGCGGGTGCCGTTTTTTAAGCGTCTCGTAGTCCAGCCCGAGCTTTTTCATGGTGCCGGGTTTGAAGTTCTCGCTGACGATGTCGGCCGTGGCAATCAGCCGCCGCGCGGCCTCCACGCCTTCGGGCGTTTTCAAATCGAGCGCAATGCTTTTCTTGTTGCGGTTGAAGGTTGGGAAAAACCCGGCACCCGAACCCAGCAGGCGGCGCGTGCTGTCGCCTTCGAGCGGCTCCACCTTGATGACCTCGGCGCCCAGGTCGCCCAGCAGCATGCCGCAGGTTGGGCCCATCACCATGTGGGTGAACTCGACGACGCGTATGCCGGCGTAGGGCAGCGGCGTGTCCTGGCTTTCTTCAGGCACTGGCTGGACGGTTTCCGCCAGGCGTGCACCCTGCACAAAGCCCTTGGGCAAACCCGCCTCGGGCGTCATGCCGTACAAGGACTCGCCCGGCAGTCCGGCCATCAGCGGCGCGCGCGCAGCCATGAGTTTTTCCAGGTCAATGCCGGTGCTCAGGCCCATGGCCTCGAACATGAAGACCAGGTCTTCGGTCACGACGTTGCCCGACGCGCCCGGCGCATAGGGGCAGCCGCCCAGGCCGCCCAGCGACGCATCGAAGGTGCGAACGCCTTCCTCGTAGGCGGCCAGGCAGTTGGCCAGCCCCAGGCCGCGCGTGTTGTGCATGTGGGCCGCGCCCGCATGGCGGCCAATTTCAGCGCGCAGGCGCCTGAACAGGCGGCGAACCTGCGCCGGATTGGCATACCCCACGGTGTCCGACAGGCCCGACTCGTCAGCCCCGGCCGCAATGCATTGCGCGGCGAGCCAGATCACGTCGTCCTCGGCCACCGGGCCCTGCAGCGTGCAGCCAAAGGCCGTCGAAATACTGGCCTCCAGCCCGACGTGGGGCGCGATGCTCTGGCGCAAGGCCGCGATGGCCCGCACTTCCTCAACCATTTCTTCGCGCGTCTTGCGCACATTGGCCAGCGAATGCGCGGCGCTGGCCGACACCGGCACGGTGAGCTTGTGCACACCGGCCGCCAGCGCCGCTTCTGCGCCACGGCGGTTAGGCACCAGCGCCATCACCGTGAGGCCTGGCAGCGTGATCGCATGGCGCACCACTTCGGCCGCGTCAGCCATTTGCGGCAGCAACCGGGCCGGCACGAAAGAAGCGACTTCGATTTCCCGCACACCAGCGGCATAGAGCGCATCAATCCAGCGCAGCTTGTCAGCCGTGGGCATCGTGCCCTTGACAGATTGCAGACCGTCGCGTGGGCCAACTTCGCTGATCAATATCGGAGGATGAGACATGGGTTGCAATGGCCTTGTAGTTCTGTAAGTTGGAACCACATTTTTACGCATTGGCGGGCCTGGCCGGAATTTCGGCGCCGGTGTTCAACGCCGGCGGTGCTGGCGCTGACCGTGCCGGCCGAGCGTCACGACGATCGCCACGTGCAAAAAGTGCGGGAAGCCGCAAGAACGCTCAGCGCGCTGGTTTAACGAAATATTCAGGAAAACCAACGCAAAAACGCGGCTGCGGTCAGCGCTGTCACGGCCAGCGTGGCAAGCGCGCGCCAGGTCGCCAACTGCGCCCGCTCGCTCCACCCTGCACCGCGATAAAGATACGCGGCGGCGAGCATGAATCCGGCAGCGGCGCAGGCCATCTTGATCAGCAGCGCGGCCACCGCGATCCCGTGGATATCCGGAAAGCGCCCGTAATAAAGCCAACTGACGCCGCCGAAAGCGCCGCCGCTGGCGGCTTGCGCGGCCCATCCCAAAAGCATGGCCCATGCCAAAGGTTTTCGCATCCAGGCCAGCCCCGGCCAAAACGCACAGGCGGCACTGCCCACCACGGCAACGGCGCCAAAATTGTGCACGACCTGGATCGCCGCATAGCTCAGGTTTTGCAGGTCCATGGTGGCTCGTTGGCTAGTTGACGCTCACCTTGACGCACTGCTCCAGCCCGATGGGCGTATGCGCCTTGTTCACGACCTTGACGCAGATGTCATGCGGGCCGGTCGAAAGGGTTGCCAGGGTGTAGCTCCCCTTGAGCTGGCGCAGGATGGCGGCCTCCTTGCTATCCACATAGAGGTGGACATGGTCGCCATTGGGGCCGGGCATGACTTCATAGTCCACCTTGTTCTGGGCCATGGCATCCAGCGTGCTGCCTTCTGCCGGGGATGTGATCTTGACCAATCCACCCTGTGCAAGGCCAAGCTGCGCCGATGCCAGCAGCGCGGCGCCGAGGATGGGATAAATCGAATAACTGCGCATTGCGACCTCCTTGTCCCTTGTCATTGGGCTGCATGCAGGAGCGAGCCCAGAGGCTCCAGCCGAACCGCGTCGGCCATTATTTATAGCACGCCATGTTGACCAGGCAGGATGAAATAGGGGGTCAGTTTTTTCCTAAAAGAGGGCTCTTCCTTGCTGAACCATGGCGGCGTGATCGACACCGCGTGGGTCATTGCCCCGGACCAGGCAATGAACTATGGCTACTTGGTCGGCGGCGCCAGCAGCTTGATGGTTTCCCGCATAAAAGCGGGTAGATCGGAAGGCTGCCGGGACGTCACGAGCTTGCCGTCCACCACCACGTCGCTGTCCTCGTACAGGACGCCCGCCTCGCGCATTTCCTCGGCCACAGAGTGGTGGCAGGTGGCGCGCCGCCCGCCCAGCAGGCCGGCGGTGATGAGCGTTTGCGGGCCATGGCAGATGGCCGCAACCGGCTTGTTGCCTGCAAAAAAAGCCTGTGCAATGCGCACGGCCGCCAGTTGCTTGCGGATGGCGGCCGGGGCTTTGCCGCCCGGCAGCACCAGGAGGGCGTAGTCGTCCGGGTTCACGTCCTTCAGCGCCTTGTTGGCGTCTACCTGGTAGCCATGTTTGCCGTTGATCTTGCCGCGGCTGATGGACGCGATGTCCACCTCGATCCCCGCTTCAAGCAGTCGGTAGTAAGGCACCAGAAGCTCGGAGTCTTCAAAGTGGTCCGCACTGATGATGAGCGCTTTCATGGCGGGTGAGTCCTTTCACACAAAAGTGGCGGCGCGCTTTGGCTTGATCGTATCGACCCGACGCATGCGCAGCTTGATCTACTGCAAGCGCGGGCGACAGTCCACGCGCCAGAGCAGCCCCGCCTGGGCCGCGTCAAATTCAACCGGCAGGAAACGCTCGATCAGCCACATGGTCGTGCGGGCATGGGAGGACAGCGTGCGCGCGGTGAACCGCGACAGCCCGTTTGCCAGTGCGGCATAGACCAGCAGCTGGTCTGCGGCATGCACATCCAGTGTTGCGCCGGACTCGATTTCGGCGCGCAAGGCCCGGCCAGCCTCGTCGCCCAGGCGCTCCGCCGGCACCCCGCGCTGCGCCGTTGCCGCTGCCCCCAGCACACCGCCCTCCGACAGCGCCCACAGCACTATCGCGCCGCCCTGCCCCATAGCCCGCGGCCAGGCCAGCAGTTGCTGCTCGATCTGCGGCGCCGGAAGCAGCGGCAACGCCTGCTGCGCTGCCCGCGCCATGCGTGCTGTGATGTGCGCGGGCAAGTTGGCGGTATGAGCAATGCCGCCAAGCTCGCGCAGCGCGCCCCGTGTCTCCATCACCAGCGGCTGCAGGCTTGCGCCCGCCTGCACCTCCAGCCGGATTTCACCACCCCCGCGGGGGTAGTAGCCACGCCTTTCCACCGCAATCGACACGCGCCCGCCCATCCGCGACAACAGCGACAGGAACACGTAGCGAAAATAATCCAGCGGCGGCGCGTCGCGCACGTCCGTTCCGCCCGTGATGCGCACGACAACCTGCTGCGCGCACGCCAGCGCCACCGGCAGCACAGCCTGCAACACCAGCGTCACGCTGCCGGCGGTGCCCACGTCAAACTGGAATTCCCCGCCACGCAGACCTTGGGGATGAAAGACGATCTCCTGCGACTTGACTTGCAGGCCTTCTGCCTCGGCGCCGCACAAGGCCGCAACCGCCTTGACCGCCGCCAGGTGCTGCGGCGCCAGCCCCGGATTGGACCGCCTGGCGCGCACATTGCGCACGCGCAAGCCCTGCCCGGTGATAGCCGCCAGGGCCACCGCCATGCGCAACAATTGCCCGCCGCCTTCGCCATGGGAACCGTCGATCTCGATCATCTTCGGTCCCGGTTTTTCAAACGCAGGTGGCGCGGCAAAAGCCGCCGATCCGACTTAGAACTGGGGCGGAAACTCTTCAGTTTTGGCGTTTTTTTGCTGCTCATGGAACTCCCCGGGAAGGTAGTAGCCAGCTGAGGGCGCAGATACCAAAGACGCATTGCTCGTCGCGTCAGAAATCTCTGCCACCTTCTGCGGCATGTTCACCTCTGCCAGGGGTTTCATCATGATCAAGGCTGCGACTGCAATCAGCGCTGCAATGCCAAAGTGAAGGCCATACCGCTTGAAGCTGGCAAGCAGTTTCGCGCGGAATTCAGGCCACTCGTGCGAATAAAAATGGGAAAAATGAGGGGGGTGATGTACTTGGCCCATAGAACCTCCTGAAGCCAGAAGAAGGGTGACGTCTCAAGCATTCAATCGCCCTTGACCAAGGACAATTACTTGAGCACGGGAAGGATTGGGCTCTTATATTGTTCAAATAGCTGCTTCCAAATGAAAGAGCCGTTTCCAGGTCATCAACCCGCATTGAATAGGTACCAATGGAACGAGGTTGAACGAAATTGAACGATGTCAAGCTGGTTCGCGCAGCCCTACACTCGTCCGGATGAGTCCTCCCCCTCCACTGCATCGTGCACCAGACCGCCTTGCTTCCTATTTCTGGAGCGGCGATGCCATCCGCAGCCGAAGCGTGAGTGACGTCGTGCGCTCAAGCACGCTGGATGTGCCCGCCCCTCCAACAAGGCTGGTGGCAGATTGGGAAAGGGATATATCGTTGCGCCTGGGCCTGGAATCCGGCGACGTTGAGGCATTGCCTTTGGCGCGCGCGCGTGCGCGCTGGCCGGACTACAGGCACTGCGTGCAGGCGGTGTCCGACTGGACGCGCACGCTCGGCCTGCGTGAGGTGCTGACCTCCTGTGACGTGGCCCTGATGGCCTGCCGCGGTGCAAAGTACCACCATGACGGCGCGCACTATGGCGGTGCGGCCTTTTGCAATCTGTTCCTGAGCGAGGACAAGGATCTGGACCTGCACTTTCCGTCTACAGGTCACCGAATCCCGCTGACCCGGGGGACAGCGGTGATATTCGATACCGGCCAGCCCCACGCCGTCATTGAACGCCGCAGCAGCGGCTTTCATGCGGCTGACTTCCCACCCGGCCACGATTGCACCCAGGTGTTCCTGACATGGGAACTTCCCATCGAGGATGCCCATGTCGGCCACGCCCTCCGGATCGCCTTCGACATTGACCCTTCGACCGCGTTGCAGCTGTACGAAGAGCAAGTCTGGCTGAACGGCGCACCGGCCAGTGTGTGCCCGGCTTCCGGCCGGTGGCGCCAGGCTGCCTAGCCGGCAGGCCACACCGCGCGGCGGCCCGGCCCGGGCGGAATCAGGCGCGTGCAGACCTTGCTGCTTGCGCCATCCGGTCCATTTTCGGCTTCATGTAAAAGGTCATGAACAATCCAATCAGCACCCCGGCCGGCAAGGAGCGGCTGAATGCCATCCACCAGGCCGGGCCAAAGCTGCTGTCCATGGGGTTGTTGATCAAGGTCACCACCAGCGCCAGCACACTTTCTATGGCCAAAGCCGTGAGCATCGCCACCACCAGCTTGCGCCCCACCCAATGCCTTGAAGTGAGCGTTCTGTCAACGATGCGTTCCAGTGCCCCAAGGCTCACCAAAATCAAGGGGAGCACCACCAGGCTGGTGATGAAGCTTCGCCCCCACCGGGGCAGAAATTCATCGCCAAACCCCACATTGGCCCATGTCATCACGGCGCTGAGCAGCAACGCGACAGAAGGCAGCAGCAGCACATGGGGAAGAATTTTGCGCATCACGCTTGAAAAAGATTTTGGATTCGTGCTGGCGCTGCTGGTAGTTTGCATGTTGGGTAAAATAGTTGACAATAGCAACATTATAGTCTTTTCGTTGATATTGTCAACTACAAATAAATCAT
The DNA here is from genome assembly GCF_018780625.1 of Polaromonas sp. Classification (GTDB taxonomy): domain Bacteria; phylum Pseudomonadota; class Gammaproteobacteria; order Burkholderiales; family Burkholderiaceae_C; genus Polaromonas. The sequence continues at coordinate 3,337 of NZ_JADMJK010000062.1, read as the reverse complement.
GACCGAACAAGCCCACCCCGAGGCCGACCGCGCCTCCACCCTTTCCACCTTCGTGGCGTTCATGACCTTGTTCGGGAGCGCCCAGCAGGTGCTGAAAACCCGCATGCAGGATCAGGCCGAGCAAGGACTGGGACCGCTTCATTTGCGCGCGCTGTGCCTGTGCCTGCGCAACCCGGGGGGAACGCAGCAGCAGGTGGTGCAATCCATGGGGCGGGACAAGGGACAGGTCGCGCGGCTGATTCGCGAACTGGAGGAGCGCCATTTCCTGGTCCGCACCCCGGACGAGCGCGACCGGCGGGTTTGGCGCTTGACGGTGACCCCCGAAGGCGAAGAAAAATGCCAATGGTTTTCGGCCATTGAGGCGCAATTGGCCACCGACATGCTCGGCGGGATCGGGGCCGAAAAGCGCGAGCAGTTGGCGCAACTGCTGAACGAACTTCGCGCGCGGATCGGCGTGGTGGGTGAAGACGAGTGAGTTGATGCTCGCAAGCGGTCGTTGGTTTCCAGTCAACGGTCGTTCATGACCCGCTCTTGACGAGCCAAAGAGCAGCATTGGAGCCAGCTCTTGCAGTGATGCAAAGGAATGCAGGGGCCGGATACGCCGCTCTTTGCGTCCATCGACAAGCCGGCCTGATGCCCCGCCATCAGGCCAAAGACTACAAAAAGTCTCGCCGCCAGTAACAAGTCATGCCCAGCACCAGGCCCGGCATGCGCAGCCAGCACCCGCCCGGCAAGTTCGGTGGCTGACGTGGCCCAAGTCGGGCGCGCAGTGCACGCTTGCCTCCTAATAGCGTTGACGGCGCAGTGGGGCATCGAAGTCCAGCCGCACGCAAATCCTCTCCGGTAAACTGCCCCGAACCTACCCCAGCCGAGCCACCTTGGCCCGCTCCACTCGTCCCCGGCCCAAAGGCCGCTTCTTGCCACTGTTTGATTGACCCGCCCAGGAACTTTCCCCATGCCGCGCCCTCCTCTTTCCCCGTGGCTGGCCTACAGCTGCCTTGCGCTGAGCATGGCGCTGGTCGGCAGCTATGTGGCCTTGTCCAAACCGCTGGTGGCTGCGCTGCCGGTGTTTTTGCTGGCGTGGCTGCGCTTTGGCATCGGCGGGCTAGCCATGCTGCCATGGCTGCAAAAGCCGGCGCATGAAGCGCCCATGGGCCCGCAGACGCGCAAGCTGGTGTTTCTGGAGTCGTTCCTGGGCAATTTTTTGTTTTCTATCTGCATGCTGTACGGCGTGAGCATGACCAGCGCGGTGGCGGCGGGCGTGATCATGGCGTCGATACCGGCCACAGTGGCGGTGATGAGCTGGATTTTTCTGCGCGAGCGCATCAGCCTGCGGGTGTGGGGCGCGGTGGCCTGCGCGGTGCTGGGCGTGGCGCTGGTTTCGCTATCAAAACCAGAGCTGCTTGCCAACGCTGCTGTTGGGCCAGAGGCCGATTTGATGCATAAAAATGCCTGGCTGGGGAATTTGCTGCTGGTGGGCGCGGTGCTGTGCGAGGCGGCCTATGCGGTGATTGGCAAAAAGCTCACTGGCGTGCTCAGCCCCAAGCGCATCACGGCGCTGATCAACCTCTGGGGCTTTGCACTCGTCACGCCGCTGGGCCTGTGGGTGGCCTGGGACTTTGACTTTGCGGCCGTGGCGGCGCCAAGCTGGCTACTGCTGGTGTTTTATGCGCTGGCGGCCAGCGTCTGGACGGTGTGGCTGTGGATGACCGGGCTCAAGACCATTCCGGCCAACCAGGCGGGCGTGTTCACGGTACTGCTGCCGGTCAGCGCGGCGGCCGTCGGCGTGCTGGTGCTGGGCGAAACCCTGACCGGCACGCAGATGGGCGCGTTTGCCATTGCGCTGGCGGGCGTGGTGCTGGCCACCTTGCCGCAGCGCGGTAGCCCATCCCGGTCATTGCGCGCATCCAGTTCCGGTTCAGAACTGCACACGAACCCTGAACCCTGAACCCTGAACCGGTGCAATCTATCCCTGTCATTGCGAACGAAGTGCGGCAATCCATGACTGCGCTTTTTCGACGATGGATCGCCGCACTTCGTTCCCGATGACGAGTCGGGGGCAGTTCAGGAACAGCACAGCGAGGCAATCCATGACCGCGCTTTTTCGAAGATGGATCGCCGCACTTCGTTCGCGATGACGAGTCGGGGGCGGTTCAGGGACAGCACAGCGTGGCCACCCATGACTGCGCTTTTTCGACGATGGATCGCCGCACTTCGTTCGCGATGACGAATCGGGGCTGGCTCATGGAAGCACAGCGCAGCCATCCATGACTGCCCCTTTTTCGCTATCGCGGGGCTGTGCAGAGCTCAGGCGAACAATCCCTTGTACTGGTCGCGCAGCAGGTTTTTCTGGACCTTGCCCATGGTGTTGCGCGGCAGCTCGTTCACCACAAAGCACTGCTTGGGGATCTTGAAGTTGGCCAGCGTGGACTTGAGCGTGGCCAGGATCTGGCCCGCGTCCAGCGTGACGCCGGGCTTGGCAATGACGACGGCGACGCCGGCTTCGCCAAAGTCGGGGTGCGGCACGCCCACCAGTGCGCTTTCGGCCACGCCGGGTATGTCGTTGATGTAGCCTTCAATCTCGGCCGGGTAGACGTTGTAGCCGCCGCTGATGATCAGGTCCTTGCTGCGCCCGACGATGGTGATGTAGCCGTCGGCGTCGATCTTGCCGACGTCGCCGGTCTTGAAATAGCCGTCTGCCGTGAACTCTTCTTTGGTTTTTTCGGGCATGCGCCAGTAGCCCTTGAAGATGTTGGGCCCCTTGACCTGGATGCCGCCAATCTCGCCGACCGGCAGGGGCTGGCCGTCGTCGGTTTGCACGCGCAGGCTGACGCCGGGCAAGGCAAAGCCGACCGTGCCGCCGCGCCGCTCACCATCCTGGTAGGGGTTGGACGTGAGCATGGCGGTTTCGGACATGCCGTAGCGCTCCAGAATGGTGTGGCCGGTGCGCGCCTTCCAGTCATTGAAGGTTTCAATCAGCAGCGGCGCGGAGCCGGCCACGAACAAACGCATGTTGCGGCAGGCTTCCTGCGTCAGCCCCGGCTCGGCCAGCAGGCGCACATAGAGCGTGGGCACGCCCATGAACACGGTGGCCTCGGGCAGTTTTTCAACCACGCGCTTGGGGTCGAACTTCGACATCCAGATCATCTTGCTGCCGTTGATCAGCGCGCCATGCAGCGCCACGAACAGGCCATGGACGTGAAAAATCGGCAAGGCGTGGATCAGCACATCGCCTTTCTTCCAGCCCCAGTAGTCTTTGAGCACCAGCGCGTTGCTCAGCAGGTTGCCGTGCGACAGCATCGCGCCCTTGCTGCGGCCGGTGGTGCCGCTGGTGTAC
>NZ_JADMJK010000243.1 GCF_018780625.1 Polaromonas sp. | reverse complement strand
GGGTGGTTTTACCATGATCGACGTGGCCAATCGTGCCAACGTTGACGTGCGGTTTTGTCCGCGAAAATTTCTCTTTTCCCATAATCAACTCCAGATAAAGAACATGCCCGTGTGTGGTTTAACGTTTGCACTGTGTTGCTTGTTCACACCGCACGGGGACAGCGTGGCACACAATCGCAGACAGGAAATTGGAGACGCCGGGCCTTTGCAGAGCCGGCGCCGGATGCTTGCTTACTTGGCGCGCGCAGCCATGATGGCTTCAGAGACATTGCGCGGTGCTTCAGAGTAGTGCTTGAACTCCATGGAGTAGGTTGCACGACCTTGCGTTGCAGAGCGCAGCGTGGTCGAGTAGCCGAACATTTCTGACAATGGCACTTCGGCCTTGATGGCCTTGCCGCCACCAACCATGTCTTCCATGCCCTGCACCATGCCGCGGCGTGAGGACAAATCGCCCATCACGTTACCGGCGTAGTCTTCAGGCGTTTCGACTTCAACAGCCATCATGGGCTCAAGAATGACCGGACCGGCCTTGCGGCAGCCTTCCTTGAAGCCGAAGATCGCGGCCATCTTGAAGGCCATCTCGTTCGAGTCCACGTCGTGGTAGGAGCCGAAGTGCAGCGTGACCTTGACGTCCACCACCGGGTAACCGGCCAGCACGCCCGAGGTCACGGCTTCGTGAATGCCTTTTTCAACCGCAGGAATGTATTCGCGAGGAACCACGCCGCCCTTGATGGCGTCGATGAACTCAATGCCCTTGCCCGGCTCATTGGGCTCGATCTTGAGCACCACGTGGCCGTACTGGCCTTTACCGCCGGACTGGCGCACGAACTTGCCTTCAGCATCCTCGATGGTCTTGCGGATGGTTTCGCGGTAAGCCACTTGCGGCTTGCCCACGTTGGCCTCCACACCGAATTCGCGCTTCATGCGGTCAACGATGATTTCCAGGTGCAGCTCGCCCATGCCGGCGATGATGGTCTGGCCCGATTCTTCGTCGGTCTTGACGCGGAAAGATGGATCCTCGGCAGCCAGACGCTGCAGGGCGATACCCATTTTTTCCTGGTCGGCCTTGGTCTTGGGTTCCACGGCCTGGGCAATCACAGGCTCAGGGAACACCATGCGCTCCAGCATGATGATGGCATCAGGATCGCACAGGGTTTCGCCCGTGGTCACGTCCTTCAGGCCCACGCAGGCAGCGATGTCGCCTGCGACGATTTCGCTGACTTCCAGACGTTCGTTGGCGTGCATCTGAACGATACGGCCAATACGCTCTTTCTTGCCCTTGATGGGGTTGTAAACGGTGTCGCCTTTTTTCAGCACGCCGGAATACACGCGCACGAAAGTGAGCTGGCCGACAAACGGGTCGGTCATCAACTTGAACGCCAGCGCGGAGAATTTCTCGCTGTCATCGGCCTGACGGACCACAGGCGCTTCATCTTCATCCATGCCCTTGACTGGCGGAATGTCGACTGGTGCGGGCATGAAGTCAATCACGGCGTCCAGCATGCGCTGCACACCCTTGTTCTTGAAAGCCGAGCCGCAGTACATTGGCTGGATTTCGCTGGCGATGGTGCGGGTACGGATACCGAACTTGATTTCTGCTTCGGTCAAATCACCTTCTTCAAGGTATTTGTTCATGAGTTCTTCGTTGGCTTCGGCAGCGGCCTCGACCATCTTTTCGCGCCATTCCTTGGCGGACTCCAGCAGTTCGGCTGGAATTTCGCGGTATTCGAACTTCATGCCTTGCGAAGCTTCATCCCAGATGATGGCTTTCATCAGGATCAGGTCCACGACGCCGGTGAAGTTTTCTTCGGCGCCAATTGGGATGACCATGGGAACAGGGTTGGCCTTCAGGCGCAGCTTCATGCCCTCGACGACCTTGAAGAAGTTGGCACCGGTGCGGTCCATCTTGTTGACAAAGGCCAGACGCGGCACCTTGTACTTGTTGGCCTGGCGCCAGACGGTTTCAGACTGGGGCTGCACGCCGCCCACTGCGCAGTAAACCATGCAGGCACCGTCGAGCACGCGCATCGAGCGCTCGACTTCAATCGTGAAGTCCACGTGGCCCGGGGTGTCAATGATGTTGATGCGGTGCTCGGGATAGGATGAATCCATGCCTTTCCAGAAGCAGGTGGTAGCCGCGGAAGTGATCGTGATGCCACGTTCCTGCTCTTGCTCCATCCAGTCCATCGTGGCAGCGCCGTCATGGACTTCACCAATCTTGTGGCTGACGCCGGTGTAAAAAAGGATCCGCTCGGTGGTGGTGGTTTTGCCAGCGTCAATGTGCGCGGAAATACCAATGTTGCGGTAGTTTTTAATGGGGGTAGCGCGGGACATAAATTACTTTCAGTTCGGTGTTACGAACAAAGACTCGTTGCCAAGATATTTCTCTTGTTTTTCTACGCGTCTGCCGGCCGGGCGCTTTTGGCACCGAGCCGGCAGGAGTTGGGATTGAACTGCCAGGAAATCAAGGTGCTTTGGTCACCTTGAATGCCTGGGAGCAAGCCGTCAAATACACGCAGTCAACACTGCAATCGACAATTAGAAGCGGAAGTGGCTGAAAGCCTTGTTGGCTTCGGCCATGCGGTGAACTTCGTCACGCTTTTTCATGGCACCGCCACGACCTTCGGTGGCTTCCATCAACTCATTGGCCAGGCGCAATGACATTGATTTTTCGCCACGCTTCTTGGCGGCTTCCTTCAACCAGCGCATGGCCAGGGCCATACGACGGACAGGACGCACTTCAACCGGCACCTGGTAGTTTGCACCACCCACGCGACGGGATTTCACTTCAACCATGGGCTTGATGTTGCCGATGGCCATGTGGAAAGCCTCCAGCGGATCTTTGCCGGGGTTCTTTTTCTCGATTTGCTCCAGGGCGCCATAAATGATGCGCTCTGCGACGGCTTTCTTGCCGCCTTGCATGATCACGTTCATGAATTTGGCGAGATCGACATCGCCAAATTTTGGATCAGGAAGAATTTCACGTTTAGGGACTTCGCGACGACGTGGCATTTTTTCACCTCTTTGCTTCAGTTGGCACTACTTTGGGTAGCACCGCGAGAGTTAGCAAACTCCCACTTACTCGACCGGCGCAAACAACTTGCACTTGGGTCACTTCGCTCAAAACACCGGCCAGGGTGAGTCAAGCACCTGTTTTTTTTGAAAAAGTCATGACAACCTCTTCGGGCGCGAACCGTCAGGCTCGAACCGATTGGCTTATTTAGCCTTTGGACGCTTGGCGCCGTACTTGGAGCGCGACTGCTTGCGGTCTTTCACGCCTTGCAAATCGAGCGATCCACGAACGATGTGGTAACGCACACCAGGCAAGTCCTTGACACGACCGCCACGAACCAGCACCACGCTGTGTTCCTGCAGGTTGTGGCCTTCGCCGCCGATGTAGGAAATGATTTCAAATCCATTGGTCAGGCGAACTTTGGCAACTTTACGCAGCGCAGAGTTAGGCTTTTTAGGCGTGGTGGTGTACACACGGGTGCAAACACCGCGGCGCTGTGGAGAATTTTCCATCGCGGGGCTTTTTGACTTGATCTTTTCGACCTCGCGCCCCTGACGAACTAATTGATTGATGGTTGGCATTGAAAAACGTCCCTAAACGTTTGGAAAACGAAATAAAAATACGGAAATCTTCCCCGCACCAAAAGCGGAAAAGCTTTCTAGTATAAACCGGATAGTAAAAAGGCTCAAGCGGATCGCAGCAGTTGGCAGGACAGCCGCCTTGCCGCCAGCGTCACGCAGGCGCCCCTTACTTGATCCAGAGCCGAATGGAATCCCAGGCGCGTCCCATAATCCCGGACTCTTCCACGGCCTCAAGCGCCATCAGCGGCACTTCCGCCACGGGTGTGGGGTTGTCGCCAAGCATGACCTTGAGCGATCCCAGCGACTGCCCCTTTTTAAAGGGCGCCACCAGCGGATCAGGCCGGGCGACCTCGGTTTTGACCTTGGGGGCACTGCCGGAGGCCACGGACACCACAATCGCCTGGGGACGACCCAGCTTCACGGTGGAGGCCTTGCCTTTCCATACGGCCGGCGCAACGACGGCCTGGCCCGCGTCAAAGAGTTTCACGGCCTCATAGGCGGTGTAACCCCAGTTCAGCAGCTTTTGCGTTTCATTGGCGCGGGCGCTGTCGCTGGAGGCTCCCAGGACAATCGCGAGCAGGCGCCGGCCACCGGGCGCGCCGCCTGCCCCCAGATTGGGGAAGTCGCGCTTGGCCGTGGCGATCATGCAGTAGCCCGCCGCGTTGGTGTGGCCGGTCTTGAGGCCGTCCACCGTGGGATCACGGAACAGCAGGGTATTACGGTTGGTGTCGTTGGTGGCAGGCGTGCCGGGATAGCGGTACTTCTTGATCGCCGAATAGCCGATGTAGTCGGGAAAATCCGTCATCAGGCGGGTAGACAGAATGCTCAGGTCACGCGCGGTCGTGGTGTGACCGGCCTCTGTCAGACCTTCCGGATTCTTGTAGCCGGTCGAGTTCATGCCCAGCGCCTTGGCCTGCTCGTTCATGAGCTGCACAAAATGCTCGGCGGTACCGCCCACGCCCTCGGCCAGTGCCATGGTCGCGTCGTTGCCCGACTGCACGATCATGCCTTTCACCAGATCCTCCACCGGCACCTGCATTTTGGGATCGATGAACATGCGGGAGCCCGGCATTTTCCAGGCGCGCTCGCTGACAGAGAAGGTCTGCGCAAGGGTGATTTTCTTGGATTTGAGCGCGTCAAACACCAGGTACTCGGTCATCAGCTTGGTCAGCGAGGCCGGCTCAACCGGGGAATCAATGTCCTTGGCGGCCAGGATCTGGTTGGACGTGACATCCAGCAGCAAATAGGAGCGCGCCGCGATCTCGGGGGGCTGAGGCGTCTGGGCCTGCGCTGCGGGCAGCACGGCAGACAAAGCAAGAACGGCGGCGGCAGCAAGGCTGCGCAGGCGGAGAAGGCCGAGTGGGGCCGAAATGGAGCATTGCATGGAGTGGGAAATCAGTGTTTGGAGGTAAGAACGCCAAGAAAGTGCGAGAAGAAAGGCCAGGCAGACCTGCCCCCTCAGAGTGGGGGCGAAGAAAGGTGGCGAAGCACCAGATTTTTCAGCAAAGGCAATTGTCCATGAAAGAAATGACCCACTCCGGGCACAACCGTAACAGGAAGTGATTGTGGCCGTGCCCAGTCCAGTACGGCGGACATCAGCACCGTGTCGTCTTGCTCGCCGTGCAGCACCAGGGTCCGGAGGTGCGCCGCCGGATCGATGGGGGCGGCAGGCGCGCGGCTGACGCTGGTGCCCACCAGCACGAGTTTGTCAATGCTGCGGGCAGGAAACAGCTGCGCAAAGGCGTGGGTCGTGACAAAAGCCCCGAACGAAAAGCCGGCCAGCGCCAGCGCCGCCTGCTGCGCGCCAGGCGGCGCAACGTGCTGCACCACCGCCAGCAAATCCGCCAGTTCGCCTCGCCCCTCGTCATGGCTGCCCGCGCTGCCGCCAACACCCCGAAAGTTAAAGCGCACCGCCGTCCAGCCACTTTGCACAAAAGCCCGCGCCAGCGTTTGCACCACCTTGTTGTCCATGGTGCCGCCAAACAGCGGGTGCGGATGGGCAATGACGGCGACGCCAAGCGGCACACCGGCTGGCGCATCGGTCGCGAGTTCAAGCACGCCGGCCGGGCCTTGAAAGCTTGATTTCTGGGTTTTAGAGTTCACGGACTGACCTCACAGGCACATCAATTGCTATAAACAAAATAGCTACTATAGCCCGTAAATGCTGGACCAATAGCCAAAACCCTTACAACGCAGGCGCCTTAGCGCCCCAGATGCGATGGCGTCAGCAGGCGCTCCACCACCTGGCCGTTTTTGAGGTGGGACTCGACAATCTCATCAATGTCGCTTTCGTCCACATAGCTGTACCAGACCGCCTCCGGATACACCACCAGCACCGGCCCCGCTGCGCAGCGGTCCAGGCACCCCGCCTTGTTGACGCGTACCTGGCCCGGACCGGCCAGGCCAGCCGCCTTGACCTGCGACTTGCAGCGGTCAAAGGCCACCTCTGCACCTTGCGCCGCGCAGCAGGCCTCGCCGTTGCTGCGCTGGTTCAGGCAAAAAAATACATGGTGTTTGTAATAGGACGGGCCGGCGGGCGCAGCCGCGCAGGCCAAGGCATTCGCGGCGGCGTCTTGGAAAGTGGAGGTGCTCATGGAATGATTTTACTTTTCAGGCGCTGCGGCCTGCTCGCGGCCTGAAAGCCGCATCAAGATATACAGCAAGGCGGCATAGGGCCAGCACCAGCCCAACCACTGCACCAGCCCATTAAAACGGATGAAACGGCCCTGCTCCCAGGCCTGCAGCGTCTGCGCAAAGTAGGGGTCTGTCGGCGCCTGGTTGAGCAGGCCGAGATGAATCGCCAATGCCAGCAGCGTCAGGGCGGCAGCGGCGCGGCGCGGCACCGGCAGCAGCAGCAGGGCCAGCAATGCCGCCACCCCCAAGCCGGCCTGCACCGGCACATCCAGCCAGGCCCAGGCGTGCTCCGGTCCATAGCTGAGCGCCGCCGACAGGGCCGAGGCGGCGATGCCGGAGACCAACATCGCCGCCCCGAACACCGCGCGCTGACGGGCAGTGCGGATCACGCTATAGCCCAGCAGGCAGGGAATCAGCGCGCCCAGCGCCACGCAGAGCAGTTCGCCCATGGGTACCAGCGGCTGCAACTCAAGCTCACGCACCGGCATCCAGTCCAGAAAAGGCGTGTCGGCCAGTGCGTCGGCCAGTGCGGCCTCCAGCCGCTCAAACACCTGGCCCAGACCCATCGGCACCGAGGGGGGAAACAGCAGGGCCGGCGGCCAGAGCAGCAGCAGCACTAGCGCGCCGCGCGCGTCATGCGCAAACCAGCGCGTCCTGAAACGGCTCCAGCGCTCGATCACGCCCAAGCGCTCAAGCGCCCAGGCGCAGCAGGCGCCCAGCCAGCCCCCCAGCGTGTTGAGCACCAGGTCCACATTGGACGGAACACGTGACGGCAAATAGCTCTGCAGGGTTTCCAGCGACAGCGACAGCAAGCCAGACGCCAGCATTGCCAGCGTGACGGCCCAGAACCCGCGCAGGCGGCGGAGTGCCGACAGCGCCAGCAAAAACCCCAGCGGGGCGTAACCGAGCAAGTTGGCGCCCACATCAAACCCGGTCCAGTACTGCGGCAGCGGCGCTGTCAAAAACCGCAGCGGTGAAATGTCCTGGTCGCGCCAGTCGGCAAAGGGGTAAAGGCTGGCGTAAGCGATCAGGCCAGCGAGCGCCAGCGCCAGCGGCCACGCCATGGTTCTGTGCACACCCCCATCGTTGTCACTGCGCTGCGCT
>NZ_JADMJK010000257.1 GCF_018780625.1 Polaromonas sp. | reverse complement strand
CGTAGTCAATCGCGTTCTGGACGGTGGTGATCTTCTCGGCGTCTTCGTCGGGAATTTCGATACCAAACTCGTCTTCCAGCGCCATCACCAGTTCTACGGTGTCAAGTGAGTCGGCGCCCAGGTCAGCCACAAAGGCTTTTTCGCTGGTGACCTGGCCTTCTTCCACGCCAAGTTGTTCGGCAATGATTTTCTTAACACGTGCTTCGATATCGCTCATAGTTTTCTCTGGGAGTTGTAAATTAATCCGTCATTTTACCGCGTCAGGGCCATGCCCCTAAGCGACGGGCCGGACGGATAAAACCCGGCTTCGATTTTTTATGTTTTAACACTGTCAGCCCGCAGCATTGATGGCCGCCCGCAAGGTCCAGATGAAACCTTTGACCAGCGGACCTTACATGTACATGCCGCCATTGACATGAAGTTCCTGACCCGTGATGTAAGACGCTTGTGGACTTCCAATAAACGCCACCGCATGGGCAATGTCCTCGGGCTTGCCAAGGTGGCCCAGGGGAATTTGTCCGAGGAGTGCTTTTTGCTGCTCTTCGGACAAGCTGGCGGTCATGTCGGTTTCGATAAAGCCAGGCGCCACGCAATTGACAGTGATGTTGCGCGACCCGAGCTCGCGCGCCAGCGCACGCGTCATGCCCGCGACGCCAGCCTTGGCGGCCGCATAGTTGGCTTGCCCGGCATTGCCAGAGGCGCCCACCACTGAAGTGATGCTGATGATGCGGCCATAACGCTGCTTCATCATGGTACGCATCACCGCGCGGCTCATGCGAAAAACCGCTTTGAGATTGGTATCGAGCACCGCATCCCAATCATCGTCCTTGAGGCGCATCGCCAGCATGTCGCGCGTGATGCCCGCATTGTTCACCAAGACCTGCAAACCACCGTATTCCTTAACAATAGCGTCTATCAGCAACTCAGCCGCTGCCGCGTCGTTCACATTCAGGTTCCGGCCACTACAGCCGGGAAATGCCGACAGGACATGGCTTATTTTGGCAGCTCCCTCGTCACTGGTCGCCGTACCGATCACCCTCAGGCCCTTTTGGGCCAGTTCAAGCGCAATGGCAGCGCCTATGCCGCGCGAGGCGCCTGTGACCAGTGCAACCTGTCCTTCAAATTTAACTTCGCTCATGCCAACATCTCTTTCACTTCAGCCAGGGAGGCTGGATCAAACAAGGGTGTACCCGTTAATTCAGAATCAATTCTTTTGACCATGCCGGCCAGCACCTTGCCAGGACCGCATTCAACCACATGGGTCAGTCCCCGCGCCTTGATGGCCTGCACACACTCCACCCAGCGCACCGGACCAAACGCCTGCGCAACCAGCGCCGCCCGAATGCGATCCGCATCCACTTCGACGGCCACATCAATATTATTGATGATCGGTATTTGGGGCGTCGCAAAATGGATCGTTGCAAGTTTCGCCTTGAGCTTCTCGGCGGCAGGTTTCATCAAACACGAATGAAACGGCGCAGAAACCGGCAAGAGCAAGGCACGCTTTGCCCCGTTGGCCTTGAGTATTTCACAGGCCTTGTCCACTGCGGCCTTGCTGCCCGCAATGACGGTTTGCAAAGGGTCATTGAAATTGACGGCCTCCACCACTTCAGCAGTGCCCGGTCCAAACGTCTGGACGGCCTCGGCACACCCTTCGACGACCTTGGTCGATGCCAGTCCCAGAATGGCGGCCATGGCGCCCACACCCACCGGAACGGCATCCTGCATGGCCTGCGCCCGAAACCGCACCAGGGGTGCCGCCTGCGCCAGGGTCAGCACACCCGAAGCCACCAGCGCAGTGTATTCACCCAGAGAGTGACCAGCCACCACCGCAGGCGCAGCACCGGTTTCCGCCATCCAGGCCCGGTAAGCGGCGACGCCCGCCACCAGCATCACGGGCTGGGTGTTGGCCGTAAGCGCCAAGGCTTCCTTGGGCCCGTCCTTGATCAGCAGGGCCAGATCCTGGTCCAGCGAATCGGAAGCCTCTGCCAGGGTTTGCGCAATGAGAGGATGGTCACCCCAGGCATCCAGCATGCCGAGCGACTGTGAGCCCTGGCCCGGAAAAACAAAAGCGAACGGTTTCAAATAATTACTCCGGTTATCAAGTTCGTCAACGGCTTAAAAAAATCTGCGCTTATTTTAAGAACAGATCAATCAGCCACGGCAGGCGACGCTGCCGGCACATCAAGCGGGATGCCTGCAGATGAAGGTGCTTTCACCTGCCTCCAACGTATCTGCAATTGGCCTGCGCCCCACCGCACGCACTGAAAGATCGCAGCGGCGGCCACCCAGGGATCCAGGAGATAGTCCCAAAGATTGGTCGATTCGAGCAAGTCAAACGTCCATGCGAACAGCGCCAACGCAACCAGGACGGGAAGCAGCCGCAGCCCCTTGATCCAGAAAAATATGGTCACGGCCAGCAAGCCGATCAACATCCCGGGTGCACCCCACCCCGCCCGGTAAGGATCCCAGTCGCCCCAGCCCAGCGCCATTGGGTACAAAAACAAGGCAGCCGCAGCAACAGCAACATGAAGGGCCATGCGCTCCCTGGCGGCAACAAGGCCCTGCCCGCGCAGACGGCGAACCAGTCCCAGGCAAGCCAGCACAAGCAATGTGATGCTCAGGTCAGAGCTGATCCCGCGAACATAAGCCACCAGCGGCAACTGGGCCGCGCCCAGCGGGAGCCACATCAGTACAAAACAGGCCGCAGTGACCCCTTTAACCCATGGCGTCACGCCACGCCGCCAACTCAGCAGACGCAGGCATCCGGCGCACAGCACAAGGTCTATCCCCAGGAGCGCGACCAGATCAGTGAGGGGCGGCAGCATGATTGACGGCGGCCGGGGCAGCGGGTAAGGGTTGCAGAGGGTCGAAGCGCACATGTTTGATGCGCGTTCGGTGCCATGTATAGACCAGATGGATATAGCCATCGCGGCTTTGAAGCAAATAGGGGTACGAAAACTCCTGCAAACAAGCATCCGCGCCGCAAAGCTGCCGCTTGGCGCTGTCAACATATGCTTTCGCCTGCGACTCACTGGCCCCATGCGCTTTGAGTTCATCGCCCAACAGGCGTTCGTAGGCACTCAGCGAGGCACGAACCTGGGGCGTGGGAGACGACTCCACCGTCCACGGTTGCACACCATCAAAGGACTGCCCTGCGCCGGACTGCAATAGTGCCAGCGTTTCCCGGTCCTTCGGCGCCGGATTCAAGGCCAGCCACTGCACGCCCGTTTGACTCACAACCCCGGCCAGCGCTGAGTCCGGGTTGGGCCAGGCAGTCGCATGGGTTGGAGACCAGCTTTTCCCGGCATCGCCCGTGTCCGAGGTCATCAGGGCTGTGCGCTTTCCAGAACGCATGTAAATTTGCGCCCGCTCCGGACTACTGACAAGAAAAACCGGTTGCAAGCTGGTCCCGCTGCCTGGGATGCGGACTTTATCGACCACCTGCCCATGAAGATTGATTCTGAGGACTTCGGCGAATTTCGTCACAAACTCATGATAGACCGGCAGTCCGATTTGACCATCCTGATAGGCGATGGGTGCGCCTTTGACCAAGGTGCTGATATTGAGGAAAGGCGATGTGACCAGCCTGCGGGGATCACTCCAGGTCACCCCCTCATCCAGGGACTTCGCCCAGGTAATGGCGCTGCCCGCCCATCCGCCCAGGGAAACATTGACCATCCACAAAATGAGCGATCCATCGGGTGCGCGGGCAATGACCGGGTTACCCAGCTTTTTGACGTAGCGCCAAAGTCCCTGCTGAATTCGTTTTCTGTCGAAAATCGCGGTTTCTTCGCTCCAGTGCAAGCTCGAGGCATCCATCACAGCGCTTCGAATGGACACATCACTCGCCCCTTCGCGGGAGCCTGAAAACCAGACCGCCCGCAAGCGGCCATCCATCAGTTCAACGAGCGAAGCGGCATGCACGGCCTGGCCAGGTGCAGCGGAGGCAAAACTTGCGTCGAACCGGAAGTTGCTGCCACGCAGCTGCAGCGGCGGCCTGGCAGGCGAAGGAGATTTGATGGCGCCACCCGGGACGCCTGCCGACGATGCCGACTGCTGGGTCGCCGGTGCAAAGGTCGAAGCAGGCGATCGGTTAAACGTTTTCCAGCCGGCCAATGCAAACGCCGTCAGCAACAGAAGAGCCGCCAAACGATCCAATCTGGCCATCCGACCTGTTCGCAGCAAGTTCAAGCGGCCACCTGTCGCCGATCAGTGCGGGGCTGACGCCGTGCGGCAATCATCTCAGTAGGTAAGAAGAACCGAACCCCATGTAAAGCCGCCACCCACGCCCTCAAGCATCAGGGTATCGCCTTTTTTTACTTTTCCGCTTCGCACCGATGCATCCAGCGCAAGCGGGATGGAGGCGGCAGAGGTGTTGCCATGCTGGTCAAGCGTGACGATCACCTTCTCCAGCGGAATCTTCAGCTTCTTGGCGGTGCTCTGCATGATGCGAAGGTTGGCCTGATGGGGAATCATCCAGTCAATATCCGCCTCGGTCATGTTCGCTTTGGCCAGGGTCGCGCGGGCCGTGCTTTCAAGCAGACCCACTGCCAGCTTGAACACAGCCTGCCCGTCCATTTTCAGGAGCGGATCGCCCAATACCTGACCGCCTGACACATGGCCGGGTACGCACAGGATACCGACGTGCTTGCCATCGGCGTGCAGGTCGCTGGCAAGGATGCCGGGCGTGTCGGAAGCTTCGAGCACGACCGCGCCCGCGCCATCGCCAAACAGCACGCAGGTGGTCCGGTCCGAAAAATCCAGCAGGCGTGAAAACACCTCGGAACCTATCACCAGCGCCTTGTTAGCTGAACCAGTCTTGATCATGGCATCGGCCACAGTCAACGCAAAAATGAATCCGCTACAAACCGCCTGAACATCAAAGGCAGGACAGCCCGCAATACCCAGCTTGTTTTGCACCATGCAAGCCACCGACGGAAACACCATGTCCGGCGTCGAGGTCGCAACAATGATGAGGTCAATGTCTGCAGGCAGCAAACCAGCCGCATCCAAGGCATTTCTTGCCGCTTCCACGCCAAGATCACTGCTGCCAACATCGGGGGCCGCAAAATGCCGCGCCTGGATGCCCGTGCGGGCCACAATCCACTCGTCGGATGATTCAACACCTTTGGTCGCCAACTCGGCAGCCAGTTCGGTATTGGTCAGTCGGCGCGGCGGCAAATAGCTGCCGGTGCCGGTAATGCGTGCGTAACGGGTCATGAATTAATGTGCCGTGGTTGAAACGGGTAAGTCCACTGATATCGAAAAAGCCGCAGGCGCGGCGCCGGGCAAGGGCGCGCATTGCGCCGCCACCAGCAACGGCGCTGCGTGGGCAATGCGTTCGCGAACTCTCTCAAGCAAGTTGTTCCGAGCCGCATCATAAGCCCGATTGAGCGCCCGCTCAAACGCAAACGCGTCTGCAGAACCGTGGCTCTTGAACACCAGACCCTGCAGACCCAGCAAGGCCGCGCCGTTGTAACGACGATGGTCAACGCGCTTTTTAAACGCAGTTAAAACGGGATAGGCGACGATAGCCGCCATTTTTGTAAAAATATTGCGAGAAAACTCGGCCTTGATAAAGGCCCCAATCATGCTAGCCAAACCCTCGCTGGCCTTGAGCGCCACATTGCCGACGAAACCATCGCACACGACAATGTCTGTAGTGCCCTTGAAAATATCGTTGCCTTCGATATTTCCATAGAAATTCAGATCGCCGGAATCAGACGCTGATCGCAACAATTTCCCAGCTTTTTTGATGACTTCACTGCCTTTTATGGCCTCTTCGCCGATATTGAGCAAGCCAACACTGGGCGCAGGATTGTCGCCAATGGCCGCAACCAATGCCGAACCCATCACCGCAAATTGCAGTAAATGTGCTTCGGTGCAATCTACATTTGCACCCAGATCCAGCACGGTGGTAGCCCCGCCCGTTGCGTTGGGCAACTGCGAAGCGATGGCTGGCCGGTCGATGCCCTCAACTGTTTTGAGCACATAACGGGCGATGGCCATCAGGGCACCCGTATTTCCAGCCGACACAGCCACCTGAGCCGCGCCTTCCTTGACCTGGTTGATGGCCACCCGCATCGACGAATTTTTCTTTCGGCGCAAGGCAACATCCAGGGGGTCATCCATCGTGACAACCTCACTGGCGCCAATAATCTCACAGCGGGCGTGAGATTGCAGCCGGGCATGCAAGGGGTGTGCAGCCAGGACTTCAGGCTGACCCACCAGCAACAGCAAGGCATCTGGATGTGCATCCAGAAAAGCCAGGCAAGCCGGGAGCGTGACAGCGGGACCGACATCCCCGCCCATGGCGTCGACAGCAATCCTGATCATGAGAAGACCGGTCCAGTCAAGTATTTGACTTCAGGAAAAAGAAAGGCCCGCAGGATGAGTGCGGGCCAGTGCTTGAAGCGCGAAATCAGGCTTCGGATTTGGTTTTCAACACTTTGCGACCACGGTAAAAACCAGTGGGGCTGATGTGGTGACGCAGGTGGATTTCGCCGGTGGTAGATTCCACAGCGATGCCCGGCACGTTCAGTGCGTTGTGCGAGCGGTGCATACCGCGCTTGGAAGGTGACTTTTTGTTTTGCTGGACGGCCATAATTCGCTCCTGACGGGATGCAGTGTTGGTAAATTACGCACCAAATTTCGGATTCTGGTGACTGGACCCTGGATCAATCAACAAGATCAATCAACAAGAGGCAGCACACTACATTGGTACGCGAAGCCTCAGATTATAGCGTGAGACTGAGCCGCTTTTGTTCAGACCGATCCAGGCATCGCGCAAGCACACGCTCATTGACACCAGGAATCAGCCTTGGTCCACTTACTTTTCTTTTTTAAGTTGGGCCAACAAGGCAAAGGGATTTGGCTTCTCAGGGGCCTGGTCCGCCAGGTCATCCTCGCCCGCCTGGAACACAGCAGCCTGCGGGCACTCCTCATGCATGGGCACCAATGGCAGCGCCATCAGCAACTCGTCTTCCAGCACGGCCAGCAAATCAAACTGTGGCGCCATGACCAGCAGGTCTTCTTCGGACGCGTCGTCTTCGGCCATGGCAATCTCTTCGCTGGCCACAAAGCGGTACCACTGGTCCACCTCCAGCGGCGTCAGCACAACACCCATACAGCGCTGGCAAGTCATTGGGAATGCGACTTTGGCCTGCAGGTGCAGCCACAATTGGTCATCAGCACCGGCACAGGGCCGCAACTCGGCAGTAGCCTGCCAATTGACAAGCGCATCAGGCGCAAGGTCTTGCGCTTCTTGCGCAAGACGCTCCATATTTTTCAGCAAAGTGCTGGCGATGAAGGGCTCGCCCTCCTGGGCGAGGGTCTGCAGGTTGAGCCGCGTAGCTTGAAGAGATCTGGTCATGTGTGCAGTGTAAGAGAATCAGGGCATGAACCCTGACACCTCA